>NZ_JBKFEE010000040.1:0-3310 GCF_046503825.1 Asticcacaulis sp. W401b
CGACGTGGCGAATTTCGAAACCTGGTGCCAGCGCAACGGTCTGGCGGCATTTCCAGCGACGCCTGAAATCGTTGGCGCCTATCTGGCGGCCGCTGGCGAAGGCTATGCCATGCAGACGTTGCGGCGCCGTGTGGCGGCCATTGCAAGAGCGTCCGGTGTCGATGGTCATCCACTCGATACCAAGCACCCTGCGATCCGTGAAACGCTGCGCGGCATCGGCCGGACACATGGCAGTCGTGGCCGAAAGTCGGCCGCTCTTACCACAGCGGAATTGAAAGCTTTGAGCCGCGCTTGTGACGACAGCCTTACAGGCGACCGCGACCGCGCGCTGTTGCTGGTGGCATTTGCCGGCGCATTACGCCGCTCCGAACTTGTGGGGTTGGACGCCGAGAAGCTGACCTGGTTCAATGATGGCGTGCGGTTGTTACTGGAAAAGTCGAAGACCGATAAAGAAGGCAAAGGCGCCGAAGTAACGATCGTATATGGCCGGAACGAAGCCACCTGCCCTGTTAGGGCCCTGCGCCACTGGCTTGAAAAGGCCGAGATATGTTTCGGACCTGTTTACCGAAAGGTTAACAAGTCTGGCCGCGTTGAAGCTCGGCGACTCAGCGAGGACGCGGTTCGGCAGATTCTGCTGCGTCGGGCTGCCGCGGCTGGAATCAAGGGGGCTGTCAACGAGCCCGTCAGCCCGCATGGGCTGCGAGCGGGCTTTGTAACTACGGCCTACCGCAACGGAGTGCCGGACGAGGAAATCATGGGCCACACGCGGCACCGCAGTCTCTCGACTATGAGAAGTTACGTAAGGCGCTCTAAGCTAAAAATATCCGAACCATCCGGCAAGCTGGGACTCTGACGCCGTCGGCCACCGCGCCCTCTGTTCATGGTTTGTATTCTTATGCGACAGATTTGAACGAATGGTTAGTTCGGTCCAATGCGCAGGAGACGCTTTACGGAGTAACAGATCACATAGATGATTAGGGAATCCGTCGCGTTCCGCGCCAGACAAGGCGCGGGTAACTGCCTTGCCCCGTTGGCGGATACAAGAGCGAGCCCTGTCACAAATTCAGTAGACCGGTTAAGAAAGCCGATGTGATCTTGTTTAACCCCGCGACCTATTTCTCTGTGACCGGCTGCCCTGAACGTTTCCTCAAAAGAAAGAGATTTACAGCGATCATACAGAACGCAGGTCCGAAACCAGGGAAATGGAATTCCGCAGGAAAGAAGGTGTTCAACACCCACATTGCCGTCAGCATAGCAGCGGCGATCAACAGAAGCGTTACAGCGATTGTGTGCGTTAAACCGCTTTTCATGGGTGCCCCCCAGCTAACTCCGCGCGAACTTATCAGCATTTGCGGCGGCCGCCCAGTGGATTATCGGCGGCCTCCCTCATTGCCACCAGACCCGTAGCGGCAAAACTATTCACCCGCAACAAATCGCTGCTGGGGGTCTTTCAAAACTCTGACGAGAATATTCATCTCCCGGTGAAGCAGTCCCCGTTTGGTGTCAGTATCACTACTGGCTATCCCACAAGTCACGAAGTTCCCGGAAATTGCTCAGCGTGCCACAGTCTCGTGCGCCGGCAGTTTCGCTTGAAGCCTCTCGAATGGCCTCTGCGCAGCGCCGTGCCCGAAGGGCTGCCGCCCTATCCACACCACTTCGCGGGACGTTTATAATCGCGGTGCGTCCGGGCTTCCCATCGAGCCCAGCGATGTACTGTGTAATTGGCGTATATCCGCGAGAGGCGAACGCATCCCTCTCTAATGCATCTGCGCGTTGAACGTTCACTGCCTCTCCCTGCAGACCATACCGGTGAACCAGTGCCAAAGCATATTGCGCTTCCGCGTCGGCCTCGGCCGCTCGTTTCTCCAGGTCTGGCAGGGAACTCGACAGCGCCAAACGCAGCAGGTCCGCGTTGGAATTGATGGCGTTTGGCGGCACAGACGCACAACTCGAAAGGCAAGACGCGGCAATAACAAAACACAACCTACTCACTGGGATCAGTCGTCTCATGATCGGCTTCTATAGCTAGTTGGTTACTCTTAGTTTCGTTTGGATCGGCGTGTCTGTACCCAGCATATCGTCGCGTTGCGAAGCGGTGCCTGGAGTCATTTGATAGTTTGAGGACGCTTTATCGGCAGGCATGACAAGTGTGGGGCCATCTCGCTCCCCGTCCTTGCGGTCAAGACTTTGGATGACACCCTCCCATGGCACATCCCCTTTTTCCTTCACCGAACGCAAATAGGTGGAAGGGTCTTCGATGTTCAAGCCAACGAGCACAACCCGGGCCTCCAGATATCCAATCTGCCTTAAAAGGGTGGCCTGAGCGACATAAACGTCTCGACGGGAGTTGATCATGGCCAATTGGGCTTCGCGTAGGTTCTGCTCGGCAACCAGTACATCCAGAGTCGAACGCTGACCGTAGCGAAACTCTTCCTGCATGCCTTGAGCGGCGATTTCCGCCGCCGCCAACTGACGCTTCTGGATAGCAACGTTGCGCTCAGACGTTACGACCTGGTTCCAGGCAAGTCGCACGTTCTGCAATACGTTGCGACGTTCTGCCTCAATGCGTAGCCGGTCTGCTGCATTACGATTAAGGGTCTCGCGATAGCCGGAATCGTTGGCCCCACCAGAAAAAAGCGGCTTCGTAACCGAGATCGAGAAAGTAAACTCTTTATCCTGGTCCCGTGCAATATAAGGGACAAGTTCACCGGTTGTCCCGTAAGAACTCCGGGCGCTAACGACCATATTGTTGGCGGCACGCGCCTGATTAGCCGTCATTCGGCTCTCACGTTCGGTAAAACCAGCGCGACGGAGCTCCGGGTTGTTCTCCGTGGCAATATCGAACGCTTCCTCCAAGCTCACTGGGACAAAAGGCAAGATCGGCAAGCTTTCCAGACTCCCGGGGTTCTGCCCCACCAGAGTTGCGTAGGTCGCACGGCTGGCCTGCAGTTGTGCCTCGGAATAGGAAATCTGAACCAGAGCCGCCTCGAGTTGGGCTTTCGCCTGTTCGGTGTCTGTCCGCGTCACCTCGCCCGCCACCCGCCTGGCTTCCGTCATCTCGTTTTGGCGCTCAAGCGCTTTCAGGTTTTCGCGACGCACCTGCAGACTTTGCTCGTCTCGCTGAACATCAGTATAGGCGGTAATGACCTGCAGGAGCAGTTCGCCTTCACTGGCGCGCAGCGTCTCACGGCCGGCAAGGATGCGATACTCGGCGGCATCAATGGCCGCAGATGCCTGCCCACCCGAATAAAGCAATTGCTGAACTACCACGCGGATGTCATTGCGGTTCGATTCCAGCCGTCGCCCCACG
>NZ_JBKFEE010000041.1:0-2894 GCF_046503825.1 Asticcacaulis sp. W401b
AATGGGTCTGCCGCCAGACGCAGGGCCTGTGTCGCGTCGCCGGCCCAGCTATCGACATACTCTCCCGAGAACTGCAGTTCCGCCTTCGGCCGCAATCCTGAGAGAGCTTGAATATAGGATTCGTCCAGTGCCTTGAGATCGAAACGTTGACTTTGCAGGACCGGATTAGTCTCGTAAGCGAGCGCAATGGCATCAGCCAGCGTCTCTGCCTGAGCCATAGAGGGCAGGCAAAGGAAAGCGAGCCCTGCAAGGAGGGATTGCTTTACCATCGATATCGCTCAAAGCTCTCGGGGGTGTCACAGCCATTGTCGAGCGCCGCTTGCTTTGCCTTTTGGAAGCCTCGCAGCCTGAAGCGCTTAGGCGATTGGGTATCTTCCAGACGGATATGAACTTCCCGCGCTGTCTCCAACTCTGCTTCTGGAATGAGGACGACTCCACCCGAGGGATTGAGCAGAGTTCCGCCCTCCAGAGGAATACGTAGCTTGACCAGCTCCGGATAGGTGTCCTGCCAGCGTTTCGCGTTTTGGTGATCGACCCGATACCACGCGTCCTGTGTCGGTTCATCACGATCAAAGGCAAAACCAAGCGCCCCGCCCTCGTAATTGATGCGCCCCTGGCTCAAAGTCCTCGGCGAATACAGATGACAACGCGGTTGGCCGGTGAAGCCATCCGTCTGAATCGTCATCACCCAGCCCTCGAGTTGATAGACTTTGCGCCGAACCTTGTCGGCCTGCTTTTGCAAAGCGCGCTCGGACGGCTTCGGCTTGTGCGGCTTCATCCAGTCCGGAACCGCTGGCAGCGAAAGCCCCATCACGCCAGCGGCAATAACCCCCATAATCACGATAAGACTTCCCTAGTTGACCGAAGGTGCTTCGTAGGTGGAGACAACGCGCGCGCCGGATTGGTCAATATGGTGGAACTTGAAAGGCTTGCCCTCAAAGACCGTCTTCGACAAATCGGTGAGGATTTCATCAACAGCGCCGAACGGAGCGACCAGATCGATAAGCCACGGGCGATCGCCGTTTTGCCATTCATCCGGACGCAGTTTCGAGGCACCAGACTCTAGGCGCGCTTCCGTCTCTTCAGACACGGTCGCCCACAGTGCCACAGCGGCAGGCGCGTTCGGGCCGTTCCACACCCGGAACTGCTCCAGGAGGATCGCCGGCATGGCGAACCATTCCAGATCGCTGATGAAAAGTTGCTTGTGAATGGGCGACTGGCTCATCAACCAGGTGATCTCGCCGAGGACTTGAGCAACGGTTTTTTGTGGTGCACTGGCACCGGTAGGGGAAGGTGTTACGGACATGGAAGCTCCTACTACTCAAAACTAATTCCAAGGCCCTTCGTGGACGTTGTCTGAACGGCGGCTCGTACATTATGAACCGCCGTTCCAAAACTATTGCTTACGCCACGAGTGCCGGTGTTGAAGCTGCGGTACGTTGGACACCGGCGGAGGCCGCCAGCGTGGATGTCCCGCTGACGCTGTCGCGCGACCAGATAGCCGAGCCACCTGTTTCGCCACCGAAGCCCGCCATGGACTGACGCAGCAGCGCTTGTTGTTGCTGAACCATCGGATCCAACGATCCTCCGGCCGGCGTTTCCATGGCGGCAATCAGCGCCCCAAGGGATGATGATCCGGCAGACAGGGTCTGACCCGTCTGCCGCCACCACGCCGCCTCAGGGCTGGCGACAGCCCCGCCGTAGCCCAATACCTCCGAGAACGGCTCGCTGGCTGTAAGCGACAGGCCAAGACCCGTTGCTGCAGAGTTGCCGCTGGCGCCGAAGTCGGCATTGGACAGGCTCGCCGAACCGCCGTCTGCGCTTAAGCCGCCCGACACCGAAGCGCCGGCGGCCTCATAGGCGGAGGTTTCCATCCGGTTCGTCGCGTTCTGAGCCTTCAGCTGCCGGGAGACGAAGAACTGTTCGCCGGAGATTTTGCTGACCCGCTCGTCCGTCGATGTTGCTTGCCCGGACAGCCACGCCGCCTGCTCGCTTCGATCCAGCTTCTCCCAACGCTTCAGAATCTTTGCATCGGTCTTGTCGTGGTCCGAGAAGTCGACCTGCGCAGCCGTCTTGGTTTCCTGATAGGTCGCCCCGATCTTGTCGATAAGCGCCTTCTTCTGACGCACACGGGAAGCCTTGGCCTCTGATTTTGCATCGTTCTTCAGCTGCCCGAACTCGGCGTCGCCGTTGGAAGAGCTCCACTCCGCCTGATATTCGCCGGCGTACAGGCCTTCCGAACCCAGCACACGGCGTGCCAGAGCCACATCGTAGGCATCGCCCTTAGTACCGTCCGCCCAGATGAAGTTCAGCGTGTGCTGAACGAAGCTTTCGGTCGTCAGATCCTGCGTATAGCCCGTTGCCACGCCGCGCAGATCGATGGCCACGATACCGGCCTCGGTCAGCGTCTTCAGTTCCTTCTGCGTCGAACGGCCGTTCTGGTTCAGATCCTGCCACAGCAGGATCTTGCTGAAGTTGGCGTCCTTGGCGTCCAGCAGACCATCACCATTGGTGTCCCACGTCTGCAGACCTTCCAGATCGCTCGTCGCGCCCGGCTTGTCCTGCACGAAGGAGATTTCCGACAGCCGGTTGATGGCGCCGTCGCCGTTGCGGTCGACCGCGAGGAAGGCGTCCGTCGGGCCGACCCACGCGACCTGGGACAAGCCGCCGCGATCGGTGCGTGCCACGACCGTGCTGTTCTCGACCGTCGACAGGTTCAGACCGTCTCCATCGAGATCCAGCGCGATCGGATAGATGGTGTTGTAGTTCCACGTCTCGACCGTGGTCCAGTTGATGTTCAGCTTGCGGACATCAATCGAGGTGCCGCCGGCCAGAACATATTCAACCGTGTTGACCGGCTGCCAGGTGTCGTACTCGTTGGTCCAGCCTTCGTA
>NZ_JBKFEE010000042.1:0-2891 GCF_046503825.1 Asticcacaulis sp. W401b
GGCCTCGCCGACATCCTCACCTGTCGAGCCAGCAGCCAGTTGGCGTTTAGCCGTCGCCAGGCGGGCTTCCGCTTCCGCCAGATCCACCTTTACAGTAGCGAAGTTTTGGTTGAGGTTGGAGGCTTCCTGCTCCACCAGAGATGCACCCGTTGTGCTCAGAAGATTGTTGGCGATCCGATAGTTCTGGACGGCAGCCTCTTTCGCCAGAACATCAGAGCGAAGCTCTCCCAAACGCGCATTCAGCCAGTTATTGGCCTCTTTAGTCGCTTCATACTTGGTTTCGATCTGCTGGGTGAGATAAAGGCGCGCCCACTCATCGGCGATCTTCGCCGACTTTTCTGCCGACAAGCTCTCATAGCTGATGGTGATAATCCGCGTCAGTCCCTGACGTTTTACGCTTAGACCTTTAGTTACCCGATTGATAACGCCCTGGCGACGATATTGCTTTTGCAAAGGAGTTAAAGTGTCAGGATCAACGGGCTTCGTCTCTCCGAACAACCCCTTCTTAGGCGCAATGCTCGGGTTAAACTCGGGATCTTCATCAAGCTTGAGCGAGGTCACCACGCGCTGCGCCAGGGCGTTCGACTTCAATATCTCAACTTCCGTGTCGATCTGGGTCGTATCTGACGGCAGGCCAGACAACACGTCTTGAACAGGTGTAGAATTCACCGTACGTGGATCAATCATCACGCTCGACGTCGATGTATAACGCGGCGCTTCCATTAAGACCGGGGTAATGATCGCCGCTGCCACCACTACAAACACAGCGATAAACAGTTTGAGGTAACGGCGGAAGTCGGCAATTAGTGCGGCGAGATCAAACTCTGGAAGTAAGGACTCTTTGTCAGACGCGGCAGGAGAAATGTCCATCTGGCTCACAATAACTTAAAAAAATAAAAAAGGGCAGCCCAGCCGTTAAGGCTGGGCTGCGTTGGAATAACAAGCTCAGTAAGCAAACGTCACGCTAAGTTTCAGCGCTTTATTATCATATTCAGGCGCCTTGGCCTTACCCGAAGACGACAGGTCACTGTAATAGTAGCCGCCCGTGACTGCGACCGTCCGGTTTACGCGGTAGGTTGCTGCCACATTGGCCGCCGTCCGCTTATCCGAGCGGTCAATGCCATTAAAACTGTTGTCCGTCTTGGTGTAGGCACCAGATACAATAAAATTACGCAGGACCTCGTGATCAACACTGACGCCCAAAACCGCCGATTCATAACCCGACGAGCCAACAGCCGGGGTTTCCTTAATCCCGCGTGACGCATTAAACCCAACCGTCGTCAGTTGTGTCGGGAACCACTCCAGACGCGCCTTATAGGACGCACCAGACGCCTTGGCGAACTTCGTATTATCGTAGGACTGGCTCAGGTAACCGATCTGGGCTTCGCCACGAACCAGTTTGCTCAAGTCAAGATTGACACCGACCGCCACTTCGTAGCCGTCAGAGTCTCTCACGCCCGACGTACCCACGATATCGTATTCGCGTTTATTGCCTTCGTAGACCACATAAACCGAAGTATCTGGGCTGACCGCGTACTCACCGCGCAGAGAGCCACGCGTTTCGACACGGTCGCGATCGTCCATGTCGATCACACCGCCACCTAGGCGGCGCACGTCCTTATAGTCAAACTTCTGGTAATCCACGCGCCCGATGAGGCGAAGACGATTGCCACCGGCCACGAAGCCAGCATTGCCTGAGCTAGCCTTAAACTCGATAGGTTTAGCTGCAGAAAGAATGCTCGTCTCTTCGCCACGGGGCTCGACGGACGACGTATAAGCGACACCGCCAAACAGATTGCTGGAACCAACAATATCGTAACGCCCCGAACCTGTCAGAAACACCTCATTGTAACTTTCGTCGGAGAAGTCTGAGTACTTGTTCGTGCCCGCACGCGCCAGACCCGACAGCATGTGGCGGCTCCAGTTCGAACGCACGCCCAGTTCAGGCTTCAGCCGGAAGATGATGTCGTCCTTCTTACCCGTGCTTGCGTAATAGACGTTATCCGTCGTTTCAAGATCAGCCGTGACCTTCGGCGAAGCCGTAAAGCCGCCCCAGCGAATGCCCAGAGGACGATATTCTGCCGGCACGCGCTGCTTAACCGACTGATTGCGATCGCGCTTGAAGCCAACGCCTTCACCGCCCTCGGTATCTTGCGCACTCGCAACACTCGAGAACGTCATACAAAGCACAGCGCTAGCCATTAGCGCCTTAACAAGGTTCGCCATTAAAATCGCCCCATCATTGAATTAAAAAGTGCAGGCCATGAGCCTGCACTGTCAGATCTTAACCCGGCAGGTAGCCATTGCCCGGAAGTTCCGGCGTCGGAACCTCAACCTCGGCAACCGTCGTATCTTCAACGGCATCCGGAGCGTCTTCGGTTTGCGTATTCTCAGCCGTTTGAGTGCCCGTTTCGGTCGACGCCGTTTGCGTCTCCGTCACCAGCTCTTCCTGAACCGCAACCAGAACTTCGCTCACTTGAGCTTCCGTCAGACCCGAGTCGGCAATGACCTGAGAGATTTGAGCCGCCAGAGCTTCGACCTTCGCCGTATCGCCCGCCTTCTCAGCCGCAGCCTTTTCCTTTTGAAGAGCCAGAAGGGTCGTCTTGACCTCCTGCTGCTTCGCCGTCAACGGCTTAGGCGCTGCCGCTGTCGTGGTATTTTGCGCCACAGCGCCAGAAACCATCGCACCCATCGCTGCCAGCGCAGCCAGGCTAACACCTGCCAAGAGCTTTTTCATTGAGAACCCCTCGATCGAAGAAACCGCATACCCATGCTACTTTACACTGAGCATGTGCACAAAAAAAAGGGTTTATCAAGTGTTACCAGGCCACAAAAGCGCAAATCACGCCTCAACAACCCCAAACTGCGCCCTAAAAGTAACGCTCCCCAAT
>NZ_JBKFEE010000043.1:0-2264 GCF_046503825.1 Asticcacaulis sp. W401b
TGAAGGGTTCGACTGACAAAATGCGCGCTGAGGCAGGCCTCCATGCCGACGATACACGGCGGTAGCTTTTTAAATGTCTCCGTCAGTGCCAGCCGCTTGATCTTACGACGGAAAGCGATCTGACCATCAGTACCAAATCCGACAAGGTGAAACACGTCCTTGCCGATATCGATGCCTATCGACGCTAACTCAGGAATGTTCGTATCCATGGGATGCTTCTCCGGTTGGAGCCAAGCAGTCTACGCCGACTGCCTCGCAAGGGAAGCAGCCGGTCCATCCCATTAGCGGACCTACGTGTCGATTGACGTCAGTGCCCGAAATCGGAGACCGGATGCTACGAACGCACGACAGGGACTACCCTCCAAAAGGCTCTTCGTCACAAGCTTTTAAAGACGACACGAAGGTGTCAATCAGGGTCCTTCGGCTCTCCTCTCGCTTAAGAGAAGTGAGCCGTTGGTAGAATGTGAATATTGTGCTTCTAGGCAGTCGATCAAATGCAGCCTGCGCGGCCACATCAGCCGCGATGGGCGCGAGGACTGCATCAGGCAATACCATGGCGGCGCTTCCAGCGTAGGCCACATCCCACCTCCCGTCCGCCTTCGCGGCAAGAACGGCGGCGAGACCCGGTGCCTGCATGCGTCCTTCGGCAATGAGGTATTCGGCGTGAGCGCAATTGATTTGCGACCATGGGGATTTCGGCCTGCGCGGCGTGAAACGCTGAAGCCATGACCGGTCATCGCCGCGCTTTTTTAGGCCGTCGATCCAGCCCCACGCAAGGGCTTCGATGACGGCCTCGGACCAATTGACGGACGTTGTGCCAGCGCCTTTCTTGTATATCCTCACCCAGACCTCTGTTGTCTGCGCATGGTGTACGGCCAGCCAGCGCCCGAAGTCGGACGCCTGTGCAAAGGTCTGGATGCGGGCGGGGTCCACCTCCATTATGCAGCCGTGTAGGCGACTTCGACGTCGAGCACCCAGGTGATGCCGAAGCGATCCTTGAGCATGCCGTAAAGCGGTGACCAGCCGGAGGCGCCCAAGGGCTGGATGATCGTCGCGCTTTGCGCAAGGGCTTCCCAGAAGCGCGCGATTTCATCGCTCTCAGGGCCGCGCACCGAGACGAAGAACGGCGCTTCGCCGGGATTCCATGCGCGTAAAGCGGGCACATCGTAGGCCATGATGGTAAAGCCGTTTTCGGCCACGACCTGCCCCCAGATTACCTGCCCGGCTTCGGCAGGGTCGTGAGGTGCGCCAGCCTCCTCATAGGTGACCACGGTCTGATGGCCACCGAACACGGACTGATAGAAGCCGAGGGCGTCGCGGGCGTTGCCGCGGAAATTGAGGTGGGGCGTGGTTTTAATGGTCATTGGCTTTCAACCTTCTCCTGAAGTGGTGGATCGGTTATAGCCGGGGCCAACTGACATTTTCCGACAGTTGGACGATATGGCTCGCCCCGACCGCCTATTCAGACTCCTGCAGGCCATGCGCGTCATGCCTGCGCCGATCACAGCCTATCGACTGGCGGAGGAAATGGGCGTGTCGTTGCGCTCTCTGTACCGCGATATCGACAGCCTGCGCGCAGCGGGCGCGCGTATCGAAGGCGAGCGCGGCTACGGCTATCGGCTGATCGAGGACTATGCCCTGCCGCCCCAGACCTTCGATCGCATCGAGATAGAGGCGATTGCGCTGGGGCTCGGCGAGGTCCGCCAGACGGGTGATCCGGCTCTGGCGAAGGCGGCAGTTTCGGTTCTGGCCAAGGTGGCGGCCATCCTGCCGGACGCGCGTGAGCAGTACCTTTTTCACGCCGTTTCGCAGGTCTACCGACCGGATGCGCGTCATGCGGCGGGCGTCGATATCGACATTATCCGTCAGGCCTGCTGGGCCGAGGAGGCGCTGACCATCGGCTATACGGACAGCGCGAACGCCGTGACCGAACGCACCATCCTGCCTTTGGCCATCTCCTATACGGAGCGCACATTGGTGGTGCTGGCCTGGTGCTGTCTGCGCGAGGCCTTCCGGATGTTTCGCGCCGAGCGGATATCTACGGTCGAAGGGACAGGGCAAAGCTTCCGCCCCAGACGCGCGGCATTGCTGCGAGATTATATTGCCGATCTGAACGCGCGATCGCCGTCGTTAGGGCGATGAGCGCCCACTGCGGTCATATGTCGAGTTAATGACCTGACCGCCCGTAAGCGGTCATCACCGCCCCAGTTTTCTCCTACCAACCGGATCAAGACATGGGGCAATGTCGCGCCTGCTGTTTGAGA
>NZ_JBKFEE010000044.1:0-1986 GCF_046503825.1 Asticcacaulis sp. W401b
CAATATCGACTACGGCGAGATGCTCCATATCTGCGACGGCTCCGAACATGGTGCGACCGGCTTTACGGACCGAGGCATCCAGTGCATCGAAGAAATGCTTGAGGAGGCCCGAAACTGGGACAGCGGGCTACGCGGCTTCCTCGTGGCAAATTGCTCAGAGCCAGAGGCTATCGAGCGCATAATGGCCAAAGAGCAGGCGCGAATCGAAGCCCAAGGCCAAGGGAAGCCTTAAAATCAGTTTGCCGGACGCTCACAACTTGCCGCCAATTCCCCCGTTACCAAAATCCGTTCCCCGGACGATTACCTACAATCAGCCGTCTGGCCTCGAAGGCGTAAGCGTAAACACGCCCCCGTGTTGCGGATCTAATGATTTCGTGGATCAGTCGCCGGCTTGATCTGGCTTAAAATTCCAAGGCATGAGTTCGTCGAGACGAGTGACAGTCCAGCCGTCTGCGATGCGCTGAAGGGTCTTTGTCAGCCAGGCCTGCGGATTGACCCCGTTCATTCTGGCTGTCTGGAT
Organism: Asticcacaulis sp. W401b; assembly: GCF_046503825.1. Lineage (NCBI taxonomy): Bacteria > Pseudomonadati > Pseudomonadota > Alphaproteobacteria > Caulobacterales > Caulobacteraceae > Asticcacaulis > Asticcacaulis sp. W401b. Next base: position 521 of record NZ_JBKFEE010000044.1, read on the forward strand.
AAGCGACGCGATGATAGCCCACGTCCGGCCACCGCCTTCTGAGCCCGCGAACAGGCTGTTCTTCCGCGTTATGGTCTGAGGCCTGATGGCGCGTTCGACGATATTGGAGTCCAGCTCGATACGCCCGTCATAAAGGAACCGCTCCAGCACCTTGCGACGACGCAGGGCATAGTCGATAGCCTTTGCCAGGGATGATTTCTGAGAGATCTGCGACGAGGTCTTTTCCCAGAGCTGGAAGAGCTCCTCGACTATGGCCTTGGCATGCTTCAGGCGGTAGGCAGCCCGCGCTTCCGGCGACTGGCCACGCACTTTGTCTTCGTGGTGCCAGAGTGCAGACATGATCTCAACCGTCTGGGTGGCTACGGCCGAGCTGTTGTTGGCATGCAGGTCATAAAACTTCCTGCGGACATGCGCCCAGCATCCGGCGAGCTGGATGCCCGTATTGGCATCCGGGGCCTTTTCAAGCTGATTATAGGCCGCGTACCCATCCACCTGAAGGACGCCGTTGAAGCCGGCGAGATGGCGCTTTGGCCGGTCGCCTGAGCGCCCGTCCTCGAACTGGTAGACGACGATCGGCGGATCCCCGCCGCCGAAGGGGCGGTCGTCTTTCACATAGGCCCAGAGATAGTTGTGTAACACCTTCCCGTTTCCAGGAGACAGGGTCGGCAGAACCGTCTCATCGGCGAACAAACGCTCCCCCTTGAGGAGTTGCGCCATCATATAGGCGTGCAAGGTGGACAGCTCGAAGCCCACCGCGCCCATCCAGCTGGCCATCACCTGGCGACTTACCTCGATGTCTTGCCGCGCGAAGATCGCTTCCTGGCGATAGAGGGGCAGGCCATCGGCATATTTGGCGACCGCGATATGGGCGAGCAGCGCCTCGGTTGGCAGGCCCGCCTCGACGATATGGTTAGGTGCCTTAGCCTGAAGGACGCCATCGATGGACTTGTCCTTGTAGGCGTAACGGGGGCGCGCGGTGACGATGACCCGGTACGTCACAGGTATCACGTCCAGGCGCTCGCTGCGGTCTTCACCGATACGTACCTTTTGCTTGCCCGCGTGCTCTTCGGGCTCCTCGGGTTCAATGACGACCTCAATGCGCTCAAGGTGCGCCGGTAGGCTCTTGCGGGGTCGCGACGGCGACGACGCTGCCTTCGGTCGTCCTTTGCGGATTTCAGCCTCAAGGGCGCCCACACCCGTCGCGACCTCTTCAAACAGAAGCACGAGTTGCTCGTCATCTTCGGCCGGCGGCGCCTGTAAGGTCTCAGATTTGCGCGAGAAGCGGCCGCGGTTGAAGATCTTGAGGATATCATTGAGCCGATCCAGACGCTCATTCAACGCGACTTCGCGGCTTTTCAGGGCGCTGACCTCGGCTTCAAGCGCTTCCACCCGAGCGGCCTTTTGGGCCATTTCCAGAGCAAACGCCATCAGCGCGGCTGGATCTTTCGGGAGGATAATCGAGGGGT
>NZ_JBKFEE010000045.1:0-1933 GCF_046503825.1 Asticcacaulis sp. W401b
GCCTACCTTACCACAAGGGCGCGATTTCCCATAACAAAATCAGTGCGCATTTTTGTCTAGGCCGAATAGAAATGTCGCGGTTTGTGCCAGTTAGAAATGTCACTGGCACTGGCACTGTCGGTGGAGTAGGGCGGCGGGCGGGCGCGCAGCTTTTCAAGCTAGCGCAGCGACCGCCCGACGACCGATGCACCAACCGTTCAGCTTTGTTTGTTTTCTTAGTACTGAGCCGGGGGCAATGCAGGCAGAATACTAAGCGCCGGTTGGTTTTCTCGCGAGAAAGCCATCTCCGCCCGCACGGCGATGCATACGGGAAAGCCGTTCGAAATAGTTCACGACGTAGCGCTGGTATATCGGCTCTACAGCTTCGTCAAACCAGGGATCTTCCAAAGGTATATGTCCTCGACGAAGAGCTTCCTTAGTCACCGCTTCTACGTCCGGCGTGAAGCGGAGCCGTCCGCCTTCAATAGCGTCCTTGTACAGCAAGCCGCGCACCTCGTCATGCTCGCACCATTCATCGTAAAGTCTGCACAAGATCAGAACTGCGGATCCGTTTCTCAGGAAATCCAAATCGATAAGGGGCGCGTACCCCGACGGAGTGTCGAGTTCCGCATCGACGTACTTCAGCGGATCAAAGGTAACGTTCACGTCTGATGCGTGGCCGAAGCCCGAATATGACTCTGCCATATCAACATAGAGAAGCAGAATGTCGCGTATGGCATCCAGTGCATCCGTATAGTTTTCCGTGTTGATCACATGTGCAGGCATGCTTGGAACATGCCACGATCACGCTAAGCCTGTCCATGCCGGTTATCCCACGCTGAACATGTGCTTGGTCTGATCGCGCCGCTTCGGGCCTTTGCTGGTGCGCTTGCCCGGCGGCTCCGATTGCTGGTTCTGACGGATTAGGCTGAGGAGGCCGCCCAGCCGCTTGTTCTCGAGGACTGCCGTCTCGGTGACGCGCCGTAACTTGTCGAAGGTGCGGTAGGGCATGCTGCGGCCCTTGTAGCGGACCTCCAATCGCCCGTCCGGGAAGTCCACGACCTCGACCCGCTGGCCGATCGCTGCTTGAGCAAACTCGGACGGTTCGATCATGAAGAGGATATTGTCGTATTGTAACGTCAGCGACTGCGACAGCGTTCGTTCGGCCCGCCAGGTGAAGGCCTCGTCGAGCCGATCCCTGGGCGTCATGGGCCGGTGGAGATCCTTGTCGTTGAAGGGTGCCTTGGCGAAGCGCTTGTTGTAGTCGGCCATGAAGGTCGGCAGGAAGGCGTTACCAGCCTCCAAGGTGCTGATGCCGGCAAGCCGAAGCTCCTTCACCAGCCGGTCCTGCAGGGTCTTGTTGGCGCGTTCGACGCGACCCTTGGCCTGGCTGGAGTTGGCGCAGATGATCTCGATCGTCAGCGCCTTCAGCGCGCGGCCGAACTGAGTCATGCCGTCACCATGAAGCCCAGCAGCCTTGTTCACGCGGAAGACCGCATGCTTGTCAGTGTAGAAGGCTATCGGCTTGCCGTGCTGTTCCAGATACCGCTGCGTGGCGTTGAAATAGGCGAAGGTCGACTCCGACTGGACGAACTGCAGGTGCATCAGTCGGCTGGTGGCGTCGTCGATGAAGACGAGCAGGGTGCATTGTGGGCCACGATCCTCGAACCACCAGTGCTCCGAACCATCGACCTGGACCAGCTCGCCGACGCACTCACGCCTGTAACGAGGCTGGTAGACCCGTCCGCGGCGCTTCTGCCTGTCCGCCCAGAGGCCGGCGTCGAGCATCCAGAGCCGCAACGTCTCGCGTCCAATCGTGATGCCGTGGACCTCACGTAACTTCTCAGCCGCCAAGGTGGGCCCAAAGTCCGCGTAGCGCGCCTTGATCAGCTCCAGCGCCTGAAGCTTGAGGCTCTCCGGCATCTGTCGGTTGCTCGGTCGGCCGCGCTTCTTG
>NZ_JBKFEE010000046.1:0-1809 GCF_046503825.1 Asticcacaulis sp. W401b
TATTATTTGATAAACAGATACGTCCGTCATCGAGGAAGCGCGTGAAGGACGCCCAGCGCTTGAGCATATAGTTGAGCGCCTTGGCGAGGTCGTCGCGGGCTGACAGCCTGGCTAGTTGATCGTCCATATAGAGCTTCAGGTCTTCGATCAGGGGCTTGCTGAGCTCCTGACGCACAGCGACCCGCTCTTCCGGTGACTTTCCATTGATCCCGCGCTCGATCTCAAACAGGGCGTCGATGCGCTTGACCATTTCGAGGCCGATCGGAGAGATGGGCACGGTCTTCTTGCCATTGGCCTTGCGGCGCGCAGCGGCTTCATAATTGGCGACAGCAAAGAATGGCCGCCGGGCATGGAACCAGCAGGCTGCCTCAAGGATGGCGCCCGGCTTGCGATCAGGCAGATAGAGCTTGTTGTACCCCCCATAGGCGTCGGCCTGGAACACACCGCTCCATGTTTTCAGGTGATCAATCGGATGGGCTTCGGTTCGGTCTCTTGAGTAATAGAAGATCGCCGCGGGGGGTGACGTCGCCCCGAAGGGGCGATCATCGCGGACATAGGCCCATATTCGGCCGGTATCCGTGTGGCCTTTGGCCAGAACCGGGATAGTCGTATCGTCACCATGCAGTCTCTGGGCCTTGAACACATACGCTTCCAGCCGTTCGATCAGTGGTTTGAGTGTGTGGCAGCATGCACCAACGGCATCGGCCGTCGTCGACAGGGCGATCTCAACGCCTTCATGCTTATATTGCTCCAACTGCCGGTTAAGCGGTTTGTGGTGCCCGAACTTCTCGACGAGGATCATAGCCAGCAGGCTGGGGCTGGCCCAGGCGCGGGGAATGGCATGAAACGGCGCGGGCGCCTGACTGAAGCTCTCGCAATCCCGGCAACTGAACCGCTCGCGAACATACTCCAGCACGCGGAACTGACGGGGAATGACGTCGAGACTTTTGGTGATGTCTTCACCGAGCTTGCGCAAACGATCACCGCCACAGCAAGCGCAGACCTTCGGCGACGGGACAAGCACGCGTTCTCTCGGCAGATGATCGGGGAACGGGTTTTTCGCGGGAGACTTACGCTCGAAGCCTCGGACCGAGGTGGTTTTGGCGGCCAGGGCCTGCGAGATGAGCTCATCCTCGGTGGCTGCGGCTTCGATCTCTTCGAACAGGAATTCCTGCTGATCCAACAGTCGGCTCTGACGCTCAGACTTTGAGCCGCGAAGTTCATTCTGCAGCTTGAAGATTACCAGCTTCTGGTGCGTGATGGTCGCCAGATCATCAGCGTTTTGCGCTTTGGCCACAGCCAACTCGGCCCGTGTTCTATCGAGTTCCGCCTGCAGGTCGGCCATCTCGAGCAGCGAGGAAACGGGCTTGGGATCCATGCATCATATAAGCATGAATCCCTTATTTTGTATAGGATTTTGTGCTCTTTTCGGCTTCGCAAACGTCCTCTATCCGGCACGCTCTGGCCGCCAGGTAATCTGCGGATTTCTCCAGTCGATGCCTTCGAGAAGATAACCCAGCTGACCGGCTGAGATGCTCACCGAACCGTCCTGGACCGCTGGCCAGATAAACCGTCCGCGTTCGATACGCTTGTAGAATAAACACGCGCCGACGCCGTCATGCCAGATAATCTTGATGCGATCCCCGGCGCGCCCGCGGAAGACGAACAGGTGCCCCTGATGGGGATCCTGCTTCAAAACCTCCTGTACGATCAGCGCCAGCTTTGCAAAGCCACACCGCATGTCAGTATGTCCGGTGGCCAGCCAGACGCGCACATCAGATCTCACCGGGATCATCGTAAAGCCCTCAG
>NZ_JBKFEE010000047.1:0-1578 GCF_046503825.1 Asticcacaulis sp. W401b
ATGTCGGCGCAGCTTGCCGATTTGAAGCCAAGCATGGGCCCGACGCGGCGCTTGATCCGGCGATGATCCTGCTCGATACGGTTGTTCATATACTTGCTGTTGCGGATCTTGGTTGGGACTTCGGCGATGTCTGCCACTGTGACCTTCAGCCTCGCTTCGACGTCGGCTTCCAGGATTGCCGTTCGGTTAGTCTGAGATCCGTCGATAGTGACCTGAGCGGGCCTTTCGTGTCGGCTCAAGGCCTTACGCATAAAGCGTTTGGCCGCAGAAAGATCCCGGGTTTTGCTGAAGTGAAATTCCACCGTGGCGCCGGCCTTGTCGATAGCACGATAAAGATACAGCCATTCGCCACGGACCTTGATATAGGTCTCATCCATATGCCACTTGCCAAGGACGCTTCGTTTCCGGTGATTGAACGCCTCGAGGAGCTGTGGTGTGAAGTGCATCACCCAACGATGGATGGTCGAATGATCGAGCCGGATGCCGCGTTCGAGGATCATCTCTTCTAGGTTTCGAAGGCTGAGGCCGTAGGCCAGATACCAGCGAACGCATAGCAGAATGACCGAACGGTCGAAATGGCGACCTTTGAACATGGCATTTACCCACCCTCACAAACCAAAGGCGCGAAAATCTCCCAAATCCGTAAAATTTTTGCGACAGAACCCCCCGAAGGGAGGCTCTTTCTTTCTGATTGAACACTTCTTTTTTTACGCGGGGGTGTTCTCCGCCAATTCAACGAGCCGAATATCTCACAAAATACATTGTGAGTCAATCAAAATCACATCCTTAATGGTTGTCTAACTCGCTGAACGAAAACACGAAATTAAACAAAGGCGTTGTTTTAAAGGACAACATAACCCTACTCAGATTTTCAAGCCACCCGCCACCATTGGCCATCACATCTCGTATCGATGCTATTGGGCTGAAGCGCGGTTTCACTACATGGCTCCGTCAAACAGTCTCGTGAATGCTCCCCAGCGATCGCCGTGCTGAAGCCGGTTTAGCTCGGAAAGGGCGAAAGACCTATCATCGGCTGGTGAGCATAGAGGACCAATACGAACAATAGCAATCCGGTTCCGACCCTGCCGGAGGGAAACTTTCGATAGTCCGGAGCCCAGCGACCGCTGAATAGGGCAGTGAAAGGGTAGGACGAAGTGTTAGCTGCAAGCCCTTCCCATTCCCCGGCGGAGAGGCGTCGCTTCATTCTCTTGTCGACTGCGCGTTGGCCCGTGAATGCAAACAGAGCAAACAGCCCAAATAGAATGACATGTGCGAGGTCGCCGTTGGGAATGAGATGAGCCGCCGCCCAGAGGAAGAGTGCCCAGAGTATGGGATGTCTCACCACCCCGGCAATACCTGGATATGCCGGGTCGAAGGCTTCATTGCGCCAGCCTCCAAATGACAGCGGATTAGGTTTCCCCACCGCGCAGGCAACCAGCACAAACACGATCGGCATCATCAGAAACGGCACCCATCGTTGCCAGGGAGCCGGGGCCCAAACTTCGACATAGGGTGCGCGGCCAGCGGCAACGATCAACCATGCCAGGACACCAAGTGACACTAAGCTGTAAGCGAGCA
>NZ_JBKFEE010000048.1:0-1540 GCF_046503825.1 Asticcacaulis sp. W401b
GCCACCTCACTTTGGCCGTGGCTGTCGACAAATTGGCTTTTGACCTCGGCGTCAGTGCAATGACGCAGCACGCCCTCGATCATGGCCGCGACTTCGGATGACGAGCAGCGCTTCAGCTGGGAATGGATGCATGTCGATTTGCGCTCGACGTGCCAATAGATCATGACGCCGCGGCCGCCGTAACGCATGTGCCATTCGGTCATCAGGTTCTGGTCCCAGGCACCGAACTTCTTGGAGTCCGAAGCGCATGAAGCGGTGCTCTCCCCCCATATACTTGGAAGCCTTTGGGCCAGGATCGCATTGGTTACCAAGGCGTTAGCATCCCGCAACCCTTCCCTGCTCAGGAACCGTCGCTCGACATGCAATAGCTCGGAGTAGCTGACACCGTCATGGCCACTGCAAACCCGCCTAAGACCGGCATTCGTGCCCAACGCATAGAGGCTCAACAACAGCCGTTTGTGCAGGTCTTCCTCGCTGAGAATGACCCGATCGCCAGAGGTTGTGAACGACCTGAGCATACCCGTCCGAAGCGCTGTTTCCTTCAGGACATCCAGGAGGCCGGTACCAGTCCAGCGCTTGTCAATCTCGGCCTTCAGCGCGACGAGGTTCGTTGGTTCCGAAAGCGGCTCCAAGGGTGTCAAGGATATGCGCTTTTCGCCAGTGGTGCGCAGACGAACCAGAGATTGTCGTGGCAGTGCGATATTCAGGCGCCCGAGCGCCGCGGCCAGATCGGCCTTTATTTTGTCGACGAAGTCTGACGCATTGGCGGGCTGGGCTAGCTCCTGGTAATATTGGGAACGGCGGGTCTCGAAATCCTTCGGCACGTCATCGTCGGGGTTGCGGTAACGATCAGCACCGACGACCCAGATCTCCTTGCAACGAAGCCGGTCACGCAGGGCAAGCAGAACACAGACCTCATAGTCGATCCGGTCAACCCGCCACCCGGTGGCCGTCGTCTCCACGATCAGATCCCGCCATTTCGCCGGGACAATGCCGTCGATCGGTAGCCCGTCTCCAGAGCGAATGACGCGGCGCATCGGCTCTTCGTTTAGCGCGCCTTTAAGCCAGTTCAGTGCCGTCAGGACAGGATGGGCCTGCACGTTATTGCATCGGAACTCTAGGGCGTCGAGCATGTGCGGCAACAGACGCCGATAATGGCCGCCGTATGACGCCCTCAGAGCCTTCTGGACCTGTTCGTGATAGGTGCCGCCCTCTTCATACTCGGCGACGACGGCTTCCAGCCTTTCCTGGCTAGCGACCGCGAAAACGACATCACGAACCTTGCCGTCGGGATTGGCCAGCGCCGCCTTCGCGATCTTGAACAGCATCCGGTCCTTATGGTGAACGCGCGTCAGGTCGCGCGTCATACGCCCCATAACCTTGCGTTGTGCCTTTTTGTGCATCTTGTGCACAGTCTCGATCAGCAGATCGACCAGGGCGTCCGTAATGCCCTTTTCCCGGTCAGCTAGGAAAAGGGCGTATAGACCCAACCGGCGAGACCGTGGTCGACGTCGCATATCCCAAGCCGATTCTTGGCTAA
>NZ_JBKFEE010000049.1:0-1473 GCF_046503825.1 Asticcacaulis sp. W401b
GTCGGCCGAGATCAATCGCATGGCCAGTGCTTTCGAGCACGACGACTTGGCGCGGGCCCTAGCCTTATGACGCGAACCTTTATTCATAGCTTCGACCCGCCGACAGCCAGCCCGATTGCGGGTACGACTGTCGATCTCACAGTCGCGGACATTGAGGATGCCGGTATTCGGGAGGTATTGCAGACACCCGGTGCAGCCTATGGCGCATGGTCCATCCTGGACGCGCTCCTCGAACCAACCGGCGCCGGAACGCCTTTCATCTTCAAGGAGCCACTGGGTCAAGCGCGCGAAGTGAAGGTGGCCTTGTCTGGCCTGTTCGGGCGCTTTGTCGCTCGCGCCTACCTCGAGCGCTACTTCAATCTCTCGATCTTCGCGCATCTAGGCAGCCAGACTATCGATCTCGATCGGCGCAAACAAGTAAAAATAAGGCGGCTTTCCCGAGGGGACCTTCCGGACTGGATCGCGTGTGCCTCGGATCTGTCCTCTCTGACTGTAGCCGAGGCCAAGGGCTGCCATGACCCATCAGGTCCCGCAAAAGCACTCGCGCGAGCATGGACGCAAGCGGGTCGAATTGACGTAACGGCCCAAGGTCGCAAGGTCACAGTGAAACGCATCGCCATCGCAACACGCTGGGGTATGACCGCCTCGGGGCCTGCAAATGCACACCTCTCAGTTAAAGACCCGGTCGATGAGGGTGAGGCCATCGAACCGGAGGAGGAGAATGCACTTTTCGTTGGTATGCTGCGACTCCACATCGCCAATCTGATCCGGCCCCTTGGTCATATTGAACTCTCCACCTCACTATATCGGCTGACGCGGCAACCTTTCGCCGGACGACTGCAAAGCGACATCCAGGCAGCCCGATCGTTCCTTGATGCCGCTCCAATTGGGGAGGTGGAAAATACTTCCTCGATAGGCGACCTCATTGGCGGAATCGTTACCCGTACGGGCCCAATAACCGAGACCAACGTCACCGCTGCAGATCAAGAAGCGCTTGCTCGTCTCAATTTGCGACCCGTTTTTGTCGGGATAGATCGCAACCTCATCCGTGCCGCTATCGACGCAGAACCCCAAAATGTGCGCGCTCGGCTCAAGGAGGCTGCGAGACCTGATGAATTTGCGCGGACTGATCGTGCGGGGGGCTGGATTGTACCGCTCGGTGAAGAGCGCCGCGTCAAGGGAGGCACCTAGCATCCCATTAACGGTGAACATTTGTTCACCGGGAGCGATTGCCGATGGTGCGACGGCTGCCGATGGGACAGAGTATTATCCGGATGAGCCATGCCTTTTGAAATTGATGTCGAAGATCCGATCTATGAAGAGCAGTGGGCTGACGAGTTGGAAATCTATCACAACCCAAATGCCGCTGTTCCGCTGAACCGGGAACTGTTCCCCACTCTTACGCACTTCTTTTTGGAGGATGGCGAGCTCGTTTGGCAAGGTCCCGAAAAGCGCATCCTATATTCTATGACC
>NZ_JBKFEE010000005.1:0-315973 GCF_046503825.1 Asticcacaulis sp. W401b
TTAGTGCTGAACGAGATCGAGCAGCGCGCCATCCTGCCCGTGCCCCTGAGCCTGCACCTGATCAGCCTTGTAACCGTCGCGCTGGCCGGCACGCTGGTGTTTCAACAGCGGGCACAGGTGGTGCGTGCCGTGGCGCGCTTCCTGCCGCTGCGGGGCAGACGGCTACCGCCCCTGCCCGCCGCAGAATGAAAAAAGCCCCAGCGCAGGCCGGGGCTTTTGGTTACAGGGCCGCTTTGAGCCTTTCCAGCGCCGCCGACAGGCGGGCCTTGCCATCCTCGGCGTCTTTCAGGCGCTCCTGATTCTCGGTGATCACCTCTTCCGGGGCCTTTTTAACAAACTCCGGGTTATCGAGTTTGCGCCTGGTCCCTTCGATGGTCTTGTCAAAGGCGGCAATGTCCTTGGCCAGTCGCGCTGCCTCGGCCTTGAGGTCGATGAACTCCGCCACGCTGAGGTTGCCGGTCGCCTCGGCGATCACGAAGGGCACCGAGCCGACCGGTGCGGTTTCGTCCACGCCGATTTCGCCCAGACGCCCAAGGAAGAGGATCAGGTCGCGGTGCGTGCTCAGCCAGCCCTGCGTCTGCACCCCGGCCCCGGTCAGGGTCAGCGGCACCTTGGCCGAGCCCGGCACGTTCATTTCCGAACGCACGCTGCGCACTTCGGAAATCAGCTCGATCAGCCAGTTAATCTCCGTATCCGCCGCCGCATCAATGGCCGCCGCGTCATAGACCGGCCACTGTTCGACGATCAGGGAATTAGCGCGGCCATCGGTCGCCGCCCACAGTTCTTCGGTGATGAAGGGCATGACCGGGTGCAGCAGGATCAGGCACTGATCCAGCACCCACGCCGTCATAGCGCGGATTTCGGCCTTGGCCTCGGCATCTTCGCCGTTGAGGATCGGCTTCGACAGCTCGACGTACCAGTCGCAGACGACGTTCCACACGAATTTATACAGGGCATTCGCCGCGTCATCGAAGGCGCAGGCTTCCAGCGCCTCGGTGACGATCTTCACCGTCTTGTGCGTCTCGCCACGGATCCAGCGGCTGAGCGTCAGCCTGACCGACGACGGGTCGAAACCGGCCACCGCTGCACACTCGTTCATCTGGGCAAAGCGGTGGGCGTTCCACAGCTTGGTGCCGAAATTGCGATAGCCTTCAATGCGTTGTTTAGCCAGCTTGATGTCCCGGCCCTGCCCCGACATGGCGGTCAGGGTAAAGCGCAGGGCGTCGGCACCGAATTCGTCGATCAGGACCAGCGGGTCCATCACATTGCCCTTCGACTTCGACATCTTCTGGCCCTTCTCGTCGCGGACAAGGGCGTTGATAAAGACGCGCTGGAACGGGGCCTTACCAGTAAAGTGCAGGCCCATCATCATCATGCGGGCCACCCAGAAGAAGATGATGTCGAACCCGGTGACCAGCGTGTGGGTGGGGTAGAAGCGCTCCAGATCGCGCGTCTGTTCCGGCCAGCCCATGGTCGAAAACGGCCACAGAGCCGACGAGAACCAGGTGTCGAGGACGTCTTCGTCTTGTTTAAGGTCAACCGTTTTGCCGTAATGCGCTTCAGCGGCGGCGTGCGCCTCTGCATCTGACATTTCGACAAAGCACTGGCCGTCCGGCCCAAACCATGCCGGGATGCGGTGCCCCCACCAAAGCTGGCGCGAAATGCACCACGGCTCGATATTGCGCAGCCACTCAAAGTACGTCTTTTCCCAGTTCTTCGGCTCAAACACTGTGCGGCCGACTTCGACGGCGGCCAGCGCCTCCTTGGCCAGTTCACCGGCATTGACGTACCACTGATCGGTCAGGAAGGGCTCGATGACCACGCCCGACCGGTCGCCGTGCGGCACCATGTGTTTGGTCTTTTCTATGGCTTTCAGCCAGCCCTCTTCCTCGGCGCGAGCGATGATCGCCTTGCGCGCCGCGAAACGGTCCTGACCGCGATAGGCTTCGGGCACCTCGTCGTTCAGCGTGGCGAACGGCGTCAGAATATTGATCAGCGGCAGGTTATGCCGCTTGCCGACCTGAAAATCGTTGAAATCGTGCGCCGGGGTGATCTTCACCGCGCCGGAGCCCTTGGTCGGGTCGGCATAGTCGTCACCGACGATGGGGATGCGACGCCCGGTGATCGGCAGGATGACGTCCTTACCGATCAGGGCCTGATAGCGTTCATCGTCCGGATGCACGGCCACCGCCGTGTCGCCCAGCATCGTCTCCGGGCGGGTGGTCGCCACGACGATATAGTCGCGGGTCTCAAGCGTTTCATTGCCTTCTTCGTCCTTGACCGGATGGTCGAAGGTCACGCCGTCGGCCAGCTTATAGGCAAAGTGCCAGTAATGGCCATCAACCTCCTTCTGCTCAACCTCAAGGTCGGAGATGGCGGTCTGGAAATGCGGGTCCCAGTTGACCAGACGCTTGTCACGGTAGATCAGGCCCTCTTTATACAGTTGCACGAAGACCTTGCGCACGGCGGCCGACAGGCCCTCATCCAGCGTGAAGCGTTCGCGCGACCAGTCACACGACGCCCCCAGACGGCGCAACTGCCCCTGAATGGTGCCGCTGCTTTCGGCCTTCCACTGCCATACCTTTTCGACAAAGGCCTCACGGCCCATATCGCGGCGACCGACATTGCCGGCGGCGGCCAGTTGACGCTCGACCACCATCTGCGTGGCGATGCCCGCATGGTCGGTGCCGGGCAGCCACAGGGCCGCCTTGCCGCGCATCCGCTCAAAGCGCGTCAGCACGTCCTGAAGCGTGTTGTTCAGGGCGTGGCCGATATGCAGGCTGCCCGTCACATTGGGCGGCGGGATGACGATGGAAAAGGGTACGGCGCCTTCGTCCTCGCTCGGCTTGAACGCACCGGACGTTTCCCACATCTCATAGAGGCGCGGTTCAACGGTTTTGGGGTCGAAGGTCTTTTCCAGCATGGTCTTTTCGCGTGTAAGCATGAAACAGAAAGAGCGGCGTCCTTAACACAGGACGCCGCTCCGGTAACAGGTAAAAAAGCGTTTTGCGCTTAACGGCGCGCTTGGCGGGCCAGACGCTCGACTTCCTCACGCACCGCCGTTTCGACGATGGCCGGCAGGTTGCCGTCCAGCCAGTCCTGCAGCATCGGGCGCAGGATTTCGGTCAGCAGGTCTTCGATCGAGCGGCCTTCGCGCGGCAGCAGGCTGGCGCTGGTCAGTTGGCCAAAGGCCGAGACCGCGCTCTGCACCGTGCGCTCTGACACGAGGTGCGAAGTGGTCTCGTAATCGACGCGCGGAGCGGGTTTCGGCGCGGGCTTGGGGGCCACAGCAACCGGTTCCGGATCGAAGGCGTCGATATCGCCGATCGACACGGCGGGCTTGGGCGTCGCCACCGGTGTCGTCAGTTCCAGCACGTCCTCTTCTTCGACTTCCGGCTCATCTTCCGGTTCGTCAAAGGTGACTTCGGGTTCGGGCTCAGCCGCAACGACTTCGGGCTCAGGCTCAGGCTTGGCCTTTTCTTCCGGGGCATCGTCCTCGGAAATGATCCGGCGGATCGAGGCGAGGATTTCCTCCATCGTGGGTTCGTGGGCGGTTTCGGACATGTCGGTGAATCACTCGAAAAGGATAGTCTGTGCCATAAAGACACGGCTCAGGGGTTTTTGGCAACTGTTAAGCGATCTTTATGCGCCCTATTTTCGCCTGACAGGCTCATTCCCCACCTGTCGGAATCATCACGATAAGTGTGCGGCCAACAGGGTTAACAAAATTTGAAGCCGACCGGCAAAAGAAAGGGCAGAAAGGCCTGAACCTTCCCGCCCGCCTTGGCTTTGAACCTGCGCGGTTATTAGCGCGTTTTCACGATCTCACCCGACGAATCGGCAAGGCCGTCCAGTGCACGGGCTACCGGCTCCAGAGGGGTCGCACCCTTGTTCTTAACCGCGTCAAAATTCTTGGCCGGATCGTAGATTTCGGCCTGAGGCGTCAGGGTACGCGCTTCGAGGTCGCCCATGACCGCCAGCACCTGTGAGGCGGCGACGTATTCGGCGCGCTGCGCATTGATCAGCGCCAGTTGTGCCTGACGCAGTTCCTGCTCGGCGTTCAGCACTTCGATATTGGTGCGTAAGCCCACTTGCTGCTCGTACTTGACGCCTTCGGCGGCGACGGTGGCGGCGCGCACCTGCTCCTGATTGGCCTGCGTCGCCGTGCGGGCGGCCGCCATATTGGCCCAGGCGGTCGAAACGTTCTGCACCACATTGCGGCGCGCCAGCTCGACGCTGATCTTCTGCGCCGTATAGCCTTCGGTAGCCTGACGCACGCGCGACGAATTATAGCCGGCGCTGAACAGCGGCATGGTGAAACGCAGCGAAGCCGTGGCCGCGTCGCGCTTATCCAGATCCTTGAAATCATCGGTCGGCGCGCTGGTGGCGTAACCGGCGCCCAGGGTTACACGCGGCCCCAGACCCGACTTGGCCACAGACACGCGGGCGCGGGCGGCGGCTTCGGCCCATTTGGCGGCGCTCAAAGACGGGTTGTTGGCTTCGGCGCGATCCAGCGCGGCGTCAAACGTGACGGGCAGGTTGGGCAGGCCCGGCACCGGGTCGAGCGCGGTGGGGGTCTGACCGACAATGGCCACGTATTGTGCGCGGCTGCTGTCGAGTTGGGCGCGGGCCTGCGCCAGAGAAGCGGAAGAGGCCGCCAGACGGGCTTCGGACTGCGCCACATCGGTGCGCGTCAATTCACCGGCTTCGAAACGGGCCTTGGTTTCATCGAGCTGGCGCTTGAGAACGTTATAGTTTTCCTCGCCGATGCGCAGGGCCTCCTGATCGCGGCGCACAGCGGTATAGACGCTGATGACGTCGCTGAGCACCTGCGCCTCAACGGCGCGCAGGTCTTCGCGACCGGCATTGACATCGGCCTCAGCCGCCTTGACGCCCGACGACAGGCCACCGGAGGCAAACAGGGTCTGATTGGCCGACAGGTTCAGGCCCGTCGAAGAGCGACCGGCCGCCCCCGTCGGGACATCGCTATAGTCCACGCTGGCGCCAGCGCTGAGCGTCGGGCCCAGACCGGAACGCGCCTGCACATAGGTTTCATCCGTGGACCGCTGCTGGGCGCGGGCACGTTGCAAGGTGGGGTTATTGGCATAGGCCAGAGTAATGGCGTCGGTGAGCGATTCCGCGAAGGCCGAACCCGCCCCCAGCGCCAGAGCCGACACCGTCAAACCGGCCAGCAGGTACGCACGCAGTCCCTTACGGCCACCGGCAGGCTTGGACGAAAGCTTTAGCATCAAAATGATTCCCTTAAAGTAAGGGCAGCGCCACCCCCCGCCCGGCGGCCTTTCGACCCCGCATTGCGATGCGTTGCTGCCTTTGAACTGAAACCTACACTGCCAGAAGCCGGAGGCTTTGGCGAGTTACGGTTTTTTCACCTACGCATTTCTTGGGTACGCGACGCAAAAAAGGCTGCGGTGTGATGCCGCAGCCTCTTTGGATCGCTGATCAGATCGCCGCTTCGGCTTAAAACACGAAGGCCGGGGCCTTGGTAAAGCCCGGCAGTACGGCGGTCGCCGCATTGAACACAAAGGCTTCGGACACACCGGCCTGAAGGCGGGTATAGACGCGGGCCTCGCCCAGAGCGCCGCTGCGCACCACCACACCAAGGCGGCCATGCAGTTTCAGCGCGGCAAACCACTCGGCAGGCACGTCCTCGACCGCGCCTTCGCTGACGATGATGTCGTATTCACCAGCGACCGGCGTTTTGAGATCCTGCACGACCAGCGAGATGCCCAGCGTCTTGAGATAGGGTTCGACCACGGTCTGGACGCGGGCATCGGCTTCCTGCACCGTGACGTCGAGACCGGCGTGCTTGAGCACAGCGGCGGCATAGGGCGCACCGATGGCCAGCACCTTCTGACCGGCGACGGGCTTGAGCGCGTGCAGCAGCTTGGCGAGGTCGCGCGGCAGCATCAGGGCGCGGCCCGGCGCAATCTGCGGCTCGACATCGCCATAGGCGGCAAAGCCCTGCCCCGGCGCGACCAGACGCTCGCGCTCAATGTGACGCATGGCCTTTTGCAGCGCGGGGTCGGTGACGTCGTTCACCCGCACCTGAGATTCAACCATGTTCTGACGGGCGGCGAAGTAATCCATCTGAGCCTCGAAGCATATAGACGACAGGAGTCGTGTCCTTATCCTGCGCTTATAGGCGTTTGCAAGGCGCGCTTCAATGCACCGCACACCCCGGTTTTGCATTTTTCAGGAAAAGTGACAGCGTTCACGGTCGGGGCACGCTGACCGCAAGCCCTGCGCAACCCTTGCGATCCCAAATTCAAAATTCTGTATATAAACCGTGACAATCCCATTGCAGCCGCAGGGCCGATCTGATAGCTGAGCCTACCGCTAATGTGGTGAGGCCTGATGGCGGAGCGGTTACGCAGCGGATTGCAAATCCGTGTAGCCCGGTTCGACTCCGGGTCAGGCCTCCAAATCTCCCCAAAAAATCGAACTACGCCGCGCGCAGGGACTGAATGAAGGCCTCGATCTGGCCTTTCAGATCACCGGCCACGGCCTGCACCGAGCGGGATTCGAGCGAGACGGTGCCCGCCGCCTGATCGGTAGCGGCGGCCACGTGCCGCACCGCGTCGATGTCGCGGCCGACGCTCTGGGCCCCTGAGGCCAGGGCATCGACCGTGCTGGCGATGTCGCGCGTCGCCGATTGCTGGGCACTAACCGCCTCGGCAATGCCGTCGGCCGAGGCGCGCAGTTCCTGAATGACGCCGACGATGTGGCCGATGGCCTCGACGGCCTGAGTGGTGTCCGACTGGATGTGCGTCACCTTGTCCGTAATGTCGCGGGTGGCTTTTTCGGTCTGCTGCGCCAGCGTCTTGACCTCCGAGGCCACAACGGCAAAGCCTGCCCCCGCCTCCCCGGCGCGCGCCGCTTCGATAGTGGCGTTGAGCGCCAGCAGATTGGTCTGACGCGCGATTCCGGAAATAATGTCCACGACGGCGCTGATTTCCTCGGCGCTGCGGTTCAGGCGGCCCATGATTTCGGACGTCGCCTCGCTTTGGCCCACGGCCTGCGCCGACACTTCGGACGAGGCGACGGCGGCCTGAGCAATGTCTGAGGCGCTGCTCGACAGGCCCTGCAGGGTTTCGGCGACGTGGTGCGCCTGCCGCGAGGTGGCCTCGGCCGTGGCGGTGACGTTCTCAATGCGCGAAACGGCGCCCTTGGCCTGTTCGCTCATGGTTTCGGCCGAATCGGTCATGGCTTCGGATGAGCGGCTCAACCCCACGATCAGGGTCGAGACCTGCGCGTGCAGACGCTCCCCCATCTCCTGAAGCGCCTTTTGACGCTCCTGCGCCAGCACCTCGGCGCGGCGGGCGTTTTCGGCCTCCAGCGCGATCAGGGCGCGGCCATTGCCCCGGAAGATTTGTAAGGCCCGCGCCATGGCACCGATTTCGTCCGAACGCTGCGCCCCCTCGACCTCGGCTTCAAAGTCGCGTTCGGCAAAGCGCGACATCAGGCGGCTCATGCGCTCCAGCGCGCTGAACACTTCACGGTCAAAATAGACGATGGCCACCAACCCGGCCAGACCGACCCCGATCGCCACAACCCAGATGCCGGCCCGGAAGGTCTCTGCCGCCGCCAGCAGCGGACGCAACTGCGCCTCGCTTTGCGGAGCCGTTTCAAGCGTCGCCTCAAGCCCGCTGATCACCGCCCCCTCGTGTCCCAGAGCCACAGCGGTCAGCGAAGCCAGCAGAAGAAGGAACAGGGCGAAGAGGCCCCGGATACGGGCCTTGATGGGCGGCAGGGTCACGGCAGCATCTTTCAACGGAAAAGAGAGATGCCGCCATGCAACCGGATAGCGGTTAACAAGCCGTTGCAACGGGCGTAAAAACCAACAAAATCGGCGTAACGCGAGTCTTTATATTAACTCTTCATTAAGGCAAATCGGGTCAACTCAGCCTGTCTTTGCTTTTTTGAAGACACCCACCATCACCAAACTTTTCAACCCGGTCTTCTGGCCGGGTTTTTCTTTGGGTTGAACAGGGCGTGAGATATAAAGAAGGCCCTGCGCGCGGGGCGGCAGGGCCTTGTCTTTGTAGCTGGCTCCCCGGGCAGGATTCGAACCTGCGACCAATCGATTAACAGTCGATTGCTCTACCGCTGAGCTACCGAGGAATGTTTCACCAGCGAGGAGGCGGCCTATAGCAAGGCTTGGGGGACGATGGCAAGCCTAAAGCTGAAATTTATCCACGAGATTGCGCAAATAGCGCCGACCATGCCTCAGGCCGCGCGCAGGATCACGCGGTTGCGGCCCGACTGCTTGGCCTCATAGACGGCTTCGTCCGCGCGCTTGATAAAGGCTTCCAGCGTGTCGCCAAGCCCCAGCAGGGACGACACCCCGACCGACACCGTGACATCCAGGGTGCGGCCGTCGGGCAGGCTGAACGGCGCTTCGGCCACGGCCTGACGCACGCGCTCGGCAATGGTCTGCGCCGCGTCAGCGGGCGTGTCGGGCATCAGCACAACGAACTCTTCGCCCCCCAGACGGCAGGGCATGTCGATCGCCCGCACATTCTGGCTGACGCGGCGAGCAAATTCCTTAAGCACCTCATCACCGGCATCGTGGCCAAAGCCGTCATTGACGCGCTTGAAGTGGTCGATATCAAGCAGCAGCAGCGACACCGGGTCATCGGTTTTCAGATGCCGGCGCATCAGTTGCGTCAGTTGTAAATCCATAAAGCGGCGATTGTTCAGACCGGTCAGCGGATCGGTGACCGCCAGCTCCAGCGAGCGATCCAGACTGGCGCGCAGGAAGTCGGCATAGCGCTTGCGGCGAATCTGCCCACGCGCGCGCGCCAACAGTTCCTGCAAATCGACCGGTCGCGGCAACACGTCGCTGACGCCCAGTTCCAGCCCCTTGAGCAGGGTTGGGCGTTCATCGGGATTGAACAGGCCCAGCACCGGCAACTGCCGCGTCAGTTCGGACGAGCGCAGATGCGCCACAAAGCGCAAGGGGTCGAACTCACGCGCCGCCAGGTTTAAAACCAGCAGGTCCACACGACCCAGAGCGATTTTCAGCGCCGCCTTCGGATCGGTTTCGTAGGCGCAGCGGTGCTGTTCGCCCAGCGCCACCATCAGCCGTTCGGCCTGACGCACCTGGTCATCGAGGATCAGCACATTGCCGGGCGCCGTCATCTGACGGTGCAACTGGCTGGCGTCGATCAGGCCCATGCGGCGCGAGGACTGTTCGCGCTGACGCAGTTCGTCGGACAGGTGCTTGAGCCGCACCAGCGCCTTCAGCCGCGCAAACAGGATCACGTCATCCAGCGGCTTGGTCAGAAAGTCATCCGCCCCGGCCTCAAGCCCGGACAGGCGGTCGTCGCGCCCGTCGAGCGCCGTGACTAAAATAATGGGGATATGTCGCGTTTCGGCCAGTTCTTTGAGCTGGCGCGTCACCTCATAGCCATCGACGCCCGGCATCATGACGTCCAGCAGGATGATGTCGGGCTGTTCAATAATGGCCATCTCGATGGCTTCCGCCCCCGAATGGGCGGTCACCACATCGTAATAGTCGGCCTCCAGCTTGGCCTGTAGCAGGCGGACATTGGCCGGAATATCATCAACGACCAGGACCTTGGCTGTCATTGCGCCCTACCCCAGATAGCGGCGAACGGTATCGAGGAAGTGCGAAACGGAGATAGGCTTTGAGATATAGGCCTCGCAGCCGCCTTCGCGGATACGCTCCTCATCGCCCTTCATGGCAAAGGCGGTCACGGCCACGACCGGAATGTGCGACAGCTCATCGTCTTCCTTGAGCCACTTGGTGACTTCAAGGCCGGAAATTTCCGGCAACTGAATATCCATCAGGATCAGGTCCGGACGGTGCTTGCGCGCCAGCGACAGGGCCGACAGCCCTTCACCGGTTTGCAGCGTCTCATAGCCCTGCGCATCGAGCAGATCATGAAACAGCTTCATATTCAGTTCGTTGTCCTCAACAATGAGAACCTTTTTCGCGCTCATAAGCCTGTAATCCGTGTGGGGGTCGCGATTCGCGGCATCGCGTGTCACTGAGCCACACCCTACCCGAACTGTCTTAAGCCGAGGTGAAGGGGATGGAAACAAAGTGTAAATGGCCGTATCGACGCCTCGCCCCGGAATGCCTATAAGCGGGGTATCTTTTTTCAGGAGACCGAATCCATGTCGAAGATCGAAGCCCGCCTCCAGGAACTGGGGATCACCCTGCCCGCCCCGGCCGCCCCCGTCGCCAACTATGTGCCCTTCGTGCGCAGCGGTAACCTGATCCACATTTCGGGTCAGATTTCCAACGACGGCACCGGTCGTTACAAGGGCACGGTCGGCGTGGATGTCTCGCTGGAGGAAGCCACCGAAGCGGCGCGCGTCTGCGGCATCAACCTGCTGGCCCAGATGAAGGCCGCCGTGGGTGACCTCGATAATGTGGTGCGGGTGGTCAAGCTGGGGGCCTTTGTGCAGGCCGGTCCGGACTTTTATGACGTGCCGCAGGTGGTCAATGGCTGCTCGAACCTGATGGTTGAGGTGTTGGGCGAAGCCGGCAAGCACGCCCGCTCGGCCGTCGGTGTGTACAAGATTCCGCTGGGCTTTGCCGTCGAAGTCGATGCGGTGATCGAAGTGGCGGATCGTCGATAGGTTTTAGAGCGGAATGATTTCTACTGGAATCATTCCGTTCAAGCCGCCATTGAGGCGGCGGCCAAGGTGGCGAAGCCACCGCCCGGCGAGGGGCTAAACAAAACCTAGATCATTATGTTTCTAACAGAAATCATAATGATCTAGCCACGAAAAACTGGAAAAGACTACAGAGCCCTTGTGCCCGCAGGGCATGAGTATCTGCTTCCGGACGGAAAGATATGGCGCTACGCGCCGGACTTTTCGGCTGCTTTTTTCCAGATTTTCGTGCTTTTCGTGGCCAATTCCTGTCTTGTATCCTCGTACGCACCGCCTAGATTGAGGCCATGCCCGTGCCCGCCCTGACCGCTGCCCTGCACCGCTCGATCAGCGAGATCGACCCCGCCGTGTGGGATGGATTAAAGGGCGACGATAACCCCTTCAACAGCCACGCCTTTCTCGAAACGCTCGAACAGACGGGCTGCGTCGGCGAAGACAGCGGCTGGGTGCCACATCACCTCAGCCTGAGCGATGAGGCGGGCACGATCTGCGGCGTGATGCCGCTCTATCTCAAATACCATTCGATGGGCGAATACGTCTTCGACCATAGCTGGGCGCAGGCCTATGAGCGCGCGGGCGGGCGCTACTATCCCAAACTGCTGTCCGCGTCGCCCTTCACGCCGGTGACGGGGACGCGGCTGTTGTCGCCAGACCCCGACGTGCGCGCGGCTTTGATCCGCACGGCGGTGCAGCTCTGCGATACCAACGGCCTGTCGTCGTTCCACGTCAACTTCCCCACACCTGACGAATGGAGGCTGATGGGCGAAGGCGGCCTGCTTTTGCGGCAGGATCAGCAATTCTGGTGGAGCAATGCGGGTTATCAGAGCTTTGACGAGTTCCTCGCCGCGCTCTCGGCCAATCGGCGCAAGGTCATCCGCCGCGAACGCCGCGATGTGCAGGCGGCCCTGAACCTTAAAATCCATAGCGGTCGCGACATCACCGAAGCGCATCTCGATCACCTGCACGCCTTTATCGAGGATACCTACGACCGCAAATGGGGCTCACCCTATCTGACGCGCGACTTCTTTTCGCTGATCACCGAGCGGATGCGCGATCAGATTGTGCTTGTGTTTGCCTATGACGGAGATCAGCCGGTAGCCGGAGCCATCAATTACCGCGGCGGCGACACCCTTTATGGCCGTCAGTGGGGGGCGCGGGTCGATGTGCCATTCCTGCATTTCGAAGTCTGCTATTATCAGGCCATCGACTACGCCATCGCGCACGGACTGAACCGCGTCGAGGCCGGAACGCAGGGTGAGCACAAGATTTCGCGCGGCTACCTGCCCCACCCCGTCTATTCGGCGCACCATATCCGCGACCGCGCCCTGCGTGAGCCCGTGGCCCGCTATCTGACCCAAGAACGCGCGGCCGTCGCAACGCAGATGACCGAGTACGAGGCGGAACTGTCGCCATTCCGCAAACGCGATCAGGCATGAAAAAACCGCCGGTGGGGAGACCGGCGGTGTTTTTTTAGATAGGCGTGTCGCCGACGATCAGGCGATCGGCAGGCGGTGGGCACGGGCCCAGGCGACAACCAGTTGCGACGCAAAATTTACCAGGAATTTCATAGGGGTACTCTCTCAGAGCGCATTCCGAAAAGTGTGCAGCGGTTTTGGCTTCGCCGAACTTCGTTTCGGAATCAAATGCGCGGCAAATAAGATTAGTTCGACGCCGAGCCGGGAGCAAAACCCAGGGCCAGAAGCGCATTCATAAAGCGTTCGATCAGCTTTTCCATTGTCAGTCCTCACACACAAAAAAGTTATGACAGCGCTGTCAATAGCACTTTTTGCACCTGCGAACAAGACCCTTGTCGTCACATTTGAAATTAAGGTCTGTAACGCTTCGTGTGAGGGGCGAAAAATGGGCCTCACAACCCCCTGAACCACGCCTCCAGATGCGTCAGATCATGACGCATGGCGGCCTCACGTTTGAGCGCCTCGGCATCCTCGCCCCAGGTTTCTTTCTGGAAGGTTTCACCGACGCGCGAGGCAGCAAAGGCCTCTTCGGCGCTCAGACGGCCCTTGTACAGTGCCAAAGCCAAGGCCACGGAGCCCAGCAGCGGTATGGCGGCCATCAGACCGGCACGCGCATAGACCGAAGCCGCACTCAGGAGCGTTTTAACGCCTTCGATCGTCTGCACCGGCTGACCGCGCGCCATGATCGAGGTCTGCGGCATAAATTCAAGCGCCAGTTCACTTTTCAGCCAGTCGATGACCGGCCCCCAGGCCGCCTGTTCGCGGGCAATCAGGGCCTGCGGATAGGCGGACGGGTAGCAGACCAGATCGGTTTCGGCAAAGCGCGCCGCTTCGGCCAGCGCCGCCTCAAGGCCGCTGTCCATGTGGTCGAGCGCAGCAAACCCCAGTCGCGTCAGGGGCATGGCGGTGAAATCAACCGTCTCTTCGACCGCTTCCCATTCACGCCCGACCAGCGCCGCCAGCGCGAAATTGGGCAGCACCAGCGTGGCGCCCTTCGGCGTTTTCACCGCACGGCCATCAAGCGTCACGCCGTAGCCCGGTCCGTCGGCCTTGATCTCGACGGTCTTCCAGAAGCGTTTCGGCTTTGAGCCGATCTGATCACTGCGCTTTGACGGCGCTTCGGCCTTGTAGGTCATGAATAGCTCTCCTTTATCCTTCCCCGGCTGGCTCAATGCGCGCAAAGCCCCCTCCGTCTTTGACGCCTGAACGGCGTCAAATCCACCTCCCCCGACACGTCGGGGGAGTAGAACGGTTTTACATCAACTCCGGTACGAACCGGTCAAGAACCGCGCCCAATTCGTTGAAATCGTGGACAATCTGCTGCGCGCCGGCGGCCTCAAGTTCATCGACCGTGTGGAAGCCCCACGACACGCCGATGGCCTGCACCTGTGCCGAACGCGCCATGCGCATGTCGTGCGTCGCGTCGCCGATCATCACCGCTTGATGCGTACCGACGCCCAGCGCCGTCAGATTGCACTGGAGCATGTGCGGATGTGGCTTGGACGGGCAGTCATCGGCGCAGAAGGTGACGTCAAACAGCTCACCCCAGCCGTGCTTTTCGACGATGCGCGTCACGCCGCGCCGCGAATTGCCCGTGGCCATGCCGATCAGCCAGTTGTCGTTTTTCAGCCGCTCCAGCGTTTCCTGCGCCCCCAGATACAGGGCCTCGCTAAAGTCCGGATCGGCATGAAAGGTCAGAAAGGCGTTCTGAAACTCGCGCGTATAGGCCGCCACGGTTTCCGGATCGAGGTCCGGGCGCATGGCCTGCAAGGCTTCGAACAGCGACATACCGACAATGGCGCGCACCTCATCATAGGTGGGCGGTGTGAGGTTCAGCACCTTGGCCGCCTCGACCGCCGCGCGATGGATCGAGGCGCGGCTGTCGATCAGGGTGCCATCGACATCGAATACAGCGAGTCTCATCTTACCTTCTGGAGGCGCGGGTGGCTTTGCGGAAGGGTTCGAGGCTGGCCTCGTGCTCATCGAAGCCATAGCGGTCGAACCCGGCCTGAATGACCGGGTCGAGCGGCGCTTCGACGATCAGCGTGCCGTGCGTCGGGTGCGGGATTTCGATGCGCCTGTGGTGCAACTGAAGCCCCAAACCCTCTGAGAGGGCTATGGATTTTTCATCCTTGTACTTGGGATCGCCCAGGATGCAGTGCCCGATAGCCTGCATGTGGGCACGTAGCTGGTGCGTGCGGCCCGTATGCGGGCGCAGCGCCATCCACGCCAGACGGTGCGCGGCGCGGGAAATGGTCACATATTCGGTTTCCGCCGCCTCGGCGCCCGGCTCCTTGGGGTCAGCGGGCATGACCATCTCACGGTCATTGATGCCCTTCTTGACCAGAGGCACGTCGATCACCCCCTCCTTGGGGTCAGGCGTGCCGGCGACCAGCGCCCAGTAGGTCTTATAGGCCTTGCGCTTGGCAAAGGCCCCGGCCAGACGCGCCGCCGCCGACGGCGACTTACCCAGCAGCAACACGCCAGAGGTGTCGCGGTCGAGACGGTGGACTAGACGCGGCCGCTCCAGCCCCTCGCCCCAGGCCGACAACAGCCGGTCGATATGGTTTTTCGTCTTGGTGCCGCCCTGCACGGCCAGACCCGACGGCTTGTTGATGGCGATGACGTCCTCGTCCTCATAGAGGACCAGCGACTTGGCGTAACGCACCTCCTGCGGGCTCAGTTCGGCGCGCTCGCGCTTTTGCTGTTCCTCGGACGGCGCGTCGGGCAGCGGCGGCACGCGCACGCTCTGACCGGTGCTTAGCCGTGTGTCGGCCTTGGCGCGCGCACCATCGACGCGCACCTGCCCCGACCGCAGCAGCTTGTTGAGCTGAATATGGTTGAGGTGCGGCCAGCGCCGCTTGAAAAACTTATCGATACGCACCCCGTCTTCGCCTTCGGCGACATACAGGATCTTCACTTCCCTACTCATCCGGCCACTTTCCGAAACACAAACAGACCGATCATGACGGCCAAAATCGCCAGCGCGGCGGAGGACACGGCATAAAGCCCCGCCAGCCCGTAGTCTCGCCGCTCCAGCATATGCGCCACTTCCAGCGAATAGGTGGAAAAGGTCGTAAACCCGCCCAGAACGCCGACGCCCAGCAGAAGCCTCAGGCGCTCATCGCCCCCCCTAGCCAGCAACCAACCGGCCAGAAGCCCCATCATGAGCCCCCCCAGCAGATTGGCCGCGAACGTGCCGATGGGCCAGCCAAAGGGCATGGCCGCCGCCGGCCACAGACGGGCCAGTCCATAGCGCGCCGCCGAACCGAGGGCTCCACCGATCATGACCAGTAACAAATTAGACATGTCAGGCCTCATACCCCTCTTGGCCCTCAAATCATAGTGTTTTAAGGAGGGGAGCAGACAAATACCAGCAAGGGACTATGCCATGAGCCTGTACGGGGACTACGATCCCAAGAACATCTTCGCCAAGATTCTGGCCGGAGATATCCCCTGCGCCAAGGTCTATGAGGACGCACGGGTCTTAAGCTTCATGGACGCCTTCCCGCAGACGAGGGGCCATTCGCTGGTAATCCCCAAGGTGGCGGCGCGTAACCTGTTCGATATTTCGTCCGAGCACCTGCAAAACCTCATCCACCACACGCAGCGTATCGGCCGCGCTGTGCGCGACGCGCTGGAACCGGAGGGCGTGCGGATCGCGCAGTTCAACGGCGAGGTGGGTGGACAGACGGTGTTTCACCTGCATTTCCACATCATCCCCTGCTACGCCAACGGCGCGACGAAGCATCATGCGTCGGGTCAGATGGCCGATCTGAAAGACCTCCAGGACATGGCGGCGCGTATCAAGGCGAAGCTGTGATGTTTTTTGTTCTTCGTCATGGTCAGACCGACTGGAACGCCCAGATGCGGCTTCAGGGCTCGACCGACATCCCGCTCAACGACACCGGGCGTGAGCAGGCCCGCGTCGCCGCCCGCTTTCTGGCCGATCAGGGCATTACGCGCATTGTCGCCAGCCCTCTGATCCGCGCCTATGAGACCGCTAATATCGTCGGGCGGGCGCTGGATCTGCCCGTCATCACCGACGGGCGGCTGACCGAGCGACATTTCGGCATCTTTGAGGGCCTGACCATCGACGAGGTCGAAGACCACCGGCGCGAGATGCTGGCGCACATGAACCCCGACCTCGATATCGACGGCAAGCACTACCCGCACAATGCCGAGCGCTTACCCGCCGTTATCGAGCGCGTGCGCGCCTCGGTCGAAGATCACGCCTCGGGCGAAGCCATCCCCCTCTTTGTCTGCCACGGCATTCCGTTCCGCGCCATCGCCCGCGTCTATCTGGGGGAGATGTATTCCAGCCCCAATGCCTGCCCGGTGCGCTATGCGCGTCAGGGCGAAGGATGGACCATGACCGGGCTCGATCCCGACAATCAGCCGCTGCACGGCGCCTTCTTCAAAGGGCCGACGACCATGGGCCGCATCTGAGACAAGCCCATAACAATGTTCGATATTTTGTCGCAAATGCTCCGTTTCATCCGTGAACGGATATAAGTATAGATCAAGTATATTTTTTCACCTGTTAAACTGAAATTCAGACACCTTCCCTATTATCTCACAAAACGCGCAGAAAAGGCGTGTGAGTTGAGTTTTGTGAAGGTTTTATGACGAACTGGACCTCGGTTATGCAGAAAGCGGCCCAAGTATCGAATATAACAGACACGGTAGAGCCCGTCTCGCCGCAAACCAGCAATTCACAGGTCTATGACGCCTTCCGCGACAATCCCGAACTGCTGGTGCTGGCCGTGGTTGATGGACACGGCACAGTGCTGGGCCTGATCGAACGTCACAGCTTCAATCTCAAAATGGCTTCCGAATACGGTCGTGCCCTGTTCGGCAACAAGTCGGTGACCACAATGATGGACACCCGCCCGCTGACCGTCGAAGCCGATACCCCGCTGCGCGACTTCATGCAGGCCACCCTGGCTGAACGCGCCTCGGAACTGCTGCGCGGCTTTATCGTCACGCGCGACGGCGCCTATGCCGGGGTCGGCACCACCTTGTCGATCCTGAAGGCGATGAATGACGACCTTCAGGACAGTCTGCTGCAACAGCGCGAAATGGTCACCGATCTGATCCGCCTCAGCGCCGAGTCGCAGCGGCAGCAATCCTTCCTCAACACCATTATCGACAATATTCCGGCCATGGTGCTGGTCAAGGACGCCCATTCGCGCGTCAAGCTGATCAATCCCGCCGGCGAGGACATGCTGGGCGTCAAGCGCAGCGACGTGGTGGGCAAGACCAGCCACGACATCTTCCCGGTCGAGCAGGCCGACACCTTCACCCGCTCCGACCGCCGCGTTCTGGCCAGCGGCGAAGCGGTGATGATCGAAGAGGAAGCAATCTATAATGGCGAGCGCCAGCGCACGGTGCAGCTCAAAAAGACCGTCCTGCGCGGCCCGGATGGCTCACCCGACAGCATACTGACTCTGGGCATCGACCTGACCGAGCAGAAGGCCGCCGAAGCACGCATCGCGCAACTGGCGCACTATGATCCGCTGACCGGTCTGGGCAACCGCACCCTCTATACTCACGAGATCGAGCAGGCCCTCAGCCGCGTGCAGCGCCACGGCCACCACCTCGCCCTGCATTGTCTGGACCTCGACCGCTTCAAGACGGTCAACGATTCCTTTGGCCATCTGGCGGGCGACGCCCTGTTGCGTCAGGTGGGTGAGCGCCTGAAGCTGTGCGTGCGCAAGGGCGACTTCATCGCCCGCATGGGCGGCGACGAATTTGCCATTATCCAGAATATCGAGCGCCCCGAAGACGCCCGCTGCCTGGCGGAGCGCGTCATTGAGGTCATGAAATCGCCGTTCGATATCAACGGCATCCGCCTCGAAGCCGGGGTCAGCGTCGGTATCGCGCTCGCCCCCGAAGACGCCGCCGACGCCAATAACCTTTTGTCGCGCGCCGATCTGGCCCTTTATCGCGTCAAGTCCGAAGGCCGCAACGGCTGGTGCTTCTATCACGCCGAAATGGACGCCGTGGTGCAGCAGCGGCTCGAAATGGAGCACGAACTGCGCACGGCCCTGAGCGACCAGCAATTCCAGTTGCATTTCCAGCCCCTGCTCAATCTCGACAGCGGCGAGGTGGTGTCGTTCGAGGCGCTCCTGCGCTGGCATCACCCCCACCGCGGCATGGTTTCGCCGGGCGAATTCATACCGGTGGCCGAAGACAGCGGCCTGATCGGCCCCATCGGCGACTGGGTGCTGCGCGAAGCCTGCCGTCAGGCGGCGCAATGGCCCACGCCGTGGCGCATCGCCGTCAATATCTCACCGCTGCAATTCCGCGACGGCTCGCTGCCGCAACTGGTCAGGGACGCCCTGAAAGCCTCAGGCCTCGACCCGCGCCGTCTGGAGCTGGAAATCACCGAAAGCGTGCTGCTGGCCGACGAAAAGCACAATCTCAAAATCCTCAATACGGTGCGCGATATGGGCGTGCGTATCGCCATGGACGATTTCGGCACCGGCTATTCCTCGCTCAGCTATCTGCGCGCCTTCCCCTTCGACAAGATCAAGATTGATCAGTCCTTCGTGCGCGACCTGCCGCACGATCAGAACGCCCTGTCGATCATCCGCGCCATCTCCGACATGGCCGAAGCGCTGGGCGTACACATCACCGCCGAAGGGGTCGAAACCGAAGCCCAGATGGAAGCGCTGAAAGCCATGAACTGCCGCGAGGCGCAGGGCTATCTGATCGGCCGCCCCGCCGCCGCCATCGAAGCCTATGCCGCCGTGAAGGTGGCCTGAGCCCGCGCCTTTTGAGACGGTCTCCCGTCGCTGATACATAAGAGACCGTCTAGACTTTCAACGGCCGGATGCGCTTCAGCATCTTCGGCCGCTGGTATAACGTCTTTATTTTTCAGCAGCCAAGCGGACATTCAAACCTGAGCCGCACCCGGACATGATGTTTCCATACAGAGGGAACTAACCCTCACGCTGAAAAGGAAACCCGCATGTCCCTTCTGTCTCTGGTCGCCATCCTGATCGTCGTCGGTGTGCTCTTGTGGCTGGTCAACACCTTCATCCCGATGGACCCCAAGATTAAAAGCATCCTCAACGCCGTGGTGGTGATCGGCGTGGTGATATGGCTGCTTCAGGTATTCGGTCTGCTGGGCTCGCTCAGCACTATCCGCGTGGGCTAAGCCTCATGCCGAAAAGCAGGGTCGCGGACCCTGCACCCGTAACGGGGAGCAGAAGGTGCCGGCTGCGCTCTACTCTCCTCCCCATTCGATGGGGAGGTGGCAGTGAGCGCAAGCGAACTGACGGAGGGGTACACGCCTGCCAACAGCATACCCCTCCGGCGGGACTTCGCCCGCCACCTCCCCATCTGTGGGGAGGAGAAACGCAGCACGCGCTACGCTGCCGGTTCCCACAACTCGATCGCATTACCCTCCGGATCGAGGATTCGCGCAAAGCGCCCCACCCCCGGCATATCCCAGTCCGGCTGAGTGATCACCTCGATCCCCGCCGCGCGAAGGGCCGCACACAGGTCATCCAGCCCTTCGACCCGCAGATTGAGCATCCACTGACGATCCGCCGCGAAATAGTCGGTATCCGCCGCAAAGGGCGAAAAGACGCTCGGCCCGTCCTGCGTATCCCAATGGCCATAAGGCCCGGCCCCGACGCCCAGATGCTCGGCATACCACGCCGCCATGGCCTTCGGGTCCTTGGCCCGGAAGAAGAAACCGCCGATTCCCGTCACACCCTAGCTACCTCCTGTCTATGGGTTAAGGCGTATCAGGCCGTCAGGCTGTGCACAAGCTAAGCCATACGCTGCATCAGCGACGACTGGCTGAAGATCTCGACCGAGCGCAGGCGCGCCTCAATATCGTGGATCGGCATGGAGATGATCAGTTCATCCGCCTCGGTCGCCGCGAGGAAGTTTTCCAGCTTGCGCTCTATGGTCTGCGGTGAGCCGACCACCGCATATTGCAGCATATGATCGACCATCTGCGTCTCTTCGGGGCTGAGCTGGAGCCCGCGCACCAGTGCCGGGAACGGCTTGCGCTCATTGCGCCGCAGCGCCGCGAAGGCCTGCCGCATCGAGGTGAACAGATAGTGCGCCTCCTCATCAGTATCAGCCGCCACGCCCATAATGCCGACCATGGCCTTTGGCTGCGGATGATCGGCCGAGGGCCGGTACTGCTGACGATAGAGACGCAGCGCCTGATGCAGCAAATCCGGCGCAAAGTGCGAGGCAAAGGCATAGGGCAGGCTCATCTGCGCCGCCAGTTGCGCGCCATAGGTGCTCGACCCCAGGACCCAGATCGGCACCTTGGCGGCAAAGCCCGGCACGGCCAGTATCGGCTCTGAGCCATCCGGATCGTCCATCAGCCGACGCAGCTCCGCCACATCATAGGGGAAGCTGTCCACACCGCTGTCCATGTTCCGCCGCAGCGCCCGCGCCGTGCGCATATCCGTGCCCGGCGCACGCCCCAGCCCCAGATCGACCCGCCCCGGAAACAGCGCCTCCAGCGTGCCGAACTGCTCAGCGATCACCATCGGCGCGTGATTGGGCAGCATGATGCCGCCCGAACCGATGCGAATGGTCGAGGTATGGTGCCCGACATGTGCAATCGCCACCGCCGTCGCCGAAGACGCGACCGCCGGCATCCCGTGATGTTCCGCCAGCCAGTAGCGATGATAGCCCAAAGCCTCGGCCTGACGCGCCATGCGCGCCGTATTGGCAAAGGCGTCGGCGACGCGGCTCCCCTCCCCGACCTGCGACAAATCCAGAATGGAAAAGGGGATCATATAATACCTCACGAAGTATGCTGAGGGCTTATGTAGGTGGTCCGGTTACGATTACCAGAGGCGTGCCTCGGCAAAGATGTCAGGGCCGACATAAAACGCCTGCGCCGCGCAACAAAAAAATGACTACCCAGTGAGGCGAGCCCTCTGGACGGCCCACGCAACTTATGACAACACTGTCAAAATAATAAGAAAGTACAGGCAAGTGGAAAGCGTAATGATAACTCTCATCGTGGCCGGCATCGGCCTTTACGGCGTAGCCGTCGTCTTCTCGGTCATCGCCAGCGAATTCTGGGGGCATAATTGACATAAACGTCAGTTATTGGAATTCGCTCCGGCATAGCCCTCTCTAATAAAACCGACCTGCTCACCCGGCGTCATCTGACGTCGGGTGAATGGCGTTTGGGGTATGCTCGACTACGAAGGCGCACCGCCACTAAAAACCAGCTTTTAACAGACGGATTATGTGTTGGAAGAGACGATAGGATTGGCTGCGCTGCGCTTCGCCGAAACGCCGCCTGACGGCGGCGTTTTCGAACCCAGGGTTCGAAGTCCCGGACACCCACCGGAGCAGTTTGCCCGCCTGTGAGCATCAGGGGAGTCGCCGCGGGGCGTTGTCATGCCGACGATCTATCAGGAGCGACACCCCCTGCCCCACGAGTCAAAGTTGACTTTCACGCTCAGGAAGCCGATCATCTTCTCTGTCAGATATGGGGGATGTGATGATAGAGTTCCTGTTTAGCTTTCAGGGCCGGGTTCGGCGCAGAGACTACTGTCTGTTCAATCTCGCGCTATTCATACTGGTGTGCTGCATAACCGCTCCGGAACTTTCACATGTTGACAAACTATCCAGCCTCCTGCGCATCCTGAGCGCGGGCTACGACGACTTCTATGCGTACTTAGGTCGCATTCTTGACAGGCTCTTAGCGCCTCTGGCCGTTGCGCCCGGATGGCTCAAAATGGCCATCGGTTATGCGTGCTTCGGGGCAATAGCGTGGGTGCGACTTGCTCTGGCGGTGAAACGCTGGCATGACCGAGACAAGTCCGGGTACTGGGTTCTCATTGAGTTGCTGCCGGTGGTGGGTCTGATATGGTCATTTATCCAGACCATCATTCTGGCGGGCACGGTTGGCGACAACCAATATGGACCTGACCCTAAAGCTCAAGATACAGCAGAGGGTGGCGATGCTCATATCCCCGCCCGGTACATATGACCCTGTAAAGCGTTCTTAGCAGAGCGCTGAAATAGTACCCTTCCGGTCAGCGACAGGCTTGCTGTGCCGTGACTCAGGGGCGCTCGCTAGCGGTGATCGGCGTGGTTTTTGATGGTCGAGTACCGTCGGACCATTTTGCCCGCCTAGCGCGTTCTGGGGCTTTTTTGTGCCGACAGGCACGGAATCGCTTCTGCTCCTATTTGCAACCAGCCGAATCTAACGTCGGTACGAGCGCTGATACCGAGGCTTAAGCGGTATATTCAGCCGGTGAGGCGACACAAAAACTGTCACACACAGCTCGCCAAACATCGGTTAACTATCTGATTTTTTATGAGAAAAAAAGTGAAATGGCGGAGACGATGGGATTCGAACCCATGGTACCCTTTTAGGGGTACGCTCATTTAGCAAACGAGTGCCTTCAGCCTCTCGGCCACGTCTCCGCACTAAGGGTTCACTTAGCCTGACTTGTCCCAAATGGCAACGGGCAATCCAAGCCCACCTCCGGAAAAGTGTGAACATCGTCGCGTCGGGTGAAAATCACGATTTGCCTTATGGAAAAAGGGCTTGCGTTAACGGTTATCTAAACGCCGTGTGGCAGGGTGTCGGCGAAACCGCCTCAGATGATCCCCAAAGGACACCCCAAAACGGTCATGACAGACGCACGCACAGGCGCCCCCGCCGAAACGCTTACGCCCCCTGCCGCCCCTGACCGGGTGACGGGCGAAAAGGCCTTGCGCATTCAGGGTTTGAGCCAGAGCCGTAAGGCCGAGGCCCCGGCCGATCACCGCCGCGGACCGTTTCGCCCTGAGCGTCTGGTGCCGCTGCGTGAGCGCCGCGCCAATGAAGCCTACGCCTACCTCTTCCGTTTCAGTGACCTGCTGCTGATCGCGGGCGTCAGCCTGTTTGTGGCGCAGGGCCTGTCGTCGCGCGGCTGGCAAGGGGCGCTGGCGGCTGACATCCTGCCGCTGCTGGTCGCCGCCGTCAGCCTGTGCTGGAGCCTCAAGAGCTTCGATCTGTACGTCTATCGCCGTCAGGAGCGCCTGAGCGGGCACCTGCTGCGCGTGCTGGTCGCCGTGACGCTCAGCCTGATCGCCGGCTTTGCGACGGCGGGCCTCAGCGGTCGTGCCGATCTGCTGATCCCTGTCTTTGGCCTGTGGGCCGTTGGCGTATGGCTGGGTCTGGGGGCGCTGCACGGCGCGTCGTTTGGTCTGGTCGCGCGCTGGCGGCGCAAAGGGTTTCTGACGCCCAATATCGTCATTGTGGGCGCCACGCGCGACGCCAAAATCCTGATCGAAGCGGCGCTGGAACGGCGCGATGTCAATATTCTGGGCATTTTCGACGACCGCCTGTCGCGCGCGCCCGGTGACCTCTGTGGCGTGCCGGTGCTGGGCGACACAGAGGCGCTGCTGTCGCACAAGATCACGCCCTATGTCGATCGGGTGGTCGTCGCCGTCGATCCATCGGCGCGCGCCCGCATCGAAGGCCTGATCCGTCGCCTGAGCCTCCTGCCCAATGCCGTGTCGCTGCTGGTCGATGTCGATAGCGAGGCCGGACGCAAAACCGCTCTGGACCGTCTGTCGGAACAAAGCCTGAGCGCCAATGGCGTCGGACCGTCGGACGCCCACCGCACGCTGCACAAACGGCTTCAGGACGTCGTGATCGGCACCCTCGCCCTGCTGATCTTCGCCCCGGTGATGGGGGTGCTCGCCCTGCTGATCAAGCTGGACAGCCCCGGCCCGGTCTTCTTCCGTCAGCGCCGCCACGGCATGAACAACGAAGTCATCACTGTGTGGAAGTTCCGTTCCATGCGTACCGAAGCCGCTGACCCGACCGCCGCGCGTCAGGTGTCGCGCGACGACGACCGCGTCACCCGCGTCGGGCGCTTTATCCGCAAGACCAGCCTTGATGAATTGCCGCAACTGTTTAACGTACTCAAAGGCGATATGTCACTGGTCGGGCCGCGCCCGCACGCCATCGGCATGAAGACCGGCGACGCCGATTCCGCCAAGCTGGTCGCCGAATACGCCTGGCGGCACCGCATAAAGCCTGGCATGACCGGCTGGGCCGCCATCAAAGGCTCGCGCGGCGCGCTGGAAAACGCCGAAGACGTGCGCCGCCGCGTGCAACTCGATATCGACTATATCGAACGCCAGTCCTTCTGGTTTGACCTGTACATCATGGCCATGACGGTGCCCTGCATCCTTGGCGACCGCCACACCGTGCGGTAAGGCCGATGTTCTGGAAAGGCCTGTGGGGATACCTTCCCGCCAATCTGTTGCAGGGGTTGATCGGGTTTGCCACCCTGATCACCTTTACCCGCCTTTTGTCGCCCGATGACTATGGCCGCTATGCGCTGGCCTTTGGCGTATCGAGTCTGGCCCAGACCCTGTGCTTTACGTGGATCGAAGCGGCGATGGCGCGCTTTTATCCGTCAGAATCGCGCGAAGACCCCGAAGCCCCGGCGCTGTATGGCACGCTCTACCGCCTGTTTGCGGGGGTAAGCGTGGTGTTTGCCGTCGTCTGCGCCGCAGGTCTGTGGCTGTGGCCCGCCCCGGAGACGCACACGCAGGCGCTCAAGCTGGCCATCGGCTGCGGGCTGGGCGTCGTCGTCTTCCGCAGCCTGATCAAGATGGTGCAGGAACAGCGCCGCTCCGAAGGGCGCGTCGGCACGGCCTCAACGCTGGATATGATCCAGACCGCCGGCGGGTTTGCTCTGGGCGCGCTGCTGGCGTGGGCGGGTTTAGGCGGCGGCGCCCCGCTGCTGGCCGCCGGGATCGTGGCCGCCGCCTGCCTGCCGTTCGTCGCCCGCGAAGACTGGGGCCGCGCGCGCAAGGGGCACTTCGATGCCGCCCGCGCCCGGCAGTACGCCCATTACGGTCTGCCCGTTTCGGCCAGCCTGATCCTCACCCTGGCGCTCTATACGGTGGACCGCTTTCTGATCGCCGGCTTCCTGTCCGAAGCCGAGGCCGGGGCCTATCACGCGGGCTATAGCCTCGCCTCGCGCATCCTCGACGTGCTGTTTTTGTGGTTCGGTGCCGCCGGTGGCCCGGCGCTGGTGCACGCGCTGGAAAGCGGCGGTCTTGAGGCGCTGAAAGCCCACGCCCGCGATCAGTTCCGCGTCATGGCGCTGGTACTGTTTCCGGCGGTCGGCGGGCTGATCGCCGTCGAAGCGCCGCTCGCTCAACTGTTGATTGGCGAAGGCCTGCGCGCACAGGCCCTCAGCGTCACCGCTCTGATCAGCGTCGGCGCCTTGCTGTCGGGCTTTAACACCTATTATTTCCTTCAGGCCTTTACCCTGTCGAAGAAGACGAAGCTGTTGACCGTGGCCATGGCCATTCCAGCCATGGCCAATGTCGGACTGAACCTGTGGCTGATCCCGCTTTACGGTCTGTGGGGGGCCGGTCTGGCAACCGCGCTGAGCTTTGGCATTGGGCTGGTCGGCTCGTGGGCTCTGGGACGCCGCGCCATCGCCCTGCCCGTGCCGTGGCGTGACCTGATGCTGACGGCCGCCGCCACCTTGGTGATGGTCCTGTGTGTGCGGCTTATCCCGGCCTTTGGGGGCATTGGGGAACTGGTGCTGAAGGGCGTGACCGGCGTCGTGGTCTATGCCGTGCTGGCCCTGGCCCTGAACCTCAACGACGTCCGCGCCAACAGCCAACGCTTCCTTAAACGCTTTGGGTTAGGGTCGGCCGCATGAGCGCCACCGTCGTCACCAATGCCGCCTATGAAGCCGCCCCGCCACCGCGCCTGGCGGTGCTGATCCCCTTCTATAAGGAAAGCCCGGCCACCCTGCTGCGCGCCCTGACGCCGACGCCGGGGGTGGAGATCGTGCTGCTGGATGACGGGTCCGGGCAGCTCGAACTGACGCAAGAGGTGATGTCAACGATTGATGAGATCACCCTGCCCGTCACCTTCCTCAGCCTGACGCACAATGAAGGCCGGGCGCGCGGGCGCAATCGCCTGACCCAAGCCGCGCGCGGCGACTATTTCCTGTGCCTCGATTCCGACATGCTGCCCGATGCGCCGGACTTCCTGACGCGCTGGCTTGAGGTGATGGAGGACCGGCCTGCCGTGGTGTTTGGCGGCTTTTCGCTGCTTCAGGCCCCGACGGACAAACGCTTTGCCATCCACCGCCTGATGGCGGCCAAAAGCGATTGCCTCGATGCCGCCACCCGCGCCCTGATGCCGGAAAAATACGTCTTCACCTCGAACCTGCTGATCCGCCGCGACGTCTTCGCCGCGCAGGATTTCGACAACCGCTTCACCGGTTGGGGCTGGGAAGACGTCGAATGGGCCATGCGCGTGGCGCAGCAGTTTGGCGTGCAGCACATCGACAACCCCGCCACCCATCTGGGGCTCGACACGGCGGACACCCTGATGCGCAAGTATGAGCAATCGGTCGGCAACTTCGCCCGCGTCATAGACAAACACCCGCAGGTCGTCGCCACCTATGCCAGCTACCGCGCGGCGCGCCTGATCCGCAAACTGCCCCTGCGCGGGGCCCTGCGCGCCACCTTACGCCGCGTAATCCGCAACGAAGCACTGCCGCTGAAGGCCCGCGCCTTTGGCCTGCGCCTGTACCGCGCCGCCCTTTATTCCGAGGTCGTCTGATGAGTTATGCCGAAGCCTACGCCGCCGACCGTTCGCTGTATGGCAAGCTGCGCCGCCGCGCCTCAAAGCTGCTGTTCCGCAAACCGGCGCAGTTGAAAGGGCTGGCGAAGCCCCTGCTGACCTTTTCGTTCGATGACGCCCCGCAATCGGCGGCCATTGCCGGGGCAGGCATATTGGAGCGCCACGGCTATCGCGCCACCTATTTCATCTCCGCGGGCCTGATGGGGCAGGACAGCCATTTTGGCCCCTACACCACGGCCGCCCAGATCGCCGCCCTGAACGCGCGCGGCCATGAGATCGCCTGCCACACCCTGATGCACATCGACTGCGGTCAGGCGAAGGGTGCCGACATTGCTTTAAGCGTGGACGAAAATCAGAAGCTCATTCAATCGCTTGGCGTGCCCACTTCAACCACCTTTGCCTATCCCTATGGAGATGTGTCGCCGCAGGCCAAGGCCGTGCTGGGCGACCGCTATCGCTCGTCGCGCGCCCTGCACCACGGCCTGATCCGCTCCGGCAGCGACCTCAATCAGGCCCCGGCCATCGGCATCGAAGGCGACAACGGTGAGCGGCTGGCGCTGGAGTGGATGGCGGAGGCGCTCAAAACCCCGCAAAGCTGGCTGGTCCTGTACACCCACGATGTGCGCGAAAACCCGTCGCCCTGGGGCTGCACGCCGGAGACGCTGGAGACACTGGCCACCGCCGCCCAGACGCTCGGCTTTGAGGTCATCACCTATGCCGAAGGGGCCCGCCGCGCAGGCGGGTAAGGCGTTCCACGGCTGCATCCTTTGATGCTCAGTTTTGGAAACCACAGATTACACAGATTTCACAGATTATAAGGTCAGTTCACCCACCCTCGCGGGCGCATACTCAAGCGCGCGAAGCGCAAAATCTGTGTAATCTGTGGTGACTCTTCAAACGCCCACCACGCAAACACACCCGGTTTGTGGTTATTTTAATCGTACAGCCCGCGTCTTGGCCGCGCAGGCGCAACGGGGGCCGCAACCACCGGCCCATCGCCCGGCAGGGCCAGCTTGACGATAATCAGCACGATCAGGCACCAGCGGATGTCGTTCCAGCCGATAGCGATGCTCTCGGTCAGGCTCATCAGCGAATAGACGGTGATAAACGGCAGGGCGAAATAACCCCCGTCACCGCGATAGGTGCGGTAAAAGGCCTTCAGCCACGTCTCGATAAACACCAGCGCCCACACGGTCAGGCCGACATAGCCCAGCGCCAGCCACACCTCGTACCAGCACGAATGGGCGTGATAGGCGCGAAAACCCGCCACCTCGGTGATCCAGCGCAGCGGGGTCCACTCCCCTTCGGTGGACCACACGACGCCGTAGCCATAGCCGGTGACCGGCTGTTTGTGCATCACAAAGTCGATCCCGGCCCAGATATTGGTGCGCCCGGTGAGCGTCGCGTCCTTACCCAGCAGGTGAAACAACTGGTCCGGCATCAGAATGACAAAACTACCCACCGCCAGCAGTACGCACACCGCAACCCAGGTCAGGAACACCCCCAGAAGCGGCCCGCGCCGCGATAGCCAGACAAAGGCCATCATCCCGGCCCCCAGAATGAGCGCCAGCAGCGAGGTCTTGGAGGTGGACATCAGCACCAGAAACGCCGCCCCGCCCGCTGCGGCAAACCATAGCCAGCGGCGTTTGGGCACCTGGATCCCGGCGGCCAGACAGGCCAGAAAGCCGACATCCATCACGGCCCCCAGATTGTTCTTTTCGGCAAAGACCCCGCGCCACGCCCCGACGAACAGCTCAGTCATGCGCCCCTTGTCCGGGAACACAATGGCCATGACAAACGACCCGGCAATCAGGATCAGATAGGTGACCGCGATCACCTCGATCAGCCTGCTCCATGAAAAGCGGGCGGCGATGACATAGCCGGCCAGACAGGTCATGGCGAAGGCCACAAAGCGGCGCAAGGTGGCTGACGGGTCAATCGACCACAGGTAGGACGCCGCGCACAGCAGGATCAGCGTGACCAGCAGCGGCGTGCGGATCACGCCCGCCAAGACCGACTTCCACGTCAGGGCCAGAAGCACCAGCGCGCACAGGTAAACCGGATAATAGATATTGCGGATAATGGCCCCGGCCATGGGCGACTGTTCGGTCGAATAGCCGAAAATGGGCGACACCCAGCCCTGCGAAAACATGAACAGGATAAACAACGCCAGACCGAAAGACAGCCACTGCCCGTCCCAGTCCTCCCGGATGCCACGGAGGATATCGCCAACCATCAGCCGCGCGCGACCTTGCGCCTCGCCGGCGGGGCGGCGGTACGGCTCTTGTTATAGACCATACCCAGCAGACGGCCGCCCACCTGTTCAATCTCGGTTTTCAGCGCCACGCGGGCGTCGATTTCGCCCTCGCCTTCGCTGACCACCAGCACCACCCCGTCCACCAGCGGCGCCAGTTTCAGCACGGCATCCGAACGGTCAAAGGCCGGGGCATCGACCACAATGGCCTGAGCATGGGTGCGCAGGGCCTGCCAGTAGGAGGATTGCTCAAACAACCGCGCCTTTTGCCCCGGCAGCAGCAGGTGGTCGCGCAGGCGCGTCACCCACAGGCGCTTGTCCAGAAAGGGCCGTGCGATCAGGTAGTGGCTGTCGGGCACAGGCTGACCCTGCGGGTCCAGCGCCTTCGGCGACAGGGCAAAGAAGACCGACCCATCGGGAGAGGCCGAGGATACCGGCCCCGGCGGGCCAAAGCGCGTGGGCTCCTCCAGCACGGCCTCAAGCTGCGTCTGCTGCCGCAGGTCGGCATCGACCAGCCACACCGGGCGTTTGGCAAAGGCCGCTTCGCAACGCGCATATTCGCGCGCCACGGTCGAGACGCCTTCGCCACCGCAGGCCGACACGAACAGGAGGGCGCGCCCACGGCCGCTCCCGGCAGCCTGCGAACCGCCCCTGAGCGCCGCCATCAGATCGGCCATTTCCCGCGTCAGATCGACCATAGAACTCAATATGCAATGTATGCGAATCGCGCCTTTACGCGCCTGCTGATACCATAAGCCGTTTTGGATCAGAAACCTATGGGTTGAACGCGACCCTTTTCTGACAAAGGTCTGTATCGGGGGCCTGTTTCGCGAGGGTTTATTTGGCTCTGGCTTGCGCCAGTACCGGCAGGCCCAGCGTCTTTGAGGCCATGTCGGCGCTCAGGAAACCCTTGCGCAGGAAGACGCGCGCCAGCCCGGCACACAGGGCCGTGAACCCCCCGAACAGGAAGGCCAGAATGAAGACCGGCTTTTGCAGGCTCTTGGCCTTGTCCGGCGGGCGGGCGCGGTTGACGACCCGTACCGTGTCCTGCGCCTTTTCGGAGATTTCCCGCGCCGCCTGGGTTTCCTGAATCCGCTGGGTAAAGGTGGCGATATTGGTTTGCAGGGCGTTACGTTCCGTCGCCAGGCTGTTGTATTCGGCCTCCATGCCGACCAGCGACTGAAGCTTTTGCGTCACCTGATCGGCCTGCGCCTGAAGTTGCGTGCGGCGGCCAGAGGTCGCAGCGATTTCCGCCTCCAGCGTCAGCTTGTCGGTCAGGAGTTGCTGATAGATGGGGTTGACCCCGATACGGTGTTCCTTCTCGCCGATGGCGCGGCCCGATGCCTGCATCGTCTCCAGCGCCCGGATCTGCTCATCGAGGTCGCGCACCGCCGGGGCCGCCGGGGTATAGCGCGTCAGAAGCTCGGCCCGCTGCTGTTTCAGGGCCAGAATCTTCGACGGCACGCTGAGGTCGAGTTGCCGCTCGGTGCTCATTTCCGGCGCCTGTTGACCCAGCCGCGCCGTAATGGCCGACAGACGCGCCCGCGCCGTAGCCAGCCCCGCATCGGCCACATAGATTTCCGACATCACCGTATCATAGAGCTTGGTATAGGTGGCCTTGGCGGCCTGAAAATCCCCCACCCCGTTGCGCAGCAGGAAGTCCTCATAGGTCTGATCCGCCTGACGCAGACGCCGGTCAAAGGCCGCCTTCTGGTTTTCCAGCAGGGGCGCGGTGACGTCCATGAACACTTCGTGGCGATAGGTCTGGTAGAGGTCGATAAAGGTATTGAGGATCAGGGCAGCGGCCAGCGGGTCCTTGTGCGTAAAGCTGAGGCGCACAATGTTGCTCTGGGGTGCCGTTTCGGTCTTCAGGCCGCTCAGCGTCCTCATCACCCGCGTATCGGCCTGCGCGCGCTCGGTTTCGTTGCGCGGCGTGAAGGTCTTGGGAAAACTCGGATCAATAGCGTGGTAGCCCAGCTTTTCGATCACGCGGTGCTTCAGTTCGGCGGAGTTGAGGATTTCGACTTCCGACTGCACTACCTCGTCGATGGTGGCGATGGCCCCGCGCGCCGCATCCCCGGCCGCAGGCACATACACATAGTCGTGCCCCAGTTGCATCAGCAGCGACGCATCGGCCGTGTAGGTCTTTTTCAGGGTCATGGCAAAACCGGCGCCGACGCCGAAGATAATGGCAAAGACCAGCAGCATCAGCCACCATTCGC
Organism: Asticcacaulis sp. W401b; assembly: GCF_046503825.1. Taxonomy (NCBI): domain Bacteria; kingdom Pseudomonadati; phylum Pseudomonadota; class Alphaproteobacteria; order Caulobacterales; family Caulobacteraceae; genus Asticcacaulis; species Asticcacaulis sp. W401b. The sequence goes on from NZ_JBKFEE010000005.1 coordinate 31,240, forward strand.
GCAGCAGCAGGCGCAGCATGTCATCGACATCGTAGGCATAACGCCGCCGCACGGGCGCGCGGGTGGCCCGGCGCTCGCTGCCTGTGGTCTCCATCTCTTCGCTGTAAACGCCCTGCGCGCGCATTCAGCCCTAAACCCCTTCACATCACCTGGTTCTTTGTATGCCAGGGAAAACCATGATTCGGACGCTGTGCCTCCGATCTATCTGTGGGGAGTTTCTATCCGAGGCATTAACCAACCGTTACCCATTTTAAACGAAGGTTAAGACGGACTGAATTTTGTGGACGCCGCCATGCTCAGCAAACGCGCCTTGATGTGGGGACTGACCGGACTGGGCCTCAGCGCCCTGATGGCTGGCCCTGCGGCACAGGCGGCGCGCGCCCCCGAAGCGACCCCCATACGCTTTTCGCAGTGGACGGACGAAGACCCGCCCTATCTGTTCTATCCGGCAGACAAGCTGGAGATTCAGGTGCCGGGTGCGCCGGAACTCAGTCGGACGACGCAGGTCGGTCAGGATGGCCGCATCACCCTGCCCCTCGTCGGGCAGGTCATGGCCGCCTATAAAAGTGTGCCGGACTTACAAACGGAAATCACCGAACTGTACCGCCCCTATCTGCGCCACCCCGAAGTGACGGTCTTCCCCGGCGACACGGGCAATACGCGCGTGCTGGTCGGCGGTGAGGTGCGCAATCCCGGTTGGGTCGAGATGCCGGGCGATTTTGACGCCCTGTCGGCGGCGCTGGCGGCGGGCGGCTTTACCAATGCCGCCAAGTCGCAGCAGGTGCTGATCCTGCGTCGCGGTCTGGACGGGACGATCATGCAAAGGCTGATCGATCTCAAAAGCCCGCTGAATGGCAAGGCCTCGGTGGCCGTCGCCCTTCGCCGTCACGACATCGTTTTTGTGCCCAAAACCCGAATCGCCAAGGCCGGCGTGTGGGTCGAACAGAACATCAACAACATCATCCCGGCGGGGATCATGAACTGGCTGCTCTATAGCCAGAATTAGAGCGCAATCCGAAAAGTGTGCAACGGTTTTCGGAAAAATTGCGCGATCACACAAAAACCTAGAGCCCTTCGGTGGCTCAACAGAGCCGACTAAGGCTCTAGGCCGCGTAGCGGGTGTGGCCCTGATCCAGCCAGCGGCGGGCCGCCTTCTGGGCTTCGGCGACGTCTTCGCGTTCCATTTCCTTCGACAGTTCACGGCGGTAAAGCGTCGCTTCCATCGAACCGCGCATCGAAGCGAGGTTGAACATCATGTGCGCCGAAATCAGGTCCACGGGCGCACCGTTCTGACCGGTGGAATACATCATGCCGAGCTTGAACAGATCATCACCGTTCATATCCGGTGTCGGCAGAGGCAGGGTCTCGTTCGTCATCTTCGTCTCCGCGCCTTTTGCGCGGCCCCCGAAATCAAGTGGTCGATGAGGTGAGTTTTCCACCACCAAGTGAAATTAAAGTTAACGACGATATTTACTGTGAATTTTTTATGTAAAAATTGAATTAATATTAATTATTGCGTTAACTATTAAAGTAATTATTATTACTTATTTTGAAATATTTGAGTTTAATTTGATAAAATTTGATAAACTTCCCGATAATTACAAATTTCCATTCCGGATTGTACGTTAACATCTGAATTTAGAATCAGTGAAGCCCCTGACTCAGCTTGGCGCCGTCAGTGGGACCACCTGACCGATACCTGCGCGGTTTCGTTCAGTTTCAGTTCAGCCAGACAAGCGCATAGTGAAATCAATCGGAGAAAAGCGTCTCCGTCCATGCGTAGGGCGGCAAAAAAATCGCCGCCATCGAGGAAACCATGACCCACCGGTCGTCCAAATCCCTGAGACTGAGCGCCACAGCCCTGAGCGCGGTCATCGCCTTTACGTCATTGCCTCTGACTTCCGGCACCGCTTACGCCGGTACGACGGCGTTTCTGCAGCGCCAGACGGATCAACGCAGCGAGGCCCCGCCGGCACCGCAGCCGCGCCCGCAAGTGAGTGAGCCGCGTGCGGAACGCGGTGATCGGGGCGGCGAACGCGGCCCGCGCGGCGCAGAGCCACGCGGCGACACTGGCGGTGGCTGGAACCGCGGCGATACCCCGCGCAACACCAATCCGGGCAGCGGCTGGAACCGTCAGCCGGGTCAGGACAATACGGCCGGACGCCCGGATCGTACCCCCGGAGCCAATACCGGTGGCAACACCGGCGGCTGGCAAGGTCGCCCGGATCGCAATGACAACCGTCCGGAGACGCGACCAGAGACACGCCCTGAAACACGTCCGGAAACCCGGCCCGGCAATGATGGGCGCTGGAACGGCGGGCGCGACACGACGCCCGGCGGCTGGACCGGCAATCGCGGTAACGACAACCGGGGCGGTTGGGACAATCGCGGCGGAAACACTGGTCGCAATGATCGCAATGAGCGCGATTGGGGCCGTAATGACCGCAATGACCGTGACCGTGGCGGCTGGGACAACCGGGGCCGCAATAATGACAGCCGCTATAATGGCGGCTGGGACGGTCATGACTCTGACCGCAACGGCTGGTCGTCGCGCCACGCCTATAACTGGCGCACGCATCGCGATTTCCGTTCCTACACGGGGGTGCGCATAGGCTTCTATTTCGCCCCGCGTTACGGCTATTACCGCGTGCCGAGCGAGTATTACGGCTATCGCTACGACTATGGCGACTACCTGCCGCGCTACTTCTATAGCTACCGCGTCTATGACCCGGACTTCTATTTCCTGCCGCGCAAGCCCTATGGCTGCGAATACTATTTCGTCGGCAGCGACATTGTTCTGGTCGATCTGCGCACCGGCCGTATCATCGACGTCTTCTACGACGTGTTCTGATCCTGACGTTCCGAGTCCGCTCCCCGCCCCTCCGGTTCTGCCGGAGGGGTTTTTTATGCGGGGCTTATGCCGGGTTCAGGTCTTCTGTTTCCAGACTTATCTTTCCGGCACATTTCAGCCCGAAAACCCGCGTTTCCTGACGGGGTGGTACAACCCTTAATGAGGAAACCCAAATGAAACGCGCAGTTGTTCTTTCCGTATCCCTGATGGCGGCTGCGGCCGCCCTGCCCGCCTCGGCCCAACTTCTGGGTGGTCAGGGCAGCGTCACCGGCGGCCTGACCGGTCAGGTGGACCGCACGCAATCCACCGTCGGCGGTAGCCTGGGGGCGCAGGGCCAGATCGGCGTCGATCCGTCTTCGACGATCGACAGCGCCACGGGCACGGCTCAGGACGCCGCTACCCGCGCCCGTTCCGGCGTCGAAACCACCGCCAACTCGGCCTACAATACCGCGCACAAGGCCAAGCATAAGGCGCAGGCAACCACGCAATCGGCGGTGAACAGCGCCGCGCAGGCGGCACCTTCGACCGAGGCCAATGCCAGCGTCTCCGGCAATGCCACTGTCAACAGCAACGGCGCTTCGGCTCAGGTCGGCGCGCAAAGCGATGCCAAGGTCGAGAAGTAACGTCACAAATTTATTGATAAAAATGCCTCCAGCTTCACGGGTTGGAGGTATTTTTAATTCAATTTTTGAAAATCCCTTGGAACCAAACAAAAAGCCGGAACCTACAGGTTTTAATATTTATCTATACTCAGTTTTACAAAGAAATATTTATATGCGAATTAACAACCTTCATTTGAGAAATTTTTTGGAAATGTAGAAAGCGGGATACAGCAGGTTCGAAATCACTCCATGAACAGCATATTCTAAAATATCATTCGCTATAATAAATAATTATAATTAAAATATATAAATTAAATACTATTCCGCACGTTTATTTTTAACCCTAAACCCAAACCACACTAGCGTAACACCAGAAACAATCATTAAAAAATAAAGTTTCAACAGGTCGGGATTATTTCCCAATTGAGATTGATCAAAAAGCTCACTCAACGCATTGCCCCTTAATGCATAGTAAATAAAAAATATACAAACGGCTACGGGAAAAGCAATCAATATTGTCCCGATTATTATTAGAAACCCCGCAACAAGTCTGTTTGTTTTAATCATGCCAGTCCTATCCGCGCGATAGCCCCATCAGAGCCTTCCAGCTAAACTTGCCGCCGCCCAGAGCGCCCTGCTTGAAGGCGCGGGCCCCCAGCCGGATCATCAGCCACGCCATGGCCCCCATGCCGGCCAGTGTCGCCAGAATCTCCCACCACGGCGCGCCACCCAGAACCCGCAGCGGCATCAGGAAGGGCGTAAACAGCGGCACCCACGACAGGTAGCGGATCAGCGGCAGGTCGGGTGACATCAGCGCCGCCTGAAGGCTCATCATCGGGATCATCAGCACCACCACGATCGGCCCCATGATCGCCTGCGCCTCCTTCTGCGTCTCACAGAAGGAACCGATGGCGATAAAGGTGATGCCATACATCAGATAGCCACCGACAAAGAACAGCAGCATCGGCACGATCGTCTCGACCTTTAGGATGGCTCCGGCCAGCACGTGCACATTGTTCATCATGTCCGGCGGCATAAAGGCCAGTCCGTAGCCCATAATACCGCCGGCCACCGCGCTCCACAGCCCGGCCACCGTCAGCAGGACCATGAACACACCCAGCACCTTGCCGACCAGCAGGCTACTGGCCGGGGCCGAGGTCAGAAGCACCTCCAGCACGCGCGACGATTTTTCTTCGATCACCCCCGACAACAGGATGACCGAGGACGAGAAAATCGACATCCAGGTGAGGTAGCTGAGGACAATCCCGACAAAGTGCGGGCCGTTTTCTTTCAGCGACTCGGTAAAGGACGCCTTGTCATCGGCGCCCGCAGCGGCAATGGCCGGGGTCAGGCTGCTGATCTCGGCCCGCGCCTCACGCAAGGCGGTAGCGACTTGCGGGTCTACGCCCTTCTGTTTGGCCAAGTAGGCCGATTGCAGGGCGTGCAGGTCCCAGCGCAGATAGTCTTCCAGCGACTTGCCCTTGGTCTGCGACGACCACAGGTGGAAGGCCAGATGCGGTTCGGGCGTCTTTTCGACATAGGCGACGATGACGTTGTCAACGCTGCGTTTTTCCGCCTGCATCAGTTGCGACAGGCGCGCCTCGGCCGCCGCCAGCGTCATGTCCGGCGTCAGCCCCTCCGGCAACGGGACGGCCTGATAGTCGCGGCGACTGGCCATCTGGCGCAGGGCCTGACGCGCCGAAACGCTGGGGGCCGCCTCGTGCAGGGCGGCGACGGCCGGATCGGGGCGATCCAGCAACGCCTGCAAGGACGGGGTCAGGTTTTCGCCGCTGAGGTCGAGGATGGCGACACGGCTGGCCTCTTCGCCGCCACTGCGGCTCATCAGTATGGGGATAAACACCGATCCGGCCATCAGTACCGGCAGGACCAGCAGGGACAGCCAGAAGCCGACCGTCTTAACGAAGGCGAGATATTCGCGGCGCGCGATCAGAAGCGTCTTCATGCCGGTTCTCCGCCATTGGTCAGAACGATAAAGGCGTCGTGCAGGGTCGGCTCATGCGCTTCGAAGCGGCGCACATCCAGCCCACCGACCAGCACCGTTTTCAGCGCCTCATTGGGCGTCACGCCGGGCAGGAAGCGCAGACGCCAGCGATGCGTGCCCTCTTCGCCCGGCCCGCCGTCGATCACTTCGGACACGCCGGGCAGACCCGTGACCTGCTCACGGTTCAGCACGCCCTCCAGCTCCAGATAGCGCGGTGCGCGTTCGCGCGCCTGACGCAACGTACCTTCGAACACCTTGCGTCCCTTGGTCAGCATGACGACGTTTTCGCACAGGCGCTCGGCATGGGCCATGACGTGGGTGGAAAACAGCACGGTCGCGCCCCGCTTGGCCAGATCGCGGATCATGTCCTCCAGCCCCTGCTGATTGACCGGATCGAGCCCCGAAAAGGGTTCATCGAGAATGACCAGCTCCGGTTCGTGGACCAGACAACCGATCAGTTGCACCTTTTGCGACATGCCCTTCGACAGGGACTTGATCGGCTTATACATAAATTCGCCGAGGCCCTGCGCCGTCAGAAGCTCGATGGCCCGCTTGCGCGCCGCCGAGGCCTTCATGCCCTTCAGCCCGCCCAGAAAGACGATCATGTCCACCGGCGACATCTTGCGATACAGGCCGCGTTCTTCGGGCAGGAAGCCGATGCGGTCGAGCACCTTGGCCCCCTCACCGCCCAGCACGCTGATGGTGCCGGCGCTCGGCTGCGACAGGCCCAGCATCATGCGCACGCTCGACGTCTTGCCCGCACCGTTCGGCCCCAGAAAGCCGCAGATCGAGCCGCGCGGCACGCGGAAGCTCAGATCCTGCACCGCGGCGAAGTCGCCGTAATATTTGCTCACCCCCTCAAGACTGAGGGCATAGTCGGACGCCATACGGTCCCCCTTTTGTTGAAGCGCAATCTCTCACGCGCCGGTCAAGGGCGCAAGGCCGTGCTGGGGATAAGGGGCTGCGGGCGTTGGAAAAGCATAAGACACATTGCGGACACGTCAGGACGGCCTCAGGGGCGCCCCCGGTTCTGTAAGCGCCTGATGCGGCTCTGAGGCTTTGCGGGCGCAAAACGGCGAAAATTGAGCGCCTTTTTACGCCACGTATAAAGGAGATAAGCCGCGGCTAAGGGCGGGACCGGGCTTTGCAAGGGCGGCAAAATTGAGAAACCGGCGCCGAGGTGACAGAGTCAGGGCCAGTTTCAACACCTGAGTTCACCCCCACCTTTTGAGGATCATCATGACCCGCCTTCTCACCACCGCCGCTACCGCCGCCCTCCTGCTCGTCGCCCCGACGGCCTTCGCGCAGGACATGCCCAGCCAGACGAACGCCATGCCGCAAACCGGCGCGACGCAAGACCCGATGACGCAAGACCCGATTACGGCCAAAAGCGAAAAGCAGGCTCCGACCGCCAAGCAGGACCGCAAGTCGCAGAACGCCGCCACCGCTGAACTGAACGCTCAGTCCCTGCGCGCCGCTCAGGCCGCTGACGTCTCGACCGAGGCCAGCACCACGACCAGCGCCCCGGCGCCTGACACCCGCACCACGCCGACCATGGGCGATCCGGCTCAGCCGACGCAACCGGCCACCGATCCGATGCAGGACCCGGCCAACCCGGCCCCGACAACCAATCAACCGCAGGCGGGGGACCCCAATGCCCCGGTGCCGCCCCTGCCGCAAACCGATGAGCCGGTCACCAGGGACCGTCCGACCACCAATCAATAAAAAAAGCCCCGCCAACCGGCGGGGCTTTTTCCTGTATTTAAAGACCCAGCTTGCTTTTCAGCAGGTCATTGACCGCCGCCGGATTGGCCTTACCGCCGGTGGCCTTCATGACCTGACCGACGAACCAGCCGATGGCCTGCGGCTTTTCCTTCGCCGCCTCGGCCTTGTCGGGGTTGGCCGCGATGATCTCGTCAATGGCCTTTTCAATCGCGCCGGTATCCGTCACCTGCTTGAGACCGTGTGTTTCGACGATCTCCACCGGGGTGAGGGTGCCCCTGCCTTCCCACATGTGCTCGAACACCGTCTTGGCGATCTTCGAGGAGATCACATTCGTTTCGATCAGCTCGACCAGCCCGGCAATGTGCGCCGGCGGCAGCGGGCTCTGTTCGATCTCCAGCCCATCCTTGGTCAGGCGCGCCAGAAGCTCGTTCGTCACCCAGTTGGCAACCAGCTTGGCGTCACGGCCCTTCGCGGCGGCCTCGTAATAGTCGGCGCGCGCCTGCTCGGTGACCAGCACGGTGGCATCGTACTGGCTGAGGCCATATTGCGTCATCAGACGCTGACGCTTGTCGTCGGGCAGTTCCGGCAGGGACTTCTTGATGTCCTCGATCCAGGCCAGCTCCAGCTCCAGCGGCAGCAGGTCCGGATCGGGGAAGTAGCGATAATCGTGCGCCTCTTCCTTGGACCGCAAGGAGCGCGTCTCGACCTTGACCGAGTCAAACAGGCGGGTTTCCTGCGTGATGGTGCCGCCGTCTTCGATAATTTCGATCTGACGCCGCGCTTCGTATTCAATCGCCTGCTGCATGAAGCGGAACGAGTTGACGTTCTTGATTTCGCAGCGCGTGCCAAACTCCGCGCCGGGCTTACGCACCGAAACGTTGACGTCGGCGCGCATATTGCCCTTTTCCATGTCGCCATCGGACGTGCCGAGATAGACGAGGATGGTGCGGATCTTCTTGAAATAGGCCACAGCCTCTTCGGCCGAGCGGATATCCGGCTTGGAGACAATCTCCATCAGCGCCGTGCCCGCCCGGTTCAGATCGACATAGGTGTTGTTGGGATCGAGGTCGTGGATCGACTTACCCGCATCCTGTTCCAGATGCAGACGTTCAATCCGCACCGTCTTCTGAGTGCCGTCCGACAGGTCGATCAGGACCTCGCCCTCCCCCACAATAGGGTAAAAGAGCTGCGAAATCTGATAGCCCTGCGGCAGGTCGGGATAGAAGTAGTTCTTGCGGTCAAAGCGCGAATGCGGGTTGATCTGCGCCTTCAGGCCCAGACCCGTCTTCACCGCCTGCTCGACGCAAAAGCGGTTCAGCACCGGCAACATGCCGGGGAAGCCCGCGTCCACAAGGCTCACCTGTTCGTTGGGGCCCGCGCCGAAGCCTACGGCGGCACCCGAAAACAGTTTGGAGGTCGAGGCGACCTGAGCGTGAATCTCAAGGCCGATAACGAGTTCCCACGGGCCGGTGCGGCCCTGGATATATCTGGAGGCAGAGTCGGTCATATTCACCCTATAGCGGGGCCGGCTTTCACAGGGAAGAGGCAGACGCCTCGAAATAGCGCAATACCTGCGGATCGACGCTGATCATCTTTACGCCTTCATACAGCGCCTGCGCCACCAGCAGGCGGTCAAACGGGTCTTTGTGGATAGGCGGCAGGGTATCGACCATCACCGTATGGGCGCTCAGGATTGGCAGTTCGATATAGCCATTATCCAGAAGTCCGCGGCGCAACAGACGCGGATCGGCCTGAAAATCCTCACGCCCCAGCCCGCGTTTGATGGCGACCTCCCACAGGCTGGCGGCGCTGAACAGCAGTGTGTTTTCCGGGTCTTCGAGTGGGCGCCTTATCTCAGGCGGCAGTTTATCCGGCTCACCCGCCGCCCACAGCAGAATATGCGTATCGAGCAGCAGCTTCATGCGCCACCGAACAGGCGCGCGACCTCCTCTTCGCCCATACGGTCAAAATCGTCCGGCGTGCGGATATGACCACTAAGGAACCCCAGACGGCGCACCTGTGCCCGATCAGGCGCGTCAATGGCGCTTACCCGCGCCACCGGCTTACCCGCCTTGGCGATGATGAAACTTTCGCCTTTGGCCGCCTGTTCCACCAGCCGCGATAAGTGGGTTTTGGCCTCGTGTATATTGACCGTGGTCATGGCCGCCTCATTAAACTAAGTCTTGTTAGTTTAGTTTATTTTGACCTTAATATCAAGACGCGGGTGACGGCGGCGGCACGTAGAGGCGGATCGTCGTCCCGCTGCCCGGCGCCGAGACGATGTCGATACGGCCACCGATCATCTGGGCGCGGCGGCGCAGGTTGCTCAGGCCTCGCCCGGCCGAGGCGCGCTCATCGGTGGCAAAGCCCACCCCGTCATCACTGAGCGTCAGGATCAGCCAGCCCGGCTGGTCCGGGTCGGCGCGCAGGCTGAGGTCGATGGTTTTCGGCTGCGCGTGTTTGAGCGCATTGGTAACCCCTTCCTGCAAAATACGGTAAATATTGAGAATTTCGTTGGGCCGATAGCCACGCGGCTCCGCTTCCAGCGCGTTGCGCCAGTTCAGTTCCACCCCCACCACCTGAAGGCGCGGGCGCATCCGTTCGCGGAAGATGGCCAGCCCCACCTCCAGCGAATCCCCCATTGAATCCATCGAGTCGATGATCAGACGCAGGTCATCGACGGCGGCCTGAATATTGACGCGCATCGTTTCTGCCGGCACGGCCCCCAGCTTGAGCTGCATCAGCAGGCTGACCAGATGCCCGCCCACCCCGTCGTGCATGTCGCGGATCAGACGCTGGCGCTCTGCATTGACGGCGTTGAGCTGCTCCTGCTCCTGAAGGCGGGCATAGGAGGCGCGGATTTCGGCTTCGCGATCGCGCACCTGCCGCGCCAGATCATCGCGCTGTTCTTCGGCCGTGCGGTACAGCTCAAACCCCCGCGTCACCAGGTCAATGGCGATCCCGGCAATGATCACAAAGGGGAAGTAGAGCCCCGCCGTCAGCGGCCGCGCCAGACCGAACAGACCGTGGTAGAGATCATAAAGGGTCGTCACCAACCCGATCGACAGAAAGGGGAAGGAACGCAACATCAGTTGCGGCTGAGACTGCGCCAGCACCCACATGCGATGCAGGAAATAGGCCGAGCAGACAAGGATGAGCAGGGTCTCGGTCACCGTCGGCAACCAGCTCTGCTTCGCGGCCCACCCGATCAGCAGCAGCGCCACATCCGCCAGCGTGACGCCCACAATGATGGGCGTATGACGATCCGGGGCCGAGGTCCAGTTTTTGAGAAAATAGGCCGTCGCCCCAATAGTCAGCCCGGAAATGATCGACAACAGCGTGTCATGCAGGGCATCCGGCAGGGCGCTGCCGTGCCACATAAAGCTGGCCCCCCGCACCGCCAGCGCCGCCATGAACAGGGTGACGCTGAGGAACAGACGGTTATAGCCGCTGATCGGCAACAGGGCGGCGGCGATCATGCTCAGCAGGGTGGCCGCGATCACCGTGATCAGCGGCATACCGAGGGTGGTCATCAGACGATGATCCTGAAGCTGACGCAAATCCGTCTCCGGGCCAAACAAAACGCCCTTCATATGCGGGTGGCAACCATTGGCCACCGCAACGATATCGACCCGGTTTTCGCCTGAGCGCAGCATGTCCGGCGTCAGGCTCAGGAGTTGCGGCCGCAAACCGTCGTGACTGGAGGGAAAGCCGAACTGCCCACGCGGCGGCGCCAGCAGGTGGCCATTGAGATAGACGGCGTAATTGTCCCGGATCAACGGCAGGAACAGGGCCTCAAAGCCGCGGTCCGGCTGCGGCCTCAGCAGAAAGGAAATCTGATAGGCCGGAAAGGTCGCCCCACGCACACAGGCATTGGCGAAGTCCTCCGGCATGGGGGTCATGCCGTCCGGCAGACGCGTCATCTGGCTCAGCGGAAAGGGCTGCGGCGTCAGGCCGTCCACGGCCCGCATATAGACCTCGCGCACGCGATAGGCTTCGGTGGTCTCCGACGGCAACGGCTTGCGGGCAAAGGTAAACAACAGGCTCCAGAACACGATCTGCGCCACCAGCGCCCAGCACAGGGCGCGGCACAGATGGGTCCAGGGCGCAGCGGTCGGAAGGCGAAACATGCCTCACCATAACCGCAGGTTTGCAGGGATCACAAGCCGCCGGGCGAAACTACATGCGGATCAGGCCGCTGCGCACCGCTTCAAACACGGCTTCCGAGCGCGAATTGACCGCCAGTTTGCGATAGATGGCCTTGACGTGCGTGCCGACCGTGTGGTGCGAAATATCCAGCACACCGGCCGCTTCCTTGTAGCTCAGCCCCTTGGCCAGCAGCGACAGAAGCTCGATCTCGCGCGGCGTGATACCCGGTGCATCTTCGGCCAGTTCCGGTTCGGCGACGATGGCCAGCGACGCGTCCTTGCGGATATGGCGCAGCAGATAGGCCGCCACCGGGGCCGAAATGGGCGAGCCGCCGTTCAGGGTGTGGCGGATGCTGCCGATCAGTTCGCTCTCGGCACTGTCCTTCAGCACATAGCCGTCAGCCCCCGCCGTCAGGGCCGAAATGACCGAGGTTTCATCCCCGAACACCGTCAGGATAAGGATGCGGGTGGGCAAACCCCGCTGACGGGCCGCCTTGATGATCTCAAGTCCGCTGCCGTCGCTGAGCCCCAGATCGAGAACGATCAGATCGGGGGCCGTATCGAGCAGGCGCAACCCCTCCGCCACGCTCCCCGCTTCTCCGGTCAGTCGCATGTCCGGCGCCGCCTCGATCAGAGTGGCGATATGACGGCGAACAAAGGGATCGTCCTCGATAAGGACCAGACGGGACTCGGACATGTGAACGAACTGTACCTGCGGGTTTTCAAATGACCTCGATATCGGGTGTAACATGCCCCCCCTCCCCTCACAATCGGCATCACCGGTTTATGGTAGCCCCTCCCATATAGGCGGTATAGCCAGGCAGAATTGTCCGTGTTTTTGTGTTGATCGTGGCTCTTCCGGAAGATGGGTCGCCGCGCAATCTATTTGGATGGCGTTTGAGTTATTCTCGTTTCAATTTGCCCCTATTCTTCAGTGGGCCGGTGACCCCACCGGCTCCTTTTTTTATTAAGTTATGTTCGCAGTTCTGCGTAAAAAAACGCCCGGCCAAAGCCGGGCGTTTTGCGTTTGTGACCAGAGCAGACTCCGCTCGGGCGTTTTGCCTTTGTCTTAGCGACGGCGCGGCGTCCACACCACAACGCGGCCGTTACGGTGCGTGTAGTAGGTGCTGTAGTACGGACGCTGCGTATAGTAGGCGACCGCATAGCCCTTCGGCGCGGGCGGCGGGGCGTATTCACGGCGGTCAAAAACAAAATACTGGTTGTTCAGGCACTGCTGGACCTTGTTTTCCTTCACTTCTTCGCCGACCTGATTGCCGATCGCGCCGCCAACCACGGCCCCCAGAACGGTGCCTTCGGTCTTGTTGCCCTTGCCGGCCACGACATTGCCGACGGCAGCCCCGGCCACAGCCCCAATGATGGTGCCCTTGGTCTTGGTGTTTTGCTGCTTGTGATAGCAGAAACCGTCATAGTTCTGCGCGGCGGCCGGCGTGGCGGCCACAGCGCCGAGAGCCAGGACGGCGGCAAAGCCACCGGCGATCATTTTGGCGGACATATGGGACATGGAAAATACTCCTTTGGATGATGCGTTGTGACCTGCACATTGTCACCGCCCGGCTGAACCGGGACTGAACAGCGGTGTTCAGGTGCGTTCAAAAAAGTTCCCGGAATATTGAACAGAGCTGTGACGCAATTACGTCAAGGGGCGACGAGACACAAAAAACCCGGCGCTGCGGCCGGGTTTTCTCATTCAACGACTGACGTTTGATCAGCGACGATAACGATAATCCTCGCCGTCGCGCTTGACCCAGTACGAGCTGTAATAGGGACGCTGGGTGAAATAGGCGATGCGATAACCGTCGGGCGGCGATGGCGGCTCATAATAGCCGCGGTCATAGACGTAGTAGCGGCTATTCAGGCAGTTGGCCGAAGCCGTTTCCTTTTCCTTGTTCTTCTTGGCGACCTGATTGCCGATGACGCCACCGACCACGGCCCCCAGAATCGTGCCTTCGGTCTTGTTGCCCTTACCGGCGACGACGTTGCCGAGCACGCCACCGGCGGCGGCCCCGATCACCGTGCCCTTGGTGCGGGCCGAACTGCCCTTCTGATAACACCAGCCGTCATAACTCTGAGCGGCGGCAGGCAAGGCCAGACCGAGGGTGGCGGCGCCCAGCAGCGCGCCAAAGGTATATTTAAGCGATCCGTTCATAATGCACCTCACTTTCCGCGGTGAGAGTGGCGCGCCAGCTCTAAGGTTTCGATGCGCGCGCGCCACCACCCCATAAGAAAGCCGATAAGGCCAACTTGACCCTAGTGTCCTGAATCTGAAATTCGCATGCGCTTGATATCGCCCTCTGGCGAATTTCAGATTCAACAGGACACTAGCAACTTATTGTATCTAGTATCGTTTTTGAATTTGAAGTTCGCTCGGCTCTCGATATCAAAATGAAGCGAACTTCAAAATTCACGATACTAGGGCATGGCCAAAAAGCCATAGTTGGAAATCAATGTTACAAACTCGACACAGCTTCGTTGCAAAAGCGACATGCTATGCTAGCTTTAGCCAAGACTCCGGGGGAACACGGGGCTACAGGGACATAAACGCTGCGGAAGGGGCAAGTTATTGCTCCGAGGACCGTCATGCACCCAATCCAATCGCGCACCGCGCGCCGTTTTTCCGCCCGTCTGGGCGGCGTCTCTTTGCTTGCCCTGACCGCGCTGGTCGGCGCGGCCCACGCCGAAGACACCTCACCCAAGGCCGAGGACAGCGCCACGACCGAAGTCGTCGTCACCGCGTCGCGCCGTCTGGAAAAGGCCAGAGACGTGCCGGTCGCCGTGTCGTCGCTGGCGGGCACCAAGCTCGATGTCATCAATTCGTCGGGCCTCGACATCCGCGTGCTGGCGTCGCGCACACCGTCGCTGAACGTCGAATCGTCGTTTGGCCGAACCTTCCCGCGCTTCTACATCCGCGGTCTGGGCAATACCGACTTCGATCCCAACGCCTCTCAGCCGGTTTCCGTTGTCTATGACGACGTGGCGCTGGAAAACCCGATGCTGAAATCCTTCCCGATCTTCGACCTTGCCGCCGTCGAAGTGCTGCGCGGCCCGCAAGGCACGCTGTTCGGGCGCAACACGCCGTCGGGCGTCGTCAAGCTCAGCTCGGCCAGGCCGTCGGAGGTGTTTGGTGGCTATTACAGCGTCGCCGCCGGTAACCTCGGCACCGTCAATGCCGAAGGCGCGGTCACCGGGGGTCTGGGCAATGGCTTCTCCGGCCGTCTGTCGGGCATCATTCAGCGCCGCGACGACTGGGTGACCAACCTCGCCAACGGCAAGAAGCTGGAAGGCTACGAAGACATCGCGCTGCGCGGCCAGCTGCGCTACGTCAGCGGTAACTTCGAGGCCCTGCTCAACGTGCATGGCCGCACGCTGGACGGCACGCCGCGTCTGTTCCGCGCCAGCGCCATCAAGCCGGGCACCAACGATTTCAACACCGGCTTCGATGTCGAGAAGGTCCGCCTCGACAGCCCCTTCATCAGCCAGTCGCTCGACTCGTTCGGCACCAACCTGCAACTGAGCTACACCTTCGACGGCATGGGCACGCTGCACTCGATCACCGCCTATGAGCGCGCCAAGACTGAAAGCTCCGGCGATATCGACGGCGGCGTCTCGACCATCGTCGCCCCCACCCTCTACGGCACCTTCTTCCCCGTCGCCACCGGCGGTACGACCGAGCCGGAAGAGTTTTCGCAGGAACTGCGCTTTGAAACCGAGCAGTTCGGCAAGTGGCGCGGTCAGTTCGGCCTCTACTACTTCGACCAGGTCCTGAAGTATAACGAGCTGGATTATCTCAACAATGGCGACGTGCGCCACAAGAACCACGGCACCAGCTTCGCCGTCTTCGGTTCGGCGGAATACAAGGCCACCGAGGCCCTGACCCTGCGCGCCGGCCTGCGCTACACCTCGGACGAAAAGAAGGACATCGTCTGGGGCCGCGCCGTCTTCCCGGGCAAGGCCCTGCCAATCACCACCAAGGTCGATGGCGACAATGTCTCCGGCGACCTCAGCGCCACCTATGTGATCACGCCGACGCTCAACTGGTACGCCCGCTTTGCCACCGGCTATCTCGCCCCGGCGATTCAGGACCGCGTCAACTTTGGCGGCGTGCCGACCACGGCCGGTGAGCAGACCACGACGTCTTACGAAACCGGCTTCAAGGGCTACGCCTTTGACAAGATGCTGCGCTACGACGTCTCGGCCTATTATTTCAAGACCAAGGACCTTCAGATCACCGCCGTCGGCGGCGCGGTCAACTCGGCCAAGCTGATCAATGCCAAGGAAGCCATCGGTCGCGGCATCGAAGCCGACCTGTCGTTCAAGCCGACGGACAACCTGCTGCTGACGGCCAGCGCCAGCTATAACGGCACGGAAATTCGGGACCCGGTGACCGCCGTGGCCACCTGTGGCTCTGGCCTGTGTACGCCGCTGGACCGCACCTATGTGTCGGGTGGCACGCGCTATGCCTATATCGATGGCAACCCCCTGCCCCAGGCCCCGGAATGGGTGGCCAACCTGACGGCCCAGTACGTCTGGCCGATGGGCGACGGCAGCCGCTTCTTCGTCTATGGCGACGTGGCCTACCGCTCGGAAATCAACTTCTTCCTCTATGAAGCGACCGAGTTCACCGGCAAGTCGTTCACCCAGACGGGCCTGCGTGGCGGTTACGTCACCAAGGGCGGTCTGGAAATCGCCGCCTATGTGCGCAACCTCGAAGACAATATCGTGGCCGAAAGCGGGATCGACTTCAACAACCTGACGGTCATGGTGTCCGAGCCGCGCACCTATGGCCTCTCGCTGAAGAAGGCCTTCTAAGCGTCTCTGCATAAACAAGAAAAGGCCGGTGTTCGCACCGGCCTTTTTTTTATGGTTTGCGCGTCTGATTACCCCCCGTGCGGCACATAGGCCTGAAATTCCAGCTCGACCTCCGCGCCATAGGCCAGATCGCTGACGCCAAAGGCAGTCCGCACCGGCAGGCGCGTCGGGTGGAAATAGGGCTTGTAGAGGCGGTTGAAAGCGCTCCAGTTGGCCATGTCCTTCATCATGACGGTCGTCTTGAACACGTGCTCCAGCCCCAGCCCGTAGCGGCGCAGGATGGCCTGCGAATTCGACATGATCTGGCGCACCTGCGGCTCAAAGCCGTCCACCAGCCGCCCCTGCGCATCGAGGCCGATCATGGCCGACAGGTAAAGGACGCCGCCCACCTGAGCCGCTTCGGAAAAGGGCGAACGGGGGTGCGGGTGCATGTAGTAGGTGACGCCATCCGCATGGACCGGCTTTACGGGGATTTCAGGCAAACTCATGGCTTGGACTCCGGTGATGCCCGGCAGAGGCCCGCCGGGACTGTATGCAGCGATTTTGATGATCTGCGCTCGCCCTGACAAGCCCTGCACCTTTTTTTGATGCCCGATCAAGCAACAAAAAAAACGCCCTGTCGGGACCTGACAGGGCGTTGATGGGGAATAAAAAGCGTAATGGAAATGATCTAAATACAGATACTGATGCAGAGGTATCCCCGCCCCGTATCGGCGGTTTTGATAACGTGATCACGGTTAAGGCGCAAGCAAAAATTTCACAATTTCAACCTCTTTGTGAAATTTTTCGGATAATCGCGTTCAGGCTTCAAGATAGCCATACAGGATGGCGCGGGTAATGCGCCGGTACTGTAACGTCAGATGTTCAAGCGGCAGCAACGGATAGACCGCATTGACGCCCCGCGCCGCATCCGCCAGCATCTGCGCCAGTTCGGCGGCGCTGTAATCGCGTTTGAGGCGCAACGCCCCTTCCACCGCCAGCGTATCGATAAAGGCCGCCAGATCGGCCTGAAACACCGTGGCCAGCTCGATCATAATGTCGGTGCAGATGCGAAACACCGTCGCCTTGATCTCCAGCGCGTGCGGCGACGGCTGGATCAGACGCCAGGTATCCCCGTAACGAATATCGATCATCGTGGTAAAGATGTCCAGCACATCGCCGCCCGTCTCGCGCACATTGTAGGCCGCGGCAAAGCACCGGTCTATCAGCTCCAGATTATGCTGACGGAACATGGCGCGAAAGGCATCGTCCTTGTTCTCGAAATAGTTATAGAGCGTGCGGCGCGTAAACCCACAGCCCTCGGCCAGGGCTTCCATGGTCAGTTTCTGGAAACCCCGGCTAAGGAAAGCGGTCTGTACGCGATTGAGAAGGTCCGGGCTCGGCGTCATGCTCCTACGTAACGCCTGATGGACAGGGTGACAACCGAGGCATAACTAGCCCTGTACTTTTTTCGCCGCCCCGGCGCACCAGCGATAGAGCCCGGCCACCCCGGAAACGGCCAGCACCAGCGCAATGACCATCGCCGTCTCTTCGCCATAGGGGATAGGCAGGATAGCCAGTGGGGCCTTGGAGCCGGTGAAGGTGATCACCCCGGCCAGCACCACCTTGAACAGGCTTTCGCCGACGATAAAGCCTGAGGC
This sequence comes from Asticcacaulis sp. W401b, assembly GCF_046503825.1. NCBI lineage: Bacteria > Pseudomonadati > Pseudomonadota > Alphaproteobacteria > Caulobacterales > Caulobacteraceae > Asticcacaulis > Asticcacaulis sp. W401b. The sequence continues at coordinate 49,035 of NZ_JBKFEE010000005.1, forward strand.
GATCAGCACGCCCAGACGCGAAGCCGGTTCGGCCCACGGCTTACCCTGCACCAGCCGCTCAAACAGCCAGCCGCCAAAGGCCCCGACCACCACCGGCGCGGTCACCGCCGACGGCAGATAGATGGCCAGCCCCACCCCCAGCGGCGGCAGGCTGTACTTGTCGTTCGTCACCTTGCGCAGCAGAAGGTCAAAGGCCACAAGCCCGGCCCCGATCAGCGCCCCGGCCCCCAGCAAACCCCACGGCAGGCTGCCACCAATGGCTCCCTTGGCCAGAGTCGAGATCAGGGTCGCCTGCGGCGCACCCAGCGGTTCGCCCGTAATGCCGCGATAGTTGGGGTCACCCGCAAACCCGAAGGCCTCATTGAGCAGATTAAGCACCAGCGGGATAACCACCGCCCCGGCGATCACGCCGATGACCAGCGCCACCTGCTGTTTCCATGGCGTCGCCCCGACCAGTTGCCCGGTCTTGAGGTCCTGAAGGTTGTCGTTACCGACGACGGCGACGGCCAGCACGAAGGTGGTGGCAAACAGGGCAAAGGCCGTCAGGGCCTGACCCACATCCGGGCCGCTGATCGTGTGACCGACGGCACCAATCAGCAGGGCCGCCCCCAGCACGCTGAGGATACCGACGCCCGACACGGGCGAGTTGGACGACCCGATCAGGCCCGCCATATAGCCGCACACGGCGGCGGCCAGCAGACCGGCGATGGCAAGGTAAAGCACGCCCAGCGCCACGAGGGGCAGGCTGAGGCTGGCAATGGCCGTCCCGTTGAGGAAGCTCGCCATCAGGAACCCGGCCGGCACCAGCAGCAGCACCGAGATCAGGCCGACCAGCGCGATCGGCAGGTCCTGTTCCTCGCGCGGCAGGGCTTCGCCGCCCGACTTGCGCTTGCGATTGGCCTCAAGCGCCGACATCAGGCCGGACCACACGGGCCCCAGCAGCTTGCCTATGGTCCAGATGGCCGCCGCCCCGATGGCCCCGGCCCCCAGATAGCGCACCTGCGTGGACCAGATGGCCCCGGCATGATCCGCCGCGCTCGCCTCCGGCATGGGCGTCATCGACGTCAGGATCGGCACGGCGATGCCCCAGGCGATGACCAGCCCGGTCAGCATGGCGATACCGACCGTAATCCCCATTAGGTGCCCGGCCCCGATCAGGGCCAGCGAGCTTTCACCGGCAATCCCCGTTGCCGCCACCTTACCTCCGACCTTGACCTTGAAAAAGGCCGCCAGCTCCCCGGCCAGCACCTTGGCCGCCGCCAGCGCCGAATAGGCGGCCGAGGCCACGCTGCCCAGCACGACGGCCACCAGCCCGGCCTGCCCTTCGCGCGCGCCTTCGCGGGTATTGGTGCCGACCTTCAGCACTTCGGCCGCGGCCACGCCTTCCGGATAGGGCAAGGGGGAATTGGAGACCAGCGCCCGGCGCAGCGGGATGGTGTACATGACGCCCAAAATGCCGCCGATGGCACAGGCGGCGAAGGTGATGAAGAAGGGCACATCACGCCACCAGCCAATGATGATCAGGCCGGGCAGCACAAAGATCACCGAGGCCAGCGTCCCCGCCGCCGAGGCAATCGTCTGGACGATATTGTTTTCCTGAATCGTCGCCGATTTGAAGGCGCTCAAAAGCGCCATCGAAATAACCGCCGCCGGGATCGAGGTGGCAAAGGTCAGGCCGACCTGAAGCCCCAGATAGACCTGCGCCGCGGTGAAGACGAGCGTGATGAGGATACCAAGCAATACCCCGCGCAGGGTGATTTCGGTTTGGGGTTTGGGCGACATGAGCACTCCGGGCAGCCGAACGCAAAAAACCGTATCTTGCGCAACGGATTGCATCTGACAACTTTTTTCTTGTGTCAGTCAGTCCGGAGCGAGCACCTTAGCGCGTAATCCCTCGAGATAGGTGTCGGTAAAATCGGTCTTGAGCGTCACGAACAGCGGAAAATGGTCGCTGATCTGAAACGTGCGCCAGTCTTTGCGGTAATAGTCTTCGAGCAGGGCTTCGCTGCCGAGCAGCTTCGTTTCGGCGTCGATGGCCTTCTGGGCCGTCTGGCGTTTGGCGTCCGTCTTGGCTTTCGCCAGCTCGGTTTCGGCCTGGCGTTTGCGCCCTTCGGCGATGCGACGCAGGGCCGAACGAAACAGCGGATAGTCCTCATCGCGAAACACGTGGTCAAACACATTGAACACCCCGTGCGGATCGGGAACGTCGGCCAGCATGACTTCGTTCGCCTTGGGGATGAAGGATATCTGGTCGTAAAAGCGCGTCTGATCGGCATTGGAACCGACCTTGTTTTTGAACACCTGAAAACCATGCTTTTTCAGCGCATCGAAGGTCGGCGCGTCTTCGGACTCGATATTGAAATCGCCGACCAGCACATGACTTTGCAAAGCATCGCTCTTGGCGCGTTTGGCGATAAACTTCGCCACGGCGTCGATCTCCTTCACGCGGCGCGCATAGCCCTCGGAGGTCAGGCGGTCCTCACCGTAATAGATATGCACGGTGGCAAAGTTGAAACGGAACCAGCCGGCCTGAAACGTGCAGGCAAAGGGGGTCCGCGCAAACTGCCGCGCCTTGGTCACATCGGAAATCTGATCCTCAAACGGCAGGACGATTTCCCCCGCCACGCCGGTAAAGCGCACCTTGTTGCGATTATAGATGAACCCCAGACGCTCGCGGTTACCGCTGGGGCCTTCGGTGACATCGGTAATGATATAGTCGTGCTCCGGCCCCAGTACCGACATCAGGCGCGAGAAGGGAGTCAGGTCCTCACACACCTCCTGAACCGCCACCACATCAAAGGCCGACAGGACCTCGGCAATATAGTAGAAGCTGTCCTCCAGCCGCGGCCCGTGCGCGAAGCGGTTATCGTCGAAATTGCGGATATTCCACGTCCCCAGCAGCAGGGTAGAGGCGCTGCGTCCCGGAATTTGGGCCTTCAGCCCCTCGCGCAGACGTTTGAGCCCGTCCAGCGTCCGCAGCTTGGCCTCGGCGCGCTCAGGCTCTGGCAGATCGGCAAAGGCGTATTTCAGGCGTGAATAGGCAACCATAGCTTTCCTCCCCCTAAGTTCCCTAGCGAGGAGGAGAGCAGATTACGGCTCTATTTTCTATCGCGGGTTGATCAATACGCCGTGATATGGCGGTCAACCGCTTTTGGACACGTCCTTAAGCTCGGCCTCAAGCGCCGCTGCCTGCCCCTCTCCGCGCACCTTGCCGTCATCGAAGATTTTGCCGATGATGTGACGGTACTCTTTATACTGGCGCAGCTCATGTGCGGCGGCCATCTTCTCAGCCCACGACGTATCGTCGCGCCCGAGATGGCGCAGGACCGCCTGAAAACGCAGATAGCGTTCGTGCCGGTTGCGCTCCGCCGTCTGTTCGGCCAGCCACAGCACCGCCCAGGCGATCACAATGAGCGGCAGCACCAGAAGTCCCCACCCGATCATGTCCTGAACCGTCACCAGCATGCGCACCTCGCTCTTGTTTAGTGAGGCACCATACGCTCATGGTTCCCACAGCCCAAGCCCTTGCGCCAAAAAGACGAACCCGTCACACGCACAAAAAAACCTCCGGGATTGCGCCCGGAGGTTTTTGGTGTTCAGGGAAAATCCATTACCACCACTGGGATGGCTTATGCTTAAAGCCTGCGGCCTTTTCGAGCACCGCACCCACGGCCAGGGTCGTGCCTTCGTCCAGCGCCTTGCCGATCACCTGAAGGCCCAGCGGCAGCCCCTTCGAGTCGAGCCCCGCCGGGACCGCCATGCCGGGCAGTCCGGCCAGGTTGGTGGTCACGGTGAAGACGTCGTTCAGATACATCTGCACCGGATCGGCGGCCTTTTCCGTGTCGCCCAACTGGAAGGCGGCGGACGGCGTGGCCGGAGTCAGGATGACGTCACAGCTGTTCCAGGCATTGACGAAGTCTTCGGCGATGCGGCGGCGCACCTTCAAAGCCTTGACGTAATAGGCGTCATAGAAGCCGGCCGACAGCACATAGGTGCCGATCATGATGCGGCGCTTCACCTCGGCCCCGAAGCCTTCCGAACGCGACAACTCATAGGTGTCGGTCAGACTGCTGGCCGCCTCGGTGCGGTGGCCAAAGCGCATCCCGTCATAGCGGGCGAGGTTGGACGAGGCTTCCGCCGGGGCCACAATATAGTAGCACGGCAGGGCGTATTTGGTGTTGGGCAGAGAGATGCGCACGATCTCGGCACCGGCGTCCTTCAGCCACTGGATGCCCTGCTCCCACAGGGCGTCGATCTCGCCCGGAATGCCGTCGAGGCGGTATTCATCGGGGATGCCGATGCGCAGGCCCTTGATCGACTTACCGACAAAGCTCGAAAAATCCGGCAGGGCGTTGGTCAGGCTGGTGGAGTCTTTGGCGTCGTGCGAGCACATGGATTGCAGCATGATCGCCGCGTCTTCGACCGTTTTGGTGATCGGACCGGCCTGATCGAGCGACGAGGCAAAGGCCACCATGCCGTAGCGCGAGGCGCGGCCATAGGTCGGCTTGATCCCGACCGTGCCCGTAAACGCGGCCGGCTGACGGATCGAACCGCCAGTGTCCGAGGCCGTGGCGGCCAGACACAGGTCCGCGGCCACCGCCGAAGCCGAACCACCCGATGAGCCGCCGGGGGTCAGGGGCGCATTGGAAGCGTTCGACTTCCACGGATTGGTCACCGGGCCCCAGTGCGAGGTTTCGTTGGACGAGCCCATGGCGAATTCGTCCATGTTCAGCTTGCCCAGCATCACCGCGCCATCGTCCCACAGGTTCTGGGTGACGGTCGATTCATAGGGCGGCACAAAGGTATCGAGGATGCCCGAACAGGCCGTGGTGCGCACGCCCTTGGTGCAGAACAGGTCCTTGATGCCCAGCGGCGCGCCTTCGAGTGCGCGGGCCTCACCGGTCTTCAGGCGACGGTCGGACTCACCGGCCATCTCACGCGCCTTGTCAAAGGTGGTCAGCACATAGGCGTTCAGCGCCGGATTGGCCTTTTCGATGGCCCCGATGAAGGCTTCGGTCAGTTCGGTCGAGGAAAATTGCTTCGCCTTCAGGCCATCAAGCGCGCTTTTCAGCGTCAGTTTGGTCAGTTCGCTCATGACTCACCCCCCTATTCTACGACTTTTGGCACGATAAAGAAGCCGTCGAGGCTTTTGGGGGCGTTCGACACGACATCGGCCACCTTGCCGCCATCGGTCACCACGTCGTCACGCAGGGGTTGGGTCATTTCCACGCAGGAGGTCATGGGCTGCACGTCGCTGACATCGACCTCATTGAGCTGCTCGATCCAGCCCAGAATGCCGTTCAGCTGACCGGCCAGGCTTTCCAGACGTTCATCGCTTTCGCGCAGGCGCGACAGGCTCGCCACCTTGCGCACAGTTGCCACATCAATGGCCATGCGGAGACTCCTATATCTATGGAGTTCCGGTTAGCGAGGGCGCGCCCAAATGGCAAGGGGCACGCCTATTTAAATAGCAAAACGGCGCACCGGGGACAGTCGGTGCGCCGTTTGTCTCTGACCTTGGGACAGATTATCGCTGAGCCGAGCTACGGTCCGAATTGTCGGCATAAACCGCGCCATTGACCACCTTACCTTCGTGATAGGCCACAAGCGCGGGCAGGTTCGACTGCTGAACGGCGCGGTCCAGAGCCGCCGCGGCACAGGCCCGGTCTGAGGCTTTGGCGGCGCTGTCGTGAGCCAGACCAGAGTCGCAGGCGCGTTTGGCCGCAACCTTCAGGCGCGCATAGGCCTTTTCAACGGCTTTGGCATCGCTAAGCATCGTGGGCAGTTGCACCACTGCACGGGTTTCTATGTCACGCTCTGCAGCAGATAACGGTGTCACTACAGTGAGCGAGAGGGCCAGAGCCGTCAGGGCGGTGAGCTTCTTAAGCATGGTTAGTCTCCAGTATTGAGTGAAATAAGAATAACGATTACTTGCCACGCAGCGTGGTCTTTGCCGACTGCTCGGCCAGACGCATCTCACCCTGGTTTTGCGCAGGCACCTGCGCCGCATGCAGGCGGTTCAGCAGGGGCGAATTAAAGCGCGCGACCGCCTCATCGACAGCTTGCAACTGACACACGCGCTCGGCTTCGGCCGCCGTCAACGGCCCCTCGGATGACTGACACATGTCTTCGGCAACGCTTTGGATACGGCTGTAGAGCCGCTCTACGCCCCTAGGCGTCGAAAGGTCGAGATCGCGCGTGGCTACACGCCGCGTCTCTACCGTTTGCGCCTGCGCCATGGACGCGCCGGACAACAGCGCCACACCAAGAATAAAAACCATTACCTTCATAACCCGCTCCATATTGAATATTTTAAGACGCTTAACTTGTGATGAATTCAATAAATCAGACGGAAAACAGAATCCATGATTTTATTATTAAATCTTTGCCATTTATTAATTTCAGTTCATGAACTTTTGTTAGTTTATTTTGTGACGGTTTATTGAATGGTATATTTTGAAATTAAAACGCGCCGACCCGTTCAGGCCGACGCGCACTTCAATTATTACATTTTTTACAGGAAACTACTTTTCAGCCCATTGACCAAGAATAGGCGACAAACCGTCCCTGCGGACGTCCCCCGCCTCGATCGCGACCCGGCTCAGGCCCGGATGCCCGACCTTAAGCACCGCCTCCCGCACGGCCGTGCGTTCGCACTGCGCATCCGTGATGACCCAGCCGTTGGGCGAGCTGAGCCCCTCGGCGCAGACCTCTTTGGCGGCGGTACGGATCTGTTTCAGCACCTGTTTCGCCTGCGCCGGATCATTCAGGTCGGCGTCAGCGAAACGGATCGTTTTTTGCGGCAGTTCCTCTGCGGCCACGGCACTCCCGCCCGTCAGCAGCATGACACCCGCGACACACATCAGTATAGTTTTCGGCATTTTGTTATCTCCCGTTGCTTTGGATAGACAACAAAATCCCGCAATAAGAAGTAAAAATCCAGAATTTTATTATTAAATAAGCGCAATAGATTACGTTCAATTCATTAATTACATGGTCGTAATTCACAATCGCGCCACATTCGGCGCAACGCCGCTGCATTTGCGGTTGACTCGCTTACGCCCGCGCGCCACACCGCATCGCATGGCCATACTCGACATCACCGAACTGAAAGCCGCCCTGCCGCCGCGCCGCGCCCTGATCGGGCTCGATCTGGGGGAAAAGACCATCGGCGTCGCCGTCAGCGACATCTTCTTAAGCATCGGCTCGCCGCTGGAACTGATCAAAAAGAGCAAGTTCACGCAGGAGGCCGAACGGCTGCTGCTGTTGATGAAGCAACGCGAAGCGTCGGGCCTCGTCATCGGCCTGCCGGTCAATATGGACGGCACCGAAGGCCCGCGCTGTCAGTCGGTGCGCGCCTTTGCCCGCAACCTGCTGCGCCTGCCCGCTGAAAAGTTCGCCGCCGCAGGCCTTGACCCCGACCTGCCCATCGCCTTCTGGGACGAGCGCTGGTCATCGTCGGTGATGAACCGCTTTCTGATCGAAGAGGCCGATCTGACGCGCGCCAAACGCGCCGAGGTGATCGACCGTTCCGCCGCCGCCTATATTCTTCAGGGCGCACTCGACCGCATAAGAAGCGCCACATGAACCAAATCCGACTGCCAAAGGGCACAAGCGCACAGCGGCAGGGGCGCGAGGGATAAACATGACGCCCGACATCTTCATCAACGGCATCCTGCCGGTGTTTCTGCTGATCGCGCTGGGCTTCGGGCTGAAGGTGTCGGGTTTTCTGCCGCCGTCGGTCTGGGCGCCGATCGAACGCATCGCCGTCTATGTCTTCTATCCGGGCTTTCTGATCCCGGCCATCTGGCACGCCGACCTGTCGGGCCTCAGCGCCGGCCCGATCAGTCTGGCCGTCAGTACGTCGCTGGCCCTGTCCATCCTGATCGCTTTTGCCCTGAAACCGGTGCTGCGCCTGTCCGGCCCCACCTATACCAGCGTCTTTCAGGGCCTGATCCGCTTCAACTCCTTCGTCTTCTTGCCCATTGCCACCTCGATCTTCGGGGCGCAGGCCGTGGGCCTGGCCGCCGTGGCCATGAGCGCGCTCATCCCCTTGAGCAATATGGCCTCGATACTGGTGCTGGCCCGCTGGGGGCAGCCCGAAGGCGAGGACACGGTGGACCGCAGCTTTCGCGGCGTCATGGCGCGCCTGTTTACCAACCCGATCTTCCTGTCGTGCCTGATCGGGCTGGCGCTCAACATGGTGCGCGCGCCGTCTGTGCCGTTTATTGAAAAAGACCTGGAGATGCTGGGCGATGCGGCCATTCCCACCGGCTTGATTCTAGCCGGTGCCGGGCTTAACTTCGCCTATATCCGCAGCCAGCCCGTTCTGGTCGTCGCCACCTCAGCCTTTAAGGTGCTGATCGTGCCGCTGATCAGCTGGGGCCTGTGCCGGCTGTTCGGCGGCGATGCTCTGGCGCAGGGCGTGGCCCTATGCTGCGGGGCCGCGCCGTGTGCCGCCGTCGCCTATGTGCAGGCCCGCCACATGGGCGGGGACGCGCCGCTGATGGCCGGGATCGTGGCACTCACCACCTCGCTCAGCCTGATCAGCCTGCCCCTGCTCCTGTGGCTCTATCATTTGCTGACGTAAGAGATTTACGCACAGCTTCGGGCTGGCAAGGCCCCGGCACGCTTCCTATATCCGATCCGTTCGCCCGCCTCAGCCGTAACGGCTCACGTCACACCTTTTCTTCGGCCGAACGCCCCCGATTTTGCAAGGATTTCCCATGACGCTCGCCAAAGCCTATGCCGCGCCTTCGCCCAAGGCTCCGCTCGAACCCTTTACCTTTGAACGCCGCGCCCCCAACGCAGACGATGTGGTCATCGACATCCTCTATTCAGGCGTCTGCCATTCCGACATCCATCAGGTGCGCGACGAATGGTTCCCTGGCATCTATCCGCAGGTGCCCGGCCACGAAATCGTCGGCCGCGTGCGTCAGGTCGGTGCAAAGGTGACCAAATTCAAGGAAGGCGACACGGTTGGCGTCGGCTGCTTCGTCGATTCCTGCCGCCTGTGCCAGACGCGCGACGAAGACCGCGAGCAATATATGCCGGGCCTCGTGCAGACCTATAATGACCGTGACGCCGATGGTCAGCCGACCTATGGCGGCTATTCCGACCATATCGTAGTCAAGGAAGGCTATGTGCTGCGCGTGCCAGACCACCTGCCGAAGGACGCCGCCGCGCCGCTTCTGTGCGCCGGGATCACCCTGTGGTCGCCGCTGAAGCACTGGAACGCCGGGCCGGGCAAAAAGGTCGCCATTATCGGTCTGGGCGGGCTTGGCCATATGGGAGTCAAGCTGGCCCACGCGCTGGGAGCCGAGGTCACGGTGCTCAGCCAGTCTCTGGCCAAGAAGGACGACGCCCTGCGTCTGGGGGCCGATCACTACTACCCCACCAATGACGCGGAAACCTTCAAGACGCTGGCGGGCACCTTTGATCTGATTATCAATACGGTCTCCGCCCCCATCGACTGGAACGCCTATCTGGGCCTGCTCAAGGTCGATGGCACCATGGTGCTGGTCGGCGTGCCGGACAACCCCATCCCGGTACACGCCTTCTCGCTGATCCCCGGCCGCAAGACCCTGGCCGGGTCGATGATCGGCTCGATCAAGGAAACGCAGGAAATGCTCGACTTCTGCGGTGAGCACAATATCGTCTCGGATATCGAACTGATCGACATTCAGGACATCAACGAAGCCTATGAGCGCGTCATCAAGTCCGACGTGCGCTACCGCTTTGTCATCGACATCGCGTCGCTGAACAAGGCGTAAGGGTGTTTGCGCGTCGCCGCTGCCTGACTGCGGTCGGGCGGCGGCGATTGCCCCTTCCCTCCCCTTGAGTCGTGGGGTATAGCCGCCCTTTATGACGCGCATTGCCCCCCAAGATCCGCAGGTGTTGCTGGAGATGATCCAGTCGCGCCTCTTTCCGTTCCCCAAACGGCATTTCAACGCCGCGCAGGACCTTGATCCGCCTGACATTCTGGCCCTGCTCGATCTGGCCGATGTGTTCGTCGAACTGAACCGGCGGACCAATAAAAAGCTCGACCTGCTCAAGGGGCGCACGCAGGTCAATCTGTTCTTCGAGAACTCGACGCGCACCATGTCGTCGTTTGAACTGGCGGGGAAGCGTTTGGGGGCCGATACGGTCAATATGAACCCGCGCACCTCAAGCGTGGCCAAGGGCGAGACCCTGATCGACACGGCGGTGACGCTCAACGCCATGAAGCCCGATCTGCTGGTGGTACGTCATTCGGCGTCAGGCGCGGCGCAGCTTCTGGGGCAAAAGGTCGGGTGCAGCGTCGTCAATGCCGGCGACGGTCAGCATCAGCACCCCACTCAGGCGCTGCTCGACATGCTGTCGATCCGCCGCGCCTTTGGCCATGTCGATAGCCTGACGGTCGCCATTTGCGGCGATGTCGCCCATAGCCGCGTGGCGCGCTCCAATGTCATCCTTCTCAATGCGATGGGGGCCAATGTGCGCCTCGTCGGGCCGCCGACGCTCATTCCCGGCGACGCCGACGAATGGGGCGTGGAGGTCTATCACGACATGAAGGCCGGGATTACCGGGGCCAATGTGGTGATGATGCTGCGCCTTCAGCTTGAGCGCATGGACGGGGCCTTCATCCCCTCGACCCGCGAATATTTCCGCTATTTCGGTCTCGACCGCGAAAAGCTGGCCGTCGCCGCGCCGGACGTGCGCGTCATGCACCCCGGCCCGATGAACCGCGGAGTCGAAATCGACTCCGAAGTGGCCGATGACCTGTCGATCTCGCTCATTCAGGATCAGGTGGAGATGGGCGTCGCCGCGCGCATGGCCGTCCTGGCCTCGCTGGCCGCGCGTCTGGAGAACGACCGGCCCTCAAGAAGCGAAGCGTTAGGGCACTAAAATGATGAAACAATCCCAAGCCATAGCCCTTGTGAATGCCCGCCTGATCGACCCGGCCAGCGACTATGACGGCCCCGGCAGCCTGATCCTCACCGAAGGCGTCATTGCTGAGGTTTTGCACACGGCGCACCTGCCGTCGGGCTCCGCCAACATGAAGGTCATCGACTGCGACGGCAAGGTGGTCTGTCCCGGCCTGATCGACCTGCGCGTCAAGACCGGTGAACCGGGGGCCGAGCCCAAGGAGACGCTGAAATCCGCCAGCCGCGCCGCTGCCGCCGGGGGGGTGACGTCGATGGTGGTGCAGCCCGACACCGACCCGGTGATCGACGAGCCGGCCATGGTCGATTTCATCCTGCGCCGCGCCCGCGATATCGAACTGGTGCACGTCTATCCCGCCGGGGCCGCCACGAAGGGCCATAACGGCAAGCAGATGGCCGAAATCGGCCTGATGAGCGAATCCGGCGCCGTCTATTTCACCGATGTCGAACGTCCGATCATCAATTCCAAGGTGCTGGCCCGCGTCCTCTCTTACGCCAACGGCTTCAACGCCCTGATCGCGCACCGTCCCAAGGAGCCATGGCTGTCGGAAGGGGCGGTCGCCACCTCCGGCGAAATGGCGGCACGCATGGGTCTGTCGGGGGTTTCCGCGCTGGCGGAGCGCATCGCGCTGGAACGCGATCTGGCTCTGGTCGAGCTGACCGGGGCGCGCCTGCTGGTCGATCAGATCACCACCGCCGGGGCCATCAAGGCCGTCGCTCAGGCCAAGGCGAAGGGGCTGGATGTCTATGCCTCGGCCTCGATCAACCATCTGGTGTTCAACGAAATCGACATTGGCGATTACCGCACCTTCTACCGCCTCGACCCGCCGCTGCGTTCCGAAGACGATCGTATCGCTCTGGTGGACGCTCTGGCCGACGGCCTGATTGACGTGGTGGTGTCGAACCACACGCCCCTGCCCGCCGAAGACAAGCGCCGCCCCTTCTCCGAGGCCGAACCGGGGGCGATTGGCCTGCAAACCCTGCTGGCGGCCTTGATCGGCCTGCACCATGATCGGGAGATTCCGCTGATCGACCTGCTGCGCACCGTGACGATCAATCCGGCGCAACTGATCGGTCTGGAGGCCGGGCGGCTGTCGCCCGGTGCGCCCGCCGATTTGATTGTGGTCGATATCGACGCCCCCTTTGCCTTGCGCGAAAGCGACATCCTGTCGAAATCGAAGAACTCCCCCTTTGAAAACCGCACATTACAGGGCAAGGTAGATCTGACTCTGGTGGACGGTCGAATCGTCTATCAGGCCTGATACCAAGGGTCATTGAAAATGACACCTGGTATGCCTTTCGAGAATGGCTCATGTCGCTTACACATAGGAGACATTCTCGAGTCTTCAACGGCCGGATGCGGCAGCATCTTCGGCCGTTGGTATGAGTGAAAGCCCTGTAATGCCTCTGCCCGACTGGACCATCTTTGCCCTTGCCGTGATCGGCGGCTACCTGCTGGGGTCGATCCCCTTCGGCGTCGTCACGACGAAGCTGGCCGGTATCGACATCCGCAGCATCGGTTCGGGCAATATCGGTGCGACCAATGTCTTGAGAACAGGCCGTAAGGATCTGGCCCTGATCACCTTTCTGGGCGATACGGGCAAGGGCGCGATGGCGGTCGGTCTGGCCTTCGCCCTGCTGCTCAGCGTTGATCAGGCGACCCGTCAGACGGGTATGGCGCTGGCCGGGGGCGCGGCGTTTTTAGGCCACCTCTTCCCCGTCTGGCTGAAGTTCAAGGGCGGCAAGGGCGTGGCAACCTTCCTCGGCACCCTGTTTGCCGCCGCCTGGCCGATGGGGCTGCTGGCCGCCGGGACGTGGCTTCTGACCGCCTTTATCTTCCGCATTTCGTCGTTGAGCGCGCTGGTGGCCGCCGCCCTGATCGCGCCGCTGGGCCTCCTGACCGATCAGCCGCACGCCTTCGTCGTCATGGCCCTGTTTATGTCGGTGCTGATCTATGTGCGCCACCGCGACAATATCCGCCGCCTGCTCAAGGGTGAGGAACCGAAGATCGGCAAGAAAAAAGACGCCGAACCCGCCGCGGACGCCTGATCCATGAGCGACGGGGGGGAGGATTTTTTCGGACGCTTTCCCGCCTGCACCAGCGACGCGGAACGCTTTGCGCGGCTTAGGCTGGCGCGCACGAACCGTATCGGCCCGGTGCATTTCCACCAACTGATCCTGCGCTTCGGCAGCGCCGTGAAGGCCGTCGAAAACCTGCCCCTGATCGCTAAACGCGCCGGGGGCGGCATCGTCCCCGCCCCCGATGAGGCCGTTGAAGCGGAAATTGAGCGCGGTCGCACCGCCGGGGCGCGGCTGGTGGTGCTGGGTGACGCCGCCTATCCCAAACTTCTGGCCGAAATCCCCGCCGCCCCACCCGTCCTGTGGATGCTGGGCGAACAGACGGCCCTGCCGGAGCGCGCCATCGCCATTGTCGGCGCACGCAACGCCTCGGCTGCGGGTCAGCGCATAGCCCATGCCCTGGCCAGAGAGCTGGGCGAAGCGGGCTTTTTCGTCGTCTCCGGACTGGCGCGCGGCATAGATACGCAGGCCCATACGGGCAGCCTCAAGACCGGGACGGCGGCGGTGCTGGGCGGTGGCGTCGATGACATCTATCCGCCCGACAATACCGACCTTTATCAGGCCATCCGCACATATGGCGTGTTGATTTCCAAAAGCCCGGTGGGGTATCGCGCCCGCGCCGGAGACTTTCCGCGCCGCAACAGGGTCATCAGCGGCCTGACGCGCGGCACGATTGTGGTGGAGGCCGAGCTGAAATCCGGCTCGCTGATCACGGCGCGACTGGCCAGCGAACAGGGGCGAGAGGTGTTTGCCGTGCCCGGTTCGCCGCTCGATCCGCGCTGCCGCGGCACCAATGACCTGATCCGGCAGGGCGCGACCCTGTGCGAAGGAGTGGACGACATCCTGCGCACGCTCGACGCCCAGATGACGCTGTTTGAGCGCCCCGCCCCCGTCGTACCGCTGCACGCCGTCAGTGCGTTTGACGATACGGACCTCGATGAGGCCATCGAGTCCCTGCGTGACCGCCTGCTGAGCCTGATCAGCCCCGTCCCCACCCCGCGCGAAGACCTGCTGCGCCTCAGCGGGGCCCCGGCCCATATTGGTCTGGCGGCCCTGGGAGAGCTGGAAATCGCCGGGCTGATCGTCACGACCTCTGACGGACAGTATATCCGCGCCTGAGTTCCTTACAGGCTATTTACCTTCTGATAGGCCTTGCGCAGGCAGTCGCTCAGCGGCGGGCATTGCGCCCGTTCGGCCAGCACCGACAGCTCTTTCGTCATATCGCGGATATAGCGGATCACCTCGGCCCTGTGTTCGGAGTCGGTGATATAGGCCGGGGTGTCCGGCGGGGAAGCAGGGGTGTCACTCATGCGATTATCTGGGTCTGTTTTTATACCACTTAAGTGAGAACTATATCCATATTTAACCTAAAGTTGCAATCATCAAAATCAACCTCCGTCCGGTTGAATTTCGCCTCTGCGTTGACACGCTGGCCGCACAAGCCCATGTTGGCGGGAATTTTCAGCGACCGCTTATTGCTATTGTCGGTTTTCCTCCTATTAAAGACCTCATGAACCTCGTCATCGTCGAAAGCCCGGCCAAGGCCAAAACCATCAACAAATACCTGGGTAAGGATTATACCGTGCTGGCCTCCTACGGCCACGTGCGCGACCTGCCCTCGAAAGACGGCTCGGTCAAACCGGACGAAGACTTCGCCATGAGCTGGGAGGTGGACGCCAAGGCCTCAAAGCGCCTGAGCGACATCGCCGTTGCCGCGAAGAAGTCGGACCGCGTCATTCTGGCCACCGACCCGGACCGCGAAGGCGAGGCCATTTCGTGGCACGTGCTGGAAGTGCTCAATAAAAAGAAAGTGTTGAAGGAAAAGATCGTCGAGCGCGTCACCTTCAACGCCATCACTAAGGCTTCGGTTCAGGAGGCCATGGCCGCCCCGCGTCAGATCGACATGGAGCTGGTCGAGGCCTATCTGGCGCGTCGGGCGCTTGATTACCTCGTGGGCTTTACCCTGTCGCCGGTGCTGTGGCGCAAGCTGCCGGGCGCGCGTTCGGCCGGCCGTGTGCAGTCGGTGGCGCTCAAGATCATCGTGGACCGCGAGCTTGAGATCGAAAAGTTCAAGTCCGAAGAATACTGGACCGTCGATGCCGAAGTGTCGGCCAATTCGCCGCCGTTTACGGCGCGTCTGAACGTCCTCAATGGCAAGAAGCTCGCCAAGTTCGACCTGAACGACGCCGAAAAGGCCGAAGCCGCGCGCAAGGCCATCTCGCTGTCGAAATTCGCCGTCGAATCGGTCGAACAGAAGCCGGGCAAGCGC
This sequence comes from Asticcacaulis sp. W401b, assembly GCF_046503825.1. Taxonomy (NCBI): domain Bacteria; kingdom Pseudomonadati; phylum Pseudomonadota; class Alphaproteobacteria; order Caulobacterales; family Caulobacteraceae; genus Asticcacaulis; species Asticcacaulis sp. W401b. The sequence goes on from NZ_JBKFEE010000005.1 coordinate 64,308, forward strand.
ACCCCGCCGCCGCCCTTCACCACCTCGACCCTGCAACAGGAAGCGGCGCGTAAATTGGGTTTCTCCGCGCAGCGCACCATGCAGACGGCCCAGAAACTTTACGAAGGCGTCGATATTGGCGGCGAAACGACCGGCCTGATCACCTATATGCGGACCGACGGCGTGTTTATCGACCCGGCGGCCATCGGCGAGATTCGTAAGGCCGTGGGTGAGCGCTTCGGCAGCGCCTATGTGCCGGCCGAACCGCGCCTCTACAAGGTCAAGGCCAAGAACGCGCAGGAGGCCCACGAAGCCATCCGCCCGACCTCCATCTTCCGCCGGCCGGAGACCCTGCGCCTCGAAGGCGATCAGGCGCGCCTGTACGAACTGATCTGGAAGCGCACCATGGCGGCCCAAATGGAGGCCGCCCGCGTTGAAAAGACCACCATTGACCTCCTCAATCAGGACAAGTCGATCGGTCTGCGCGCCACGGGTCAGGTCGTCACCTTCGACGGCTATCTGGCGCTCTACGAAGAGGGCAAGGACGACGAGACGGACGAAGACGGTGGCCGCCTGCCGCAACTGCGCACCGGTACGCTGGTCGATGTGCACGACATCAAGCCGGCGCAGCACTTCACCGAGCCGCCGCCACGCTATTCCGAAGCCTCGCTGGTCAAGCGCATGGAAGAGCTGGGCATTGGTCGCCCCTCGACCTACGCCTCGATCCTCAGCGTGCTGCGCGACCGCGATTACGTGCGCATGGACAAGAACCGCTTTATCCCGGAAGACAAGGGCCGTCTGGTCACCGCCTTCCTCGATCAGTTCTTCTCGCGCTACGTGCAGTACGATTTCACCGCCGACCTCGAAGAAAAGCTCGACCTCGTTTCGGCGGGCGATCTGAACTGGAAGGCGCTGCTGCGCGAATTCTGGCAGGATTTCCACGCCAAGGCGGGGGAAATCAGCGAATTCCGCGTCTCCGAAGTGCTGGACCGCCTCAATGACGCGCTGGGCCCGCACATCTTCCCGGACAAGGGCGACGGCTCCAATCCGCGCGCCTGCCCGACCTGCGGCAAGGGTCAACTGAGCCTGAAAACCTCGCGCTTCGGGGCCTTTGTCGGCTGCTCCAACTACCCGGAATGCAAATATACCCGCCCCGTCGGCAAGCCGGAAAACGCTTCCGACGAGGCTGCCGCCTCCGGTGACCGCGAACTGGGCAACGATCCGGACACCGGTAAGGTGGTGTCGCTGAAGATCGGGCGTTTCGGTCCCTATGTGCAGCTTGGTGAGGCGGAATCCAAGGACGACAAGCCCAAGCGTTCCTCCCTGCCCAAGGCCTGGCCGCCGGCGTCGATTGATCTCGACCGCGCGCTGAAGCTGTTGTCCCTGCCGCGAAAAGTCGGCGACCACCCGGAAGACGGCAAACCGATCACCGCGGCGCTGGGCCGTTTCGGGCCGTTCATCGAGCACGAAAAGACCTATGCCAACCTGCCGAGCTTCGACGACATTTTCGAAGTGGGCCTCAACCGCGCCGTCGTGCTGCTGGCCGAAAAGCGCGCCAATGCCAAGGGCAAGGCCTCATCGGTGGCGCCGCTGAAAGAGCTGGGGGCGCACCCGGAATCGGGCGACGCCATTCAGGTCATGGCCGGTCGCTATGGCCCTTACGTCAAGTGCGGCAAGGTCAACGCCACCATCCCCAAGGACACCGCACCTGAGGACGTGACGCTGGAACAGGCTTTGGCGCTGATTGAGGCCAAGGGCGGCGTGAAGAAGACGGCGGCCAAAAAAGCCCCGGCCAAGAAGGCGGCAGCGGCTAAGAAGCCTGCCGCGAAGAAGGCGGCCACCGCGACCAAGAAGGCTCCGGCGAAAAAGGCCAAGGCGGAGGCTTAACCCCCCCTCCTCCCTGTCGCGCAGCGATGGGGAGGGGGACCGCCAGCGAAGCGCAGCGGTGGAGGGGGATGACTCTGACGGTCCCAACAACGCAAAGCCTTGACGTCACCAAAGAGCATAGGCCAGCGACTGAGATTTTCTGCCGTGTCATCCCCCTCCGTCAGCTTCGCTGACACCTCCTCATGCCTTCGGCACAGGAAGGAGAAATGATAGCCCCTCTCCTCCCTGTCGCGCAGCGATGGGGAGGTAGCGGCGAATGAAATGAGCCGGCGGAGGGGGATGACTCCATCAGTGTACACACCCCGTCGCTACCTTTGCACCTCGAAGATGCGTCACAATTGGCCATTGAGCGTTTGAGCAAGACCTGAGCCATCCCCCTCCGCTTCGCTACGCTCAGCACCTCCCCATGCCTTCGGCACAGGGAGGAGAAGTGACGGCGCAAGAAAACGTCGCCTCGCGCCGCCAAACCCTTTACAATGCGACTCATGAAAACACCCTCTACGCCCCGGCCAGCTTCCGGCCTGCCGGATGACGACACCCTCCTCGAAGTCTTGAAGTCCGCCCGAGAGCTGGATGTCGGCGCCCTGGCCAAGCAGTTCGGTCTTAAGGGCGAAGGTCGCCGCGCCCTGCGCCAAAGGCTCAAGCAACTGGCCAACTCCGGCAAACTGAACAAGAGCGGGCGCAAGTCGTTCGGGGCCGTCGGCGCCCTGCCCGAAACCGGCGTCGCCGAAGTCGTTGAGCGCGACATAGACGGCGACCTGTGGGTCAAGTGGGGCAAGTCTGATGACCCCAAGCTGAAGCACAAGCCGCCTTTGGCCCGCCTCGTCCCGCTGAAAAAAGCCAGCGCCCAGACACCCCCGACCGTCGGTGACCGCATCTATGTGCGCTTTGAGCAGACCTCTGAGGAGTGGATCGCCCACCTCGTCAAGGTGCTGGATCAGGGCGCACCCAAGCTGGTCGGCGTCGTGCGTATCGGTAAGGCGCGCAAGGGCCCGCGCGACATCCGCCTCGAAAGCGTCGATCGCAAGTCGAAAGACAGCTACACCCTCGTCGCCGGGGCCATCGACGCCCTCGAAGACGGCGATGTGGTGATCGCCGCACCGCAAGGCGGCAACCACCGCTATGGCCCCAAGCCCGCCAAACTCATTGAGGTGATCGGCAAGGAAGACTCCCCGCGCATCGCCTCGATCATGGCCATCCATGCCCACGGGCTGAAGGTCGGCTTTGACTCATCGACCGAAGCCGAGGCCGAGGCCGCGCAGGCCCCCAACCTCAAAGGGCGCGAGGACCTGCGCCACCTGCCGCTGATCACCATTGACCCGCAGGACGCCCGCGACCACGACGACGCCGTCTATGCCCATGCCGATGATGACGCCAACAATCCCGGCGGCTACGTCGTGTGGGTGGCCATTGCTGACGTGGCCCACTACGTCAAATCAGGCTCGTCGCTGGACCGCGATGCCCGCGAAAAGGGCAATTCGACCTATTTCCCCGACCGCGTGGAGCCCATGCTGCCGCACGTGCTGTCGTCGGGCCTGTGCTCGCTTCAGGAAGGCGAGAACCGCGCCACCCTGGCCGTGCGCATGGTCTTCAATGCCGAGGGCAAGAAGATCGACCATCAGTTTGTGCGCGGCCTGATGCGCTCTGCCGCCAAGCTGTCCTATGAGCAGGCGCAGGCGGCCATCGACGGCACGCCCGACGACAAGACGCAGCCGATCCTCGACACGCTCCTGAAGCCCCTGTGGACCGCGCACGCCTGCCTGAGCCGTGGCCGGCGCGAGCGTCAGCCTCTGGCCATCAACTCGCCTGAGCGCAAGGTGCAGCTCGATTCCGAGGGCAATGTGGTGGCCATCGCCGCCCGCGTCAGCCTTGAGGCGCATCAGCTCATCGAAGAGATGATGATTCAGGCCAATGTCTGCGCCGCCGAGACGCTGGAAAAGCACAGGACGCCGCTGATCTACCGCGTGCACGAACAGCCCAGCCTCGAAAAGGTCGGCAATCTGGCCGATTTTCTGGCCACGATTGGCCTGCCGTGGAACAAGGGCGAGCCGCCGCGCACCGAGCGCTTCAATCAGTTGCTGAACAGCCAGAAGGACGGGCCACACGCCGAAATCATCAATGAGGTGGTTTTGCGCACCCAGATGCAGGCCCATTACAGCGCCGAGAATTTCGGCCACTTCGGCCTCAATCTCGACCGCTACGCTCACTTCACCTCGCCGATCCGCCGCTATGCCGACCTGATCGTGCACCGCGCCCTGATCCGCGCGCTCAAGCTGGGGGATGATGGTCTGACCGACTATGAGGTCAAGACCATGGCCGATACGGCCGAGCACATCACCGCCACCGAGCGGCGCTCGATGCAGGCCGAACGCGAGGCCATAGAGCGCTATGTGGCGGCCTTCCTTGAGGACAAGGTGGGCGCAACGTTCGAAGGCCGCATCGTCGGCGTCACGCGCTTTGGCCTGTTCGTCAAGCTGAACGAAACGGGGGCCGACGGCATCATCCCGGCCTCCTCCTTTGTGGATGACTACTATATTCACGATGACACGGCCCACGCGCTGGTGGGGGAGCGCCATCACCGCCGCTGGACGCTGGGGCGCAAGATCGAGGTGCAGTTGCTGGAAGCCATGCCGATGACCGGCGGGCTGGTCTTCAAGGCCCAGTCCGAGCCCGAAGCCCCCGACCCCAGCGCCCCGCGACCGCGTCTGGGCGTGCGCTCGCGCGTCGATACGGCGCTGCGCCGCAAAGGAGCTGGCGGGCCGAAGGGCGGGCCCAAATCGGGCAAAGCGCGCCAGAAGGGCATTACCGAAAAATCGAAGACCAAGAAGGGTAAGCGGCGCTGATCGCGCCTGTTAAAAGTAAATGAAGACCAAGGCCATATTGGCCATTGACTTCCGCGCGTGGATGCGTATTTTCCGCGCTCCTGAATATTTGTGCGGCCTGGAGATTCCGTTGGTCGCGATCCGTTTGTTAAGGTTCCGCCATGGCTAAGCCCGCCTCCATCAAGATCCGCCTGAACTCGACGGCGGACACCGGCTTCTTCTACGTCACCAAGAAGAACGCCCGCACCAAGACCGAAAAGCTCGTGCTGAAGAAGTACGACCCGGTCGTGCGCAAGCACGTCGAATTCCGCGAAGGTAAGATCAAGTAAGATCGTTTCCGCATCGGAAATTAAAAAACCGCGTTCGGTCATCCGGGCGCGGTTTTTGTTTGCCCCAATAGCACCTCCCCTGCCCTCGGTAACACCGACACGCTCTGCGCAGACAAAAAAACGGCGGCAGGTTACCCTGCCACCGCTTCTTTTGCCTAACAGATGGTAAGCCTTAGAACTCGTACTTCAGGCCTAGACGCACGTATCGCGGGGTCTGATAGCTCGATGGCATGGCGTATGTTTCACGGTATTCACCCACACCAGTGTATTCCCCGTCTTCGTGGAACTGGTCCGCGCCCTTGGCGTTGAACACGTTAAACACATCAGCCGTCAACTTTACCGTACCGATCGGTATGGGTTGTTCCCAAGTGAGGTTGAGATCAAGGCGTTTAATCCAATCGCCATCGAAGGAGGAACCACGAGGCGTCAGCTTGCTATCACAGTACCAGGCAGTCAATGTCGTATCTACAGCGCGACCATCAGACGGTGTCGGATAGTATCCAATGCAGCCATACTTACGCGGGGACAAGATGGAGGCATTGAAGCCACCACGCAGATTATCATTAAACTGATAAGTACCGAATGCCTTAAGATTGTAACCATGGTGGTTAGGCAGGAAACCAAATGAACCGTCAGTCCAACCCACTTCATCGAAATCTTGCGTAAGGCCAGTATCGTCCTGACCATTGTCGGATTTCACGCCACCTTCAATGTTGCCTTTAGTGCTGGAGAGGGTCAACGACCCCCCCAGAGACCACTTTCCGTCCCACGGACGCTCAAAATCAAAGGTAACCCCTTGATAATTCCGCTTCGCTTCTGGATAGCCGAGAACATCAGCAGGAATAGTTACAGTTCTGCCGCCCCACGTAGTGCCAAAGTCAGAACCAAGTGTAATTACGGCATCTTTACCTGGATTCAGCAAAACGTATCCCGAGCCACCGAATGTACCGTTATTGCAAGATGTCGCATCAATACCTAGGTAAGAGCATACGTCATTATTTACATAGTACAAATTGACGTCTTCCATGGCCGCGCCAAGCTTACGGTACGTAAAGGTGACGCCAGCTTTCCAACCATTTTCGAAGCGCTTTTGAACGCCGACGATGAACTCATCCTGATACTGCGGGTCGATGTTTTGAGAGACGAGAGTCGAAGCCTCAGGAATACTGCCGTTCGAGAAAGTGGCTTCGCTGATCAACGTTCCCAGTGTTGGGACCAACGTGTTTGCATCACGCGTGGTCCATGTGTAAACCTTTTGTGTGAACAGTTCGCCGCCAGCCAGTCGAATATTCGTATTACCAGCAATAGGCAGGTAATACCGCCCGAAGAAGGCAGTCATCTTCATCGACTTGTCACCGTAAACGTCATAGGACAAGCCGACACGCGGAGCGATTAGATAATCAGTCTCGATGAAGGCATCACCCGCCGCGTTTTTGTTTGTGAACTTGTCAGCGCGCAAACCGAGGTTAAGAGCCAAACGATCGTTTATTTCCCAGCTATCCTGCGCGTAGAACGAGGTATTTTCGACATCAAAGCCACCGCTGTTCGAGTATTCACGCAGGCGAACGCATTGCGCCGAGCCTGCACCACCGCAAATGGCGCTCCCGGCGTTGTAATAACGGTAGTAACCGCCGCCGGAATACCGTGAAATTACATTCGCAGTAAGTTGTTCTAAATCGTAACCAACCTTCAGGTGATGCTTGCCCAACAAATTGAAATAGAAGTCACCGTCAACGCGGAAGTTTTCGCGGTTATCGTCACCTTCTTCAACCAGAATAGCAGGGTTACCGCGCACGACTGCCCCATCCAAGAACACGGCGTTTGCGTCGTCAAGGAATGACTTAATCGTCTGGTTATATGACGATTTTCCGTAAAGCATAGACAAAGTAAACCAATCGGTAAATTTACCCGTATACTTGTAAACTTGTGTCTTGCCCCCGGTCGAGTTGTTGACAAGCTTATCTACCGGATCACCCGCGTCAAAATGGTGTGTAGCTTCGGTTTGATCGTCACTGAAATAAGTTACTTCAAGACGATGATTAGGATTTAGCACAAAGTCGAGCTTCCCGCCCCAGAACGGATCTTTCTGTTCTGCCTCTTCAACATAGTTTGTCGACCCATCACCGTAAGAGGCTCTGGAAGATTGCGAGAAGTCGCGTGGATTGTAAAAAGCGAAGAAGTAAACATGATCCTTAACGATCGGACCCGAAAGCCAAACGTTAGCTTCCTTCTGCTCTATCCCGGTCCGGCCTTGGAAGTATGTGTGCAAATCGCTATCGGCATCATTGAGGTCGGAGGCGACCACTTGCGACTTTGATGCCAGCGAATCGGGAGTGTAGTACAGCGAAACGCCGCCCTTGAACGTGTTGGAGCCTGAACGGGTGGTAGCAATGAAAGCGCCGCCGGTAGAACGACCATACTCCGCCGAATACCCACCCGTCTTGACTTCAATCTGCTCATAGAAATCGAACGGGATGGTCGTGCCGCCCAGGAAATTGCGGAAGTTGGTAACATTCATACCGTTAACGTAGTAGATGTTTTCCGCGGGGGATGCGCCAGAGATTGACGGCGGACCGAAAACATCATTGATCGTGATGCCTGGCACGAGATCGGCCAACGCTTCGATGGAGCGCCCGACAGGGATACGCTCAGCCACTGTTTGCACGTCAAGCACCGAACCTGTGGTGGTGCGGTCGAAGTCTAGATTTCTACGGGCCTTCCCACGGACGACTACAGTTTCAACTGAGGAACCACCAGCGGTGAACTCATAATTTGAAACAGCGCCAAGTGTAACTAAAACAGTCTCCTCCGCCTTGGCACCAGAAGCCGTGGTGATAGAAACGGTGTAACGACCGAGCGGGATCTGAGACATTTTGAAGGTGCCGTCGACACCGGTCTTTGCTGTCGTGGTGTAACCGTTCGATTCGCCTGTGATGACAACCGTGGCACCAGCGGCTGCCTTACCTTCTTCAGATTTAACAGTGCCTGCCAGGGTACCAGACGTAAGGTCCTGGGCCACAGCAACGGTCGGTACGACCGAGGTGATTGCCGTGAGCGCCACCGCCGACAGCAGCGCACCGCACAGCGTCGTCGAGACCATCAGGCCTGATCGCTTCGATTTGTTGATCACTCTAGTTCTCCGGATTTAGGGCCTTGCAGAGAGTTCAAGACCCACTGTTATGCAGCCGTGCCCGGCTGTTGGGCCAATTTAGGCACCCGCGTCATAATTCCGTCAATCGTGCGTCATGAAAGATTAAATTACGGCTGCAACCTGTTTCAATTAAGTCACACCAGAAACTGAAGGGCGTGAATACGGGGTAACAACTTCCCAAAGCAGGCGCAAAATCGGCAAAAAAATAAAAATATTTAATTTTTTCAAGTTGTTAAAAGAGATGTGTCGCGCCGACGCAGGCACGTCGCCTTATGTTTAAAGGCTGAAACTTCACAAATATCTGGAAGACTTCAAATTTTTTCAGATAAAAGGCAGCATTTATCCCCACAAAAGCGCAGCTCATAAGGGCTATTCTCCCATCATGTAAAAACGCAATCTCGTTTCTTTGGGAACTTTTTTTGAGAATCCAACGCTCTTTATGTTGCATCGCAGCGTGAATGTGGCACGCTATTGTGATCATTGGTGCCCCACATAAATCAGTGTTATATTCGGGTGTTACGCTTGAGGCTTAGCGTTCGGCGCTGATACGCACGGCGTACCCGGTGACCGGTTCGGGGGTGCAACTGGCCACGCTTAATTGCGCCGCAAACAGGATCAGCCAGCCCGTCGCCACATAAAGGGCGCGTTTTGAAACAAAAAGGCCAAAACGGGACAGCATGACGGGCTCCTCTCGACAGATGGAGAGGGTAAAGCAAGTCTTAAGCCGCCCTGTTAAGCCGTCCTGTGTGGCATAAAATCTATGATTTGAGGCGCGCGATCAGCGCGGTGACGCGCTGGCAATTACCGCCCAGATCGACGGCCTCCTCGCGGCTGACCGAACGGATATCGGTCTTGTCCGGATCGAGTCGCACCACAATGTCAGATTTGTTGCCCCACCACGGGTCTTCCCAGGTGGCTTCGACGCGCCAGTCGGATTTGCCAAAGACCACATAGCCCTGCTCTCTGAGGATGCGGGCCACCGCTTCGGCGTCTTTTGGATGGCCCGTGACAGAGGACGCTAGCGGGCAGGTCTGGGCATTGATGGCCGCCAGCGACTGCCCTGCCCATTCATAGGCGACGTTGCGTCCGACATAGGGGGCGTCTTCCACCACGTGCGCCGCCGGGCCACGCGCCTCGATCAGCTTGGTCGAGAAGGTGACCGGGCGTTCCCAGTCGGTCGCCACCTCGTGAATCGGCGGACTCGACTTCAACCTCAGTTCATAGGCGTAATAGCCGGCCAGCACCGATCCCGACACCAGTACCGCGCCCAGGGCCCACGGTCCGTAGGTCTTTGGCGCCTTGAACAACGAGATCAGCAGTGACAGGGCCGACAAGATCATGGCCACGGTGGCCATCTTTGGCACATAGTTCAGGGCGATGGTGTTGAAGCCCAGATCGTAGCTGATATAGCCCGTGCGCGTGGCCAGCATGGCCGTAAGGTAGGTCAAGGGCGCAAACAGGCTGAGGACAAAGGCGATCGGCGCAAAGCCAAAGCCCTTCTTGCCCGCCCGCCCGGTGTCCACTGCGGTTTCGCCGTCAAAATGCTTCATCTCGTCAGACACTTTGTCCCAGCCCTATACTCTTACTTGCCCCGGCCCGACCCTCTGACAATCACAAGGCCGCGTCACCGGTGTACCTGTTGTTGCGCGAACAATACGCAGGGAAGGTGTCAAAAATGCACCCGTTCACGCGATATTTACCCTGATCCCACTCATGGGTTCGGCGTCAAGGTCCAGATTGTGGTGTCCAGTTGAGGATCGGTCTGCGCCCCGGCAATGTCCGGCGTGGCGTCCGACACATCATTGCGCCTTTGCAGGACACGCCTCAGACGCTCATCCGCCGAGACGTCCATCCACAAAGCCCGGAAGGCGACGCCCTGCGTTTCCGCCAAAGCCTTCGCTTCGCGCGCGCGGTCCTGATTGCGGAAGGTAGCATCAAGTATCACCGACTGCCCGCTCTGCACCGCCGTGCGCGCCAGATCGAACATGTGCGTGTACACCCGCGCATTCTCTTCCGGCGTATAGGCTTCTTTCGGCAGGGTCTCGAACTCCGGGCAGGCCCACAGGCGCTTGCGCATCTCGTCCGAGCGCAGCACCAAGGCACCGGGGGCGCGCCCCGTCTGCGGCGCGATGTGGCGCGAATGGGTGCTCTTGCCCGACCCGGACAGACCGCCCACGGCCAGAAGTTCGGCCGGCTTCATCTCCAGGAAGGCCTGAGCCGCTTGAAGATACATTTTCGCCTTTTCCATGGCGTAGTTGGGCGTGCCGCCATAGTTGGCATTGACGTGGCAGCGCACCCCGGCGCGCACCGACATATAGAGCGGCAGCAGTTTCAGCCCGGCATAGACGCTGTGGATGTCGTCCTCCAGCCGCGCGGCCTTTTCGACATAGATGTTGAGCGCCGTATTGGCGGCGGCGTCATGCCCCCTCACCCACAGGTCCATCAGCAGGAAGGCGAGGTCATAGAGCACGTCGATCTGGCTCAGCCGCTCATTGAACTCGATGCAGTCGAACAGCACCGGCCTGTCGTTCTCGATCAATATATTGCCGAGGTGCAGATCGCCGTGGCAATGACGCACATAGCCTTCGGAAAAGCGGCGTTTCACATCCCCGACCAGTTCCGCATAGGCGGCCTGAATGGCGCGGTCATAGGCATCGACCGCCTCGGCCCCCAGTTCGTCGCGGAAGACCTCGATATTCTTCTTGTTCGAGTCGATCACGTATTTGACGTTAAATTCGTGTTCGGCGTCGCGGCAGATTTCCGAGCCGGCGTGGAACTGCGCCACGATCTGCCCCAGGTCGTGCATCAGGTCGAGGTCGGGCGTCCAGTCCGCGCGCGACTGGCTCTGTTCGGCCAGCACTCCGGCCGTATCAAAGCGGCGCATGACCAGCACGCTTTCCCCTTTGATCTCCTCGACCCCCAGATAGATGTCGGCGGCCATGCGCTGATTGTAGCGCAGTTCGCGCAACAGGGCCTTGCGACGTTTTTCGACCGAGGTGAAGTCAAGGAAGCCGTAATCGACGCTCTTTTTCACCTTATAGGCGCGCTTGCCCTTCAGGATCACCACGGCGCAGGAGGTGGTGATAATGTCGTCCGCCCCTTCGGACAGGTGCGCAATAAGGGCGTCAGGCAACACATCAGGCGAAAAGGGGGCGGTCATGCAGGATACTCAGGATACGGGGAAACCCCGTCTGTCTGGACTCAGTGCGCCCTTTCGTCAAGCCATGACGCGGTGGTTGGTATAGACAGTTCGGATGATGTTTACTGACTCGCTGCGCCCACCCGCACACGCCAAAGCCCTGATCTTCGATTGCGACGGGACGCTGGCCGACACCTTCGCCGCGCATTACCGGGCCTTTCGGGCGGCGTTAGCGCCGTTTGGTATCGACTTTCGCGCTGACTTTTACGCCGCGCGGCTGGGCTGGTCGCGCAAAGCCCTGCTGGAAGCGGTGGCGCAGGAGACCGGCGTGACCTTCGATGCCGAGGCCGTCGCGGCGCGCAATGCACCCCTGTTTCTTGACCATATCGACGCCGTGCGGGCGATTCCCGCCACCGAGGCGCTGGTCAGGGCCTATTATGGCAAGCTAAAACTGGGGGTTTGTTCCGGCGGGCAAAAGGGGATTGTTGAGGCGACCCTGAAAGCCATCGGACTTTATGAGCGCTTTGACGCCGTGGTAGCGTTTGAAGATACGGGCGTCGGTAAACCGGCCCCTGACCTTTATCTTGAGGCCTGCCGCCGCCTCGGCGTCGCGCCGTCCGAGGCCCATGCCTATGAAGACAGTAACGAAGGGATAGAGGCGGCCCATGCGGCGGGCCTCAGCGTGTCGGACGTGCGGCCCTACTATTCCCCTGATCCATCAAGGTGGTGAGAGGAAATAAGGTGTAGCCACGGTTAGACACGGATGCTGGCCGCCAGCGCGGCAGGCCTCAGACTGACGCTCTGACATTATTGAGAACCACAGATTTCACAGATTTCACAGATTGGCGCTGCGCGCCTCTAGACTCCCCCCATAGGGTAATCTGAGACTCAAAATCTGTGTAATCTGTGGTTCTAAGAAAGCGCCTGAACGGCCTCCAGGTTTCGCATTTTTACGGATAGAGCTTCGACTTCACCCACCCGTCGCCGGCGCGTTCGAACTTGAGGCGGTCGTGCAGGCGGAACGGCTTGTCGCGCCAGAACTCCATCTCCGTCGGCACTATGCGGAACCCCGTCCAGTGCGGCGGACGCGGCACGGCCCCGATGCCGAATTTCAGCCCATATTCGGCGACGCGCTTTTCCAGCGCGAAGCGACTTTCCAGCGGCCGCGACTGCTCCGACGCCCAGGCCCCGATCTGCGAATTGCGGGCGCGTGAGGCGAAATATTCATCCGCCTCCGCGTCGCTAACGATTTCGATCGTGCCACGGATACGCACCTGACGGCGCAGCGATTTCCAGTGGAACAGCAGCGCCGCCTTGCGCGCCCCCAGTATCTGACGGCCCTTGGCGCTTTGGGTATTGGTATAAAAAACAAAGCCCTGCCGGTCGAAATCCTTGAGCAGAACCATGCGCGCATCCGGCATCCCATCGGCGTCCACCGTGGCCACCGTCATGGCGTTGGGGTCGTTCGGTTCCTTGGCCCGCGCATCCATCAACCATTGACCGAACAGGTCGAACGGCTCGGCGCCGTCGATATCGGCCTCATTGGCCGCATGGGCGTCGGCATAGTCAGGGCTGGGCGGGATCAGATCAGAACGGGACATCGTTATTTCTCCACACACCGCATCGCCAGACATCGGCGCGCGATTTAAGCTTTACGCCGAAAGGGCCCGGTCGGTTTGATGGCTGTGCACATCGGTCATTAACCCGCTGTTGACCATAGGCGGGCACAGTGCGTCAACACCTCCCTTGTCTGTCCCTTCAGAATGAACCGAACCTCAGCCCTCAGCGTCCTTGGTCTTAGCGAACCGGTCAGCGGCCACGACGTGCAGGCGGCCTTTCGCCGACTGGCCAAACGCGCGCATCCGGACCTGAACGGCTCAGAGGCCCCACTGCGACGGTTAATTCTGGCGCGCGACCTCCTGATGCGTCAGATCAGGAATGGGCCGGACCTGTCGGAAATCATAGAGGAACTGTCGGATACGGCTGAGCCCCTGCGCCTTAGTCCTGAGGTGGCCGTCCAGGGCGGCCCCGTCGTCACCGATGTGCCCTTGCCGCTGGAGCTGATCCACGACGCCGGGCCCGGCCGCAGCCTGATGCACCGTAAATCGCTGCGCATGACGCTGCCCCCCGGTCTGCGTGATGGCGAGCGGCTGCGGCTGAAAGCCACACGCCCCGGCGGCACCGAATACGTCTTCCGCATCGAGATCGAACGCCGCGATGAGTTGCACGTTGAGGGCCATGACCTGTGCCTGAGCGTGCCGGTCGATGCCCGGCGTCTGCGGCTGGGCGGACAGGTGCGCGTCGAGACACCGCACGGCCCGCAGACGGTCGATCTGAGCGACGCCGTCGATAACCGCCTGACGCTCAAAGGCTTGGGCCTGCCTGCCACGCGGCGTTATCCGGCGGGCGACCTGCATCTGCGTTTTGAGGCCTTTGAGACGCCTCTGCGCCCGGCGTCAGACCTGCTGGCCGAATTTCATCGCAAGTGGGCCTGAGACTTCAACACGATTGAGTTGCGCGCCCCGCAGAAGTGCCGTATGGCCACGGCACAAAAAAGGCTAGAGCGTATTTCGTTCAAGTTGAAGCGAAATTACGCTCTGATTTTAGGCTTAACGCGCTTTTGTATCCGAAAAGTGCGTCCCACTTTTCGGAAAGCGCTGGGTCCATGTCGCACAACAGCTTCGGTCATCTTTTCCGCGTTACCACCTGGGGCGAAAGCCACGGACCGGCGCTCGGCTGCGTGATCGACGGCTGCCCGCCGGGGATCGCGTTGTCCGAGGCCGATCTGCAAGGCGCGCTTGACCGCCGCAAGCCGGGCGGCTCGCGCTTTGTCACCCAACGCCGCGAAGCCGACGAAGCGAAGATTTTGTCGGGGGTGTTTGAGGGCAAAACGACCGGCACGCCGATTTCCGTGCTGATTGAAAACACCGATCAGCGCTCGAAGGACTACGGTGAAATCGCGCGTCAGTTCCGGCCGGGCCACGCCGACTACACCTATTTTGCCAAGTACGGTATCCGCGACTATCGCGGCGGAGGTCGCTCCAGCGCGCGTGAAACCGCGGCGCGCGTCGCCGCCGGGGCCGTGGCGCTGAAGGTTCTGAAAACCCTGATCGGACCGCAGATCACGGTGCGCGCCGCCCTCGTGCAACTGGGGGTCCACCCCATCGACCGCGCGCATTGGGACTGGGCGCAGGTCGATCAGAACCCGTTGTTTTCTCCGGACGCCAGCACGCTGGCGCAATTTGAAGACTATCTCGACGGCATCCGCAAGGCGGGCTCCTCCATCGGCGCGGTGGTCGAGGTGCAGGCCGAAGGCGTGCCCGCCGGCTGGGGCGCGCCCATCTATGGCAAGCTGGATTCGGACCTTGCGGCCAATCTGATGTCGATTAACGCCGTCAAGGGTGTTGAAATCGGCGAAGGCTTCAATGCCGCCACCCTCTCCGGCGAACAGAATGCCGATGAAATGCGCATGGGACCGGACGGTATCGCATTCCTGTCGAACCACGCGGGCGGCATATTGGGCGGCATTTCGACGGGTCAGACGATTGTGGCGCGGCTGGCGCTCAAGCCGACCTCGTCCATCCTGACCGAGCGTCAGTCGATCGACATTGACGGCAAGGACGTCGATATCCGCACCAAGGGCCGCCACGACCCCTGCGTTGGTATCCGCGCCGTGCCGGTGGCCGAGGCCATGATGAGCTGCACCCTGCTGGACGCCTATCTGCGCCATCGCGGCCAGACGGGCGGCGCGGCCTTTGTGCCGGGGCAGCTTTTAGGCTAAGCTCAATCATCGAATGGGGGGGATCGAAAATGTGGAACCGGATAGCGCTGTTCGCGGCATATATATGCATGTCCGCAGGAACAGCCCTTGCGCAAACATCCAATGCAAAAGAACAAAGTCTTGAGGCCATCTGCGCGGCCACCCAGTGCCGCGCGGGTGGGCTTGAGATCGTGCTGCGCCTCAACAAGGACAGCTACACACCCATTCCCGTCGGCAAATCGCCGTTTATCATGGAAGACGGCGCACTGCTGATCTATCCGGGCGAAACCTTTGCCATTCAATATGATGTGGTGGACCGCAAGCCCACAGCCCCGCGCTGGCAAAAGAGCTATGCACCTCAATATCCGATGAAGATTTTGCGTTCGGATAAGGTCGTGGACAATGCGGCGGATCAGGCTTTACCACCCATAGTAAAAGATAATAACAAGGCGCTCATTCCGCCCAATTCGGTTCTGCTGTCCTATGGCCAATTGGCCGGTCAGACGGATATGATGCTGCGCGTTGAAAGTACCCTACCGGGTATAGTCAAATTCGATGCCGTCATGGCGCTGGTGGCAAAGGGCGGCGGTTATACCTTCAAACCCACCTCGACCTGCCCGGTTGCCAATCGTTTATTGTTCGAACACTGGCCTTATCCGATTGGCCCGATTATTCTGAAAAACATACGCTTTCTGCCAAAAGATGCTGATCTGACGTGTAAATAGTCCCTGAGCACGAGCTTTCGCCATGACACCTTTGGACCGTGCTGGTCTTTTGCCCGACGCGCACAGGGTGCCGGACCTGTTGCGGCCGGGGCTGAAACTGGTGTTTTGCGGCACGGCGCTGGGGCGGGTGTCGGCGCAGAAGCGGGCCTATTATGCCCATCCGGGAAATTTTTTCTGGCGCACCCTGCATAAGGTGGATCTGACGTCCGAACGGCTGACGCCGACGGAGTATCCGCGCCTGCTCAACTATGGGATCGGGCTGACGGACCTGTGCAAGGCGCACTATGGCAATGATGTGGACCTGCCCGCAGAGGCGTGGGACGCCGAGGCCTTAAAGGCCAAGATCGCGGCATATGCGCCGCAACATCTGGCCTTTACTTCCAAAACGGCGGCCAGCGTCTTTCTGGGGCGACCGACGGGGCTGATCGCGCTGGGGCGGCAGGTGGAAACGGCGGGAGAGACGTCGCTGTGGGTGCTGCCGTCGCCATCGGGTCAGGCGCGACGCTTCTGGGATGAGGGCGCGTGGCGCGACCTGGCGCGGGCCGTTACCGCTTCCCCAGAGCCTTCCTGAGCTTGAATTGCAGCTTGATCAGCGGTTCCGCCGCTGAGCGATGCAGACGCTTGACGTCGATAAAGGTCACACCGCCGTGCCCGGACAGGGTGTGGAAGCCGTCGCCATAGCCTTCCAGCAGGCCCTCGCCCGTCAGACGCGCCACCGGCCCGGCGCAGAAGCGTTCCGGCGTCAGGGTGTCGATGCGCAGCAGGTTGATCGCCGCGCCATAGGTCGCCACGCAATCCTGCATGGGCAGGTGCAGCCTGCCGTCGCGGACAAAGGGCGTGCCGCCGGGGCGTGAGGTGTCGAGACCCGCCCGCACCGGATTGGCGGCGTGTGGCTGCCACGGCCCCAGCAGATTATCGGCATAGGCGACGTGCAGTTCGCGCATGGCCCGCCGCTCGGCCCCCGGCAGGGCGTAGAACATCCACCACCGCCCGTCGTGCTTGACCACGGTGGCGTCAATGGCGGGCACCTCCAGAAGGGCCTTGACCGGCACCCAGCGGTCGGGGAAGCGCTCGCAGCGATAGAGGGTCAAAACGCCGCTCTTATGCGCTTCGGGCAGCATATAGAGTTCACCCGCTTCCTCGATCAGGAAGGGATAGGACAAGTGAAAGGGCGTGATCAGGGCCGGGCCCGAACCGATCAGCTTATACTCATTATCATATTGAAAATAATGAATTTCGCCGCGCTTGACGCGATAATCCCAGGTCTCGGCAAAGACGGTCAGGCCTTCCGCGCGCTGAAGACCGAAGGGGTCGGCAACGAAGCGGAATGATCCCTGCGGCGGCAGCCAGATGACCTCATCCGCACGCGGCGGCGTTTGCGCCACATCGTCTATCGGGCGCGGCACAAATCCCGCCTGCCACAGTTCGATCACGCCAAAGCCTCGACCGTGCGGCGCAGACGGCGGCGACCGGCATCAAAACCAAAGGACTCAATGGCATAGGCCTGCGCTTCGCGGGCGCGACGCAGCCACTGCGTGCCGTTATCCAGGACACCGCCCAGGGCCTGCGCCAGAGCGGCGGTGTTTTCTTTGGGGAACAGGGCCCCGAACTGACCGCCGCGCAGCACTTCGCGCGGGCCTTCGGTGTCCGACGCCACCACCGGCACCCCGGCCGCCAGCGCTTCGATGACGACCAGACCAAACGATTCCTCACGCGACGGCACGACAAACAGATCGACGCCGTGCAGGAAGGTCAGCGGGTCTTCGGCCCAGCCACAGAAACGTACATGGTCCTCAAGGCGCAACTGGCGCGTCAGGGCCTCCAACGACGCGCGCTCCGGACCATCACCCGCGATGCGCAGCTCAAAGCGCTGACCGGCGGCGCGCAGTTCAACGCAGGCTTCGAGCAGCAGGTCAAAGCCCTTGATCGAATGCAAACGCCCCATGGCCCCGATCACCGGCACGGCATTGGGTTTTGATTTCACCGGCAGGGCGCGCAGGTGCGAGAAGTTGGCCACATCGAACAGGCGCAGGTCAGGAAAGCGCGACTCGGCGCCTTCGCGCACGCGACCACTGACGCACAGGGCGGCGGAGACGTCTTTCAGATGCGGCTTGTAGGACGGGGTGTGCAGCACCTGCACCGTGCGCTGGCGCGTGCCGATGAAAGGCAGCATACAGGCGCGGCCGGCGCGGTTACCGTGCGCAATGACCAGATCGGGGCGGAAGCTGTGGGCATAGCCCGCCAGACGCAAGGCACAGATCGGGTCAGAAATGAAACGGTTATTGAGCGGGCGAAAACCCGGCACGTCAGACAACATGCCGTCCGGATGGCCGATGCTGAGCACATCGTACCCTTCCGCCGTCAGGGCATCGTGGTAGTGACACGCCATCAGCCCGTCTCCCCCCTTTGCCTTCGTCAGCATGATGTTCAGCAAACGCATGTCACTGGTCCCGCTCAGAGGAAAAACCGGAAGAAAATCCGGACGTCGCAGACTCACGACGCCCGGTTCAGGTTTAAGATGGAGACCCCGGCATCCACTGTCCCCCGCAGGACGAATGGTCACCTTCCGGAGGAGCCTCCTGTAGCGATGACACCGACGGACACGATTACCCTCATGCCGTTTCGAAAAATTTTTATGATTTTTTTACTTTGACCTCCCGTGATCGGGCATAAAGGCTTGTCCGGGAAGGGAAATCGCCCTTATATTCATATCCCGATCACGCCTCAGAGAGCCGATGCCCCCCACCGCGCGCCTGTCGGAAACCTATTTCGCCAAACGCGACGTGCTTCTGCGCTACCTGACGCGGCTGTGCGGCGATGAGGCGAGCGCCGAGGACGTGCTTCAGGACCTCTATCTGCGCCTGATGCGCGGCGGCATAGACGCTGAGATTGAGGAGCCTCTGGCCTTTCTCTTCCGCATGGCCAACAATCTGTGGCTCAACCGTCGCCGCACCCTGACGCGGCGCGACGCCCGCGAAGAGGCGTGGCAGACGCTCAACCCGCAAATGACCGGCGAAGCCGACGCCGCCCCGGATGCCGAGGCCGTGGTCGGCGGACGGCAGGCCCTGCGCGCCGTTTTGAACGATATCGACGCCCTGCCCCCCAAAACGCGTGACATTTTCCGGCTGCATAAGCTGGAGGGCCTCAGCCAGACCGAGGTGGCGCGGCGGCTCGATATTTCGATCAGTTCTGTCGAAAAACACCTCAGCAGCGCCCTGAAACACCTTCTGGCGCTCAACCGAAGTCGGCGGCTGAATTAATTTTCCGCACTGCGAAGGAAATTTTACGGGTAACGACGTATCAGGGTGTCATCTGGTCAGAGAGGCCACAAACCATGTCGGACATCGACGCGAAAATCGAAGCTGAAGCGGCCGACTGGGTGATCCGGGCGCAATCGGGCGTGATCAGCGAGCGCGACATCATCGCCCTGACCGACTGGCTCGATGCGTCGCCGCGCCATGCCCGCGCCTATGCCGAAGCCCTGACCCTGTGGGGCGATCTGGAGGCGGCGGAGCCGGCTCATACGCCAACATCGGCTGTGCGACCCGTGACACCGCGCCATCCGACGCGCCGTTTCGGCCTGATGGCTATGGGCGCCAGCGGTCTGGCCGCCGTCGCCTCAGGCGTCTTCCTGCTGGCTTCGGGCGCGCTGTCGCCGGTTCAGACCTACACCACGCATAAGGGTGAGCGCCAGACCGTCACCCTGGCCGACGGGACGCAACTGAGGCTCAATACCGACACCCACCTGTCGGTGAAGATGACGCCCAAGGCGCGCACCGTCACGCTGGACAAGGGCGAAGTGGCCGTCACCGTGGCGCACAAGGCCGATCAGCCGTTTCGCCTGCTGACCGGTAAGCTGACCCTCACCGACATCGGCACCGAATTCAACGTCGCCCGCCTCAATGGCGAGGTGCGCGTCGCCGTGCGTGAAGGCGAGGTTGAAATGGCCGACCACAGCGCCGCCTCACGCCTGCTGCCCGGCGATCTGGGCACCTACCGCGAAGCGTCGGGCACGCGGCAACTGGCCAAGGTCGATCCGGCGGAGGCCTTTGCGTGGCAATCATCCCGTGCTATCTATCGCAATCAGCCGCTGTCCGCCGTGGCCGCCGACCTGAACCGGTATTTCGATAAGCCGATCATCGTCGAAGGCGACGCCGCGCAGTTGAGGCTGAATGCCATCCTGACCCTCGATTCGCAGACTGCGGTTGCCGGGCGTATAGCTGAGTTCCTACCGGTCGATGCCCGCACGACGCCAGACGCCATCTATCTTCGCCGCCGGGCTTCTGACCGTTAGTTTCTGCACGTCCCTGCTGGGGGCCCCGGCGGCCCGCGCTGCCGACCGTGCCTACGATTTCAACCTTCCCGCCGCCCCCCTGCCGCAAGCCCTGATCACGCTGGCGGCTCGCAGCGGCATTTCCGTCGGCGGGGTCGATCCGGCGCAGTGCGACGCGACCGCGCGCCCCCTCAAAGGCCGCTTTTCCGCACATACGGCGTTACGAAAGCTGGTCCTGGGCAGCCGCTGCCGCGTCGAGCGCGTCGATGCGGTAACCTTCAGGCTGGTGCGTGAGACGCGCCCCACGCTGCCGCGCCCCGCCGTTCGCCCCACGCCGCCGCCGTCCAATGACGACATTCCGCTGATCGTGGTGCGCCACCCCAGCCGCCTGTTCGACACCCCCGCCGGGATCAGCGTGGTGGCGCCGCCGCTTTTGTCCGGCAATGATACCGACCTGTCGAGCCTGGCCCCGCATGTGGCCGGCATGACGGTGACCAATCTGGGGCCTGGCCGCGACAAGATCTTCCTGCGCGGCGTCTCCGACAGCGTGCTGACCGGACGCACCCAGTCGATGGTCGGCCTCTATCTCGACGACACGCCGATCACCTATAATGCGCCGGACCCTGACCTGCTGCTGGTCGATATGGCGCGCCTCGAAGTCCTTAAGGGGCCGCAGGGCAATCTGTATGGTCAGGGTGCCCTGTCCGGCGTCGTGCGGCTGGTCACCAACAAGCCGCAGCTCGATCATTTCGAAGCCGAAGCCGGGGTGGCGCTCGGCACTGCCTCTAAAGGCAAGCCGTCGTGGCGGACCACGGGCATGATCAACCTGCCCCTGCCGGGTGAGGCCGCCCTGCGCGCCGTGGTGTGGGACGAAAAATCGGCTGGGTTTATCAAGGATGAGGCCCTGACGAAGAATGCCAGCAACGACACCCAGCGCTCAGGCGGGCGGCTGTCGTTCAAATGGCAGGCGACCCCCACCCTGACGCTCGATTCGACCTTTATCGTGCAGGATCTGCGCTCCTCCAACAGCCAGTACGTCGTGGGCCGCATGGGTCCGTACCGCCGCGCCCTCTCTCTGGCCGAACCGCACGACAATATCTTTCAGAACCTGGCGATCGGCGTGACGCGCGAAACCTCTTCGGGAACATGGCGGCTGGCGCTCAACCGCCTGCGTCACAAGATTCACTCCGGCTATGACGCGCAACCGATCGGGCGCTACGTCACCATCCCCAATTCGGGCGTCCTCTTCTTCGAGGAAGACCAGACCATTCGCCTGTCCAGTGTCGAAGCCAGCTATGTGTCGCCGCCCGACCGTCCGCTGCGCTGGCTGGCCGGGGTGTTTGCGGCGCGAAGCGAAGAAAGTTTCACGCCCCTGCTGATCGACGTCTTTACGCGGCGCACCCTCTATGACGAGGACCGCTCCGACCGCATCGACGACGTGGCCGCCTTTGCCAAGGTCACCTGGGATTTTGCACCCAAATGGTCACTCTCGGCGGGCTTGCGGGCGCAAAGGTCGCGTCACCGCACGCTCAGCGACATTGCCAGAGTGCGCCTTGTGGACTATGCGCCGTCGGGCCGCATTACAGGCGTCATCAACGCGACCCCGGTGACACACGAGCTGATGCTGAGCTATCAGCCCTCAACCACATTAATGCTGTACGCCCTGTCGTCAGACGGGTTCCGTACCGGCGGCTTTAATACCACCACGGCACAGAAAACCATCATCCCCGCCACCTACCGGGGCGACCGCCTGCACAGTATCGAAGCGGGTATGAAATACCGCGCCCCGGATGGCCGGCTGCGGGCCGATGCCGCCCTCTACCATATCGAATGGCGCGATATTCAATCGGATCAGTTACGCGCCACAGGCCTGCCCGTGACGCTCAATATTGGCGACGGACGCAATACCGGGATCGAAATTGAAGGCGGCTGGCGGCCGCGCGACACCCTGACGGTGCAGGTACGCGCACAGTTCAGCGATCCCAACCTGTATAAGACCAATCCCCTCTATCCCAAGGTTCTGGAAGAAGGGATGCCCTATATTTCGCCGCACATGGTCAGCCTGACCACCCAGTGGCGCCGCCGACTGTGGCGACTGCCGCTCGAAAACGCGGCAGTGCTTTCGTATCGCGGCGGCTCCCCGCTCAACTACGGTATCACGCGGGTGATCCGCATGAAGGGCTATACCAATCTCGACCTCAGCAGCAGCGCCGATCTGGGGCCCTATACGATCGCCCTGCGCGTCACCAATGCGACGGGTAACAAGAGCAACAGCTTTGCCTATGGTAATCCTTTCGCGCTGGACACCGCGCCACAGAATACGCCGCTAAGGCCGCGCACCCTGTGGCTGTCGGTCAACCGGCACTTCTGAACCGATCAATTAATCCTTGTCGATCACCGTTTCCAGACGCGGGGCCGGGTCAATGTCGCGCCGGGCATATGCATCACGGGCCGCGTCACGCGCCCGATCCCAACTCAGCTCGCCGCGTTCGGGGTAGGCGTCCCAACGGTTGCGCAGTTCGTCATCGCTCAGATCGTTGAAAGCCGTACCGGCATGATCGCCATAGAGATCATAGCCGAAGCGATAGGCCGGACGAAAAATACCGTAATTGTCTTCCGCGCCATAGGGGCGGTTGGAAAAGTCGCGCTGCCAGAAGGCGTCGTGGTCGTTCCAGTCGCTGATGGGGCCGTTGGTGATAAAATCGTTCATGATATCCTACTGTTTTTGCTGAATTTTACTCTAAACGGCGCTGTATAAGGATACGATCTGCCGGGCGGGTCACCGTGACAAAAAGCCGGTCACGCGGGCGACCCACATCAAAAAACCCCGCCCGATGCACGACCGGACGGGGCTTTCGTTTCTGCCCTCAGTGCCCGTGGGGGCGGCGGGGCTGACCGATGCCCACACGGGGCACCGGTTAAGCCAGAGCCTCATGCCGAAAAGTGGACACCACTTTTCGGAAAAAACATGAGGCGTTCGAAATAATTAGAGCCATTCGGCGGCTCAACTTAGCCGACGAATGCTCTAAGTGGCTTACTGAACCGGCTTGCTGGCCGGTTCAGTGGCCGGAGCCGGTTCGGTGGACGGCGAGGCCGACATATCCGAAGCCGACGAGTCCGCCGGGGCCGAGGTCGCCGAAGCGCCCGATTTGGCCAGGGTAGAGGCCTTCAGGGCCGTCTGATCGGCGCTCAGCGTACCCGTCACGGTCACTTCATCGCCGATGGCGAAGGGCTGACCGTCAGAGGTCGCGGCCGAGGCGTCAACGGCGATTTCCTTGGCCGAGGGGGCTTCGCCGACCTGAAGCGTGAAGGTGCCGGCCTTCTGGCCCGCGGCGGCGATCTTGCCGGTCAGGGTGGTGGAGGCGGCCGGCGCTTCGGCGGTCGCCGTGGTGTCGGTCGAAGGTTGGGAAGTCGAAGGCGTGGTCTGCGCCAGAGCCGGGGTGATGGAGAGGGCAGCACCGGCAATGGCGAAGGCGGCGATCTTGGTCGTCAGGTTAAAGCGGGTCATGATGGGGTTCCTTTCGGTTCCGGTTGAATGTGTGTCCGTGGCGCTTTCCATCCGCGCATCCGGTGCGAACAGAAAGACCAGCCGGTGACTTTGCAGTAACAAAGCCTGCGTGCTGGGCGTTCAAGCTGTGTGGCTCAACAGCGCCCCGGCTGAGTTTCAGGCTACGGGTCGGGGGGTAAGTAAACCATCGGGAAGCACGCCCTGCGCGTGTCACCTTCGGGTAAAACACGCTTTGGCCGTATTCGCCCGCGCACCGCCGCATTTGCGCCGCGCGATGGCCGCAGCGTGTCGCGCGTGTCGCTTAAGGCCTTGTCCTGTGGAGACAATTTTCCGCGCGCCGGGCCGCATTTGCGCGAACAGCGACCGGTGACGCATCGCCGCGCATAAGTCGGCCATCTGTGCAGCCCTGGCATTTGTCAGGGTTGCGTAAGGACCGGAAATGAAGGCCGTGACTCAAAATCCACATCGCTCGCAAAAGTTTTGCCGATTTGCAGGCCGCCTCGCGCTTATGCTGACACTAATACGCGCCAAATGGGCTAAACCTGCGCTGATCTTGTGTTTGATCGCGCATGTGAGTCCAAAAACCGTTTCACACGTTTTGGCATGCGCTCAGGAGGAGACCATAATGAGCGACGGACGGACGCGCTGCGGCTGGGTCAACGAAAGCAAGCCGCACTATGTGCATTACCACGACCACGAATGGGGCGTGCCGGTCCACGACGACCGTCTGCTGTTTGAAATGCTGATCCTTGAAGGCGCACAGGCCGGGCTCAACTGGGAAACCATCCTCAAACGCCGCGACGCCTACCGTGCCGCCTTCAAAAACTTCGACGTCGCCGCCTGCGCCGCCCTGAGCGACGAAGAGTTAGAGGCGCGGATGCACGACGACGGCATTATCCGCAACCGCCTCAAAATCGCGTCGGTGCGTAAAAACGCCCTCGCTTTTATGGCCATTCAAAAGGAGTTCGGGTCGTTCGACGCCTATCTGTGGGGCTTTGTCGGGGGGCAGCCCCTGCGCAACCACCCGCAAACCCTACGCGACGTGCCCGCCTCAACGCCCGTGTCCGACGCCCTGTCGAAAGACCTCAAAAAGCGCGGCATGAGCTTTGTCGGCTCCACCATCCTCTACGCCTATATGCAGGCCGTCGGTCTGGTCGATGACCACGTGGCGACCTGTTTCCGGGCGACGAAGTAAACGAAAGCGCCTCCGGCGGGCAGGGGCTCGGCCCCCGCACCCATTGCCTCACGCCCCACCCCACCATAGATTATGGTCTATGTCCCGCACGCTTATTGTCATCGGTCTGCTGATCGTCGCCGCAGGTGTTTTGTGGCCGTGGTTGTCGAAACTGCCGCTCGGCCGCCTCCCCGGCGATATTGCCGTCAAAACCGGCAATGGCGGTATCTACTTTCCGATCGTCACCTGTATCATTATCAGCGTGTTGCTGAGCGTGATTTCTTGGCTGATGCGGAAATGATTACTTCCGTCCAGTGTAATTGCTGAAATTAGCGATCCAGTCGCTCAGGTTTTCATCCAGCATTTTCGTATACTGGTCGATGAAATAGGCGCGTGCGGCATCACGATCACGTATCATATCGACCTGAGTCTCAGCTGCATCCGCCACCACAAAAGCATTGTAACGGGAGGCCGCGTATAACAGGCAAGCGCTGGTCTTGTGTGGGCCAATCTGGGCCTGATGCTGATTGGCCAAAGCAATGAAACTGTCAGCTACGTCCCAGAACTGTTCATCGGGCGTGTTATTGTCGCTCATTTTTTCTCCCTTAACAAAAGTGCCCGTTCCTCCGGCGTCAGTAGCCGCCACTGGCCTTCGGGCAGGTCGCCGATCTCCACCGGCCCGATGCGCGAGCGGTAGAGGTCGAGAACCCTAAGTTCGCACATGTCACACATGCGGCGGATCTGACGGTTGCGGCCTTCCTTCAGGATAAAGCGCAGGGTCTGTTCGCCCACCTGTTCGACCACGGCGGGTTTCAGCTTGCGCCCGTCCAGCTCCAGCCCGTGCCGCAGCCATTTCAGCTTGGCCTCAAAAATGGGCCCGCGCACCCGCACCGTATAGTCCTTCTCCAGCTCGCTGTCCGGCCCGATAATCGCCTTGGCCAGAACGCCGTCCTCCGACAGGATCAGAAGCCCGCGCGAGTCCTTATCCAGCCGCCCGACCGGCGCCAGCTTCGAATCCTGATTAGGCCATTGGGTGAGTTGCCCCCAGTGGTTCGGCCGGCGGATCATACGCACCGCCGGAGTCTCACCGGCTTCGGGCTGCCCCGACACAATGCCCACCGGCTTATGATAGACCACCGTCAGCTTGGCATCGAGCGAGGCCTGCGCCTGTGGATTGAAGCTGACGCTCTGCCCCGCCTCGACCTTGCGCCCCGCGTCGCGCACCACCTCGCCCTCAACGCTGACCAGCCCATCGGCGATAAAGGCGTCGGCTTCGCGGCGCGAACAGACGCCCGATTGCGCCAGCCATTTGTTGAGGCGGATCGGCTCAGCGCCGTCATAGATGCGGGTAAAGGGTGCAGACATGCCGCCCTCCCTAACGAAAAACGATGCGCGGCGCGAGTCTTGTTTCGGGCGTGCGGCCCCCTATACTGCTCCCATGTGCGGACAATTCCTGGCCCTGAAAGCGTGGCGCGACTTTCTGATCAGCCTCGGCATGACCGATGAGGCTGTGGCTGAGGTACTCCACGATGTGGTCAAACCCACCGACGCCTACCCCATCGTCACCGCCGGGCCACGGCTGATGACCGCGCGCTGGGGGCTGATCCCCGGCTGGGCGAAGGCGACGCCGAAAGCCTCGACCTTCAATGCGCGTATCGAAACCGCAGCCGAAAAGCCGACCTTCCGCGACGCCTTTACCAGACGTCACGCGCTGGTGCCGGTGGCGGGTTTCTACGAATGGCATCAGGGCCGCCGCCACCGCATCACGCGCCGCGATGGCGAACCGCTGGTGCTGGCCGGGCTGTGGGAAGACGACACCTTCACCATACTGACCCGCCCGGCGCGCACGCAGATGGCCGCCTTGCATGACCGCGAGCCGGTGATGGTCGGGCGTCGGCAATGGCAGGATTGGCTCGACAATAGCGTCTTTGATCCGGCCCTGCCGCCCGACGACCTGTTCGATATTGTCGATGATGACGCCGCCCCGGTGCAGGACACGCTGTTTTGAGCCTGCTCGACGACATTGCCGCATATCGAACTGACCCTGCTGATCGGGGCCTTTAATCTCCTCTCCTCCCTGCGGCTTTGCCGTGGGGAGGTGGCGCGCAGCGCCGGAGGGGGATGACTCTAAAGCCCCGGCCGCGCTAAAAAGCCTGGAGTCATCCCCCTCCGCCTCGGCACGCTTCGCTGGCTCGGCACCTCCCCATTGCTGCGCAACAGGGAGGAGGGATTATTGGCCCTTCAACTCGGTCAAGGCCCGTTCCGTGATACGCACCGCGGCCTGAAGGCCCATGGCCACCATAATCAGGGCCACAATGGCGTCGGGCAGCGTATTCTGCGTGAAATACACACCGACCGCCGCCCCCAGCACCATCAGATTGCCGATGGCGTCGTTGCGCGTACACAGCCACACCGACATCACGTTGGAATCGCCTTCGCGGTACTTCCACAGCAGCAGCGCCGAGCCGACATTGGCCGCGACCGCCAGAAGACTGATCAGGCCCATCACCTCAGCGCGCGGCACATCCCCCGTATAGACCTGCCACAGGGTCGTGCCCATGATCCAGAGGGCAAACCCGAACATGCTGGCCGCCTTAAGCAGCGACGCTTTGGCGCGCACCCTGACCGCCGCCGTCAGCACAAACAGGCTGAGCGCGATACTGGCCGCGTCCCCGGCAAAGTCGAGCGAATCGGCCAGCAGCGCTTTCGACTGGCTTTGCAGGCCGGCACCGATTTCGACGAAGAACATCACCGCATTGATGGCCATCACCCACCACAGGGCCCGGCGATAGGCCGGATCGGTGGCCGGGCCTATATCGTGGCTGTGGCCGTGATGATCGTGCCCATGATCGTGAGGGCTGTGATCATGATCGTGATGATGGGAATGCGCGGACATAGGACCTCGTTCAGCAGGCAGACAGCTTGCGCCTTTTCATCAGCCGGGTGCAAGCTATTATCCCGATCAGGGTTGCAGCCCCGTCAGGCCCGGCCTATGTGTAGCTAACCACATTACAGATCACGCGAGGTACTGCCATGTCCAGCCCGAAGCTCATCGCCCTTTCCGGTTCGCTGCGTAAAGCGTCCTACACAACGGCCCTGCTGCGCACCCTGGCGGCCAATGCCCCGGCCGGTGTCGAAATCGAAGTCGCCGAAGTCGCCGATATTCCCGTCTATAATCAGGACCTTGACGTCGAGCCCTATCCGGAAGGCGTGGCGCGTCTGCGGGCGCAGGTTCAGGCGGCGGACGGCGTTCTGATCGGCAGCCCGGAATATAATTACGCCATGCCGGGGTCCATCAAGAACCTGCTCGACTGGCTGTCGCGTCCCTATGGCAAGGCG
Organism: Asticcacaulis sp. W401b; assembly: GCF_046503825.1. NCBI lineage: Bacteria > Pseudomonadati > Pseudomonadota > Alphaproteobacteria > Caulobacterales > Caulobacteraceae > Asticcacaulis > Asticcacaulis sp. W401b. Next base: position 92,394 of record NZ_JBKFEE010000005.1, read on the forward strand.
GCGCTGGCGGGCAAGCCGGCCCTGATTATAACCACCTCACCGGCTTCGACCGGCGGCGTGCGGGCGCAATCGCAGATTCGCGGGACTCTGGCGGCCATTGGCGCGCATCCGCTGGGCGGCGCCGAGGTGGTCGTACCCTTTATCGACAAGAAGACCACCGACGGCGTGTTTACCGACGAAGGCACGCTGAGCTTTATCGAAGCTCAGGTCAAGCGTCTGGTCGATGAGATCGAGGTGCGTAAGACATAAGGGATTTCGGCCACAAAAAACACGAAAACACGAAAAGGCTGTCCCACTGACATGGCCCTAGGGGCCCTTACCTTCGTGCGGCAAGCTCAAGTGAGGGCGCTGCGCGCCGAAGGGCTTTGAACCACAGATTACACAGATTTCACAGATTGGCGCTGCGCGCCCCTGTGTGACGCAGACACGGATAATCTGTGAAATCTGTGAAATCTGTGGTTTCTAAAAATCTCGCGTGGCAAAACACAGCACTTGATAGGTCAGGCGCAGGCCAGTGCCACAGGCTCCCGTTCGTGATGTTCGTGGCCAATAGTTTTAAACCAGCCGCACCGACTTTGCGCCGGATTCATTCAGCAGCAGGAAGAGGTCAATCACAGCCTTAGGCGGGGCCGAACCGAAGTCGATGCGGAACTGTCCGTCTTCGAAGCGGACGCTGTGCAGCACATTGGCCAGCGCTTCGCGGTGCTCGTCCTCGCCTTCGCGCGGCGTGGTCCAGTCTTCAAACCACACCTGAAGATCGGCCTTTGACGGCAAGGCGACGTCGCTCAACACCACCACATCGTCCCAGCGCAGGCGCTCGATGACAATATCCATGCCGGTGATCGTCACGGTAATCGGCTTAAAGCTCAGCATCCGCGACGGCTCAAAGCGCACAACACGCGGGTCAGCATCGGTGATCAGATAATCGGCCACCAGAAGGCCGTCAAACAGGGCGGCGTCTTCGGCTTCCAGCAACACCTCAGGCTCACCGGCATTGCCCGCCATGCGGTGATTTTCGATAAATGAGCGATATTGCTCAAGGTAATGCGTGCGCGCCTGCTGGAGAAAATTCACCAGAGGCCGCAGCCCGTGCTGGGTATAGCGTTCAGAAGCGGTATCGGTCATATCTGCCCTGATAGCGGTTTCAGGCGACAGACGCCAGACCTACCTGCCTGAAAGCTAGAGACGTCATCGGCTCAGTTGAACCGCCGTGTCGCTCTAATTTTTTGTAACGCCTCATGTTTTTCCGAAAAGTGGCGTCCACTTTTCGGCATGAGGCTCTACCGCGTCGATTTATCAAGCGCTTCACCGACCGATTCAATGTCGCGGCCGACACCCTTGATGGTGTTGCAAGCCGACAGGACCGGCAGAAGGGCGATAAGCGACACAATGACAAGACGCTTCATGACAGGCGAATCCTTCTCAGAAACAGGACAGATGAGACGGTTAATCCGAACCTCTGTGGCTGGCAATGAAGGAGTCATGCGGGAAGATAAGGGCGAAATAAAGAAGCCCTCAATGACTGTGGAACAGGCTCAGCTTTTCCGGGGCCTTGCGCTCCCACAGATACTCATGCAGCGGGAAGACCAGGGTCTGCACCACCGGCTCCAGCAGGCCGATACCGAGCGCAATGGCCCAGTTGCCCGTCAGCACAAAGGCGACGGTCGAAGCGACCAGAACGTGAATGGTCCCGTAGGACAGGGTTTTGGCAATCAGACGCATGGCGGGTCTCCTGCGGAGCGATCTCCGGTGTGGCGCCATCATAAGCGCGCGCCCCATAAGAGGGAAATTGATCCTCTTTGAGTTTTCGATAAATAAGAATTATTCGCAATTTCACGACAGCTCTTGCCTGCGACCGTCCGGGGGGATTAAGGACGGGTATGACCGCCTCCCCTTCCATCGCCGTGATCGGTGCCGGCCCCGCCGGGCTGATGCTGGCCGAACGCCTGAGTGCCGCGGGCCTGCGGGTCGATATATATGACCGTATGCCGTCGGTCGCGCGCAAGTTCCTGATGGCCGGGCGCGGCGGGCTGAACCTCACCCATTCCGAACCTCTGGCGGCCTTTATCGGGCGCTATGGCGCGCAGGCGGCGGCGCTGAAACCCGCCATCGAATCCTTTCCGCCCAAGGCCTTGCGCGACTGGGCCGACGGGCTTTCGGCCGACACCTTTGTCGGGACCAGCGGGCGGGTCTTCCCCAAGGCGTTGAAGGCCTCGCCGCTGCTGCGCCAGTGGCTGGCGCGACTGGAAGCGCAGGAGGTCGGCTTTCATCTGCGCCACACATGGACGGGCTGGGACGGATCGGCCCTGACGTTCGAGCATCAGGGCCAAACCGTGCGCGTCGCCGCCGATGTGACCGTGCTGGCGCTGGGCGGGGCCAGTTGGCCCCGGCTGGGCTCAGACGGCGGTTGGACGCGGTTGCTCAGCGACAAGGGTGTGCCCGTCGCGCCGTTGCGCCCGGCCAATATGGGCTTTCGCGTCGGCTGGAGCGCCCTGATCCGCGACAAATTCGCCGGTGAGCCGCTGAAGAACGTCGCCCTGACCTTTGATGGCCGCACGCGCAAGGGCGAGCTGATGCTGACGCGCGACGGGGTCGAAGGCGGGCTGATCTACGCCTTTGCGGCCGCCCTGCGCGACGCCATCGAACGCAAGGGCGCGGCGGTGGCGTCATTAGACCTCAAGCCCGAATGGTCGGAGGCGCAGATCCAGAACCGCCTGTCGCGCGGGGCCAAAAACGACAGTCTGAGCAATCGCTTACGCAAGACCCTGAACCTGACTCCGGCGCAGATCGCCGTCCTGCGCGAAGGCGATCAGCCGGTCACCCCGGCCCTGATTAAGGCCGTGCCCCTGACTCTGACCGGGGCGCAGGGGCTGGCGCGCGCCATATCGAGCGCCGGCGGCATCCGCTTTGACGCCCTGACGGCGGATTACGAACTGAAGGCCCTGCCCGGTGTGTACGCCATCGGCGAAATGCTCGACTGGGAGGCCCCGACCGGCGGCTACCTGCTTCAGGCCTGCTTCAGTCAGGCGGTGTGGACAGCCGAGGCGATCCTTCAAAAATTCGGCTTGAATATCCCCGGATCATAGCCGAAATCGCGCGTGGCCGCAGAGTGGTCAAAGACCAGATCGGTATTCATGCGCAAGGCCATATGGACATTGCCTTTCAGCGCTGAGCCGGGCCGCAGAACGCCCAGCACCCCGAACCCCAGCCGCCACGCCCACTCCGGCAGGCTGAGGATACGCGCCGGGTGGCCTTTGGCGGCGAATATCCGCGCCACCATCTCGCGATAGCTGAGCGTCTCGCCGCCTGACAGGTCATAGGCGCGGTTGGCCGTGGCGTCAGTCGAAAGCACGCCCACAGCCGCCTTGGCCAGATCACGGGCATGGACCGGCTGGCGCAGGCCCGACGCCCGCCCGCACACCGGAAAGAGGCCCAGCCGGTCGATGGTCGCCGCGATACGGCTGACGTTCTGATCGCGCCCCTCATCATAGATCAGGGTCGGCCGCAGGATCGTCCAGTCCACATCGTGCGTGGCGCAAAAGGCCTCGATACGCGCCTCGGCCTCGCTCAAAAGTTCGACGACGCGGCGTTCTTCCGGCTGCGGCGAATAGGTCTTTGTGAAGCGCGAGGTCGAGGAAAAAGCGACGATCCGTTTCATCCCCTGCGCCCATAACGCCTCCAGTACGGCCTCGCTGATCAGCCAGAGAGGCGAGGTCACAATCACATGCGCAAAACCCTCGCCCTCAAAGGCCTGCGGGTGCATCAGGTCGAGGAACAGGTCGTTCGGTTGTTTCGGCCTGCGCGTGGTAAATGCCGCCTGCGGCACGATGTCGCGCAGCCTCTGCCCCACAAGGCTTGTCGCACCGATTACCAGAAATTTCGTCATAGGCACCTCAGATTCGGCGGCAAGTTTACGTTCTTTTCTCCTCCCTGTCGCGCAGCGATGGGGAGGTGGCACTGAGCTTAGCGAAGTGACGGAGGGGGATCACTCCGAAATACGCGGCGCGCTAGAGCGTTTGGCGTCATCCCCCTCCGTCACGCCTTCGGCGCGCCACCTCCCCACGCAAGCGTAGGGAGGAGAAGACTTGCCACACAACGCCCATCGGCCTATGTCTCGCAGCCGTGTTTCCAACAAGAGTCCCGGTCATGAGCGCCTACAAATCCCTGCGAGATTTCATAGCCAAGCTCGAACGCGAAGGCGAACTGGTACGGGTGACGGAGCCCGTCTCCACCCACCTCGAAATGACCGAGATCCAGACCCGCCTGCTGGCCGAAAAAGGCCCGGCTGTGCTGTTTGAAAACGTCATCCTGCCCGATGGCTCAAAGTCGGACATGCCGGTGCTGGTCAACCTGTTCGGCACGGTCAAGCGCGTGGCCATGGGCGTCACCCTCGAAGGCAAGGACCGCACCAATCCGCAGGACCTGCGCGAAGTGGGTGAGCTTCTGGCCTTCCTGCGGCAACCCGAACCGCCGCGCGGCTTCAAGGACGCGCTCAGCATGTTGCCGCTGGCCAAGACGGTGATGGGGATGCGCCCCAAAACGGTCTCGAAGGCCCCCGTGCAGGAGGTGGTGCAGACGGGTAATGACATCGACCTGACGCGCCTGCCGGTGCAGGGCTGCTGGCCCGGTGAGCCGGCGCCGCTGATCACCTGGGGCCTTGTGGTCACCAAGGGGCCGTCGCAAGCGCGCGAAGACGATTTCAACCTTGGTATTTATCGGATGCAGGTTCTGGGCAAGGACCGCGCCATCATGCGCTGGCTGGCGCACCGCGGCGGGGCGCAGCATCATGCCCGCTGGAAAAAGGCCAAAAAGACAGAGCCCCTGCCCGCCTGCGTGGTGCTGGGGGCCGATCCGGGGACCATTCTGGCCGCCGTGACGCCGGTGCCGGATACGCTCAGCGAGTATCAGTTCGCAGGCCTGCTGCGCGGGGCCAAGGCCGAGCTGGTGCCTGCCAAAACCGTACCTTTGATGGTGCCCGCCGAAGCCGAAATCGTCCTCGAAGGGCATGTGCTCCTCGATGACTATGCCGACGAAGGCCCCTATGGCGACCACACCGGCTATTACAATTCGGTCGAAAAATTCCCGGTGTTTCAGGTCTCGGCCATCACGCGGCGCAAGCAGCCCATCTATCTCTCGACCTTCACCGGCCGGCCACCCGATGAGCCCTCCGTGCTGGGCGAAGCCTTGAATGAGGTGTTTATCCCGCTGATCCGTCAGCAGTTTCCGGAGATTGTCGATTTCTGGCTGCCGCCCGAAGGGTGTTCTTACCGCATCGCCGTCATCTCGATGAAGAAGGCCTATCCGGGCCACGCCAAGCGCGTGATGATGGGCGCGTGGTCGTATCTGCGCCAGTTCATGTACACCAAATGGCTGATCGTGGTGGATGACGACATCAACTGCCGCGACTGGAAGGACGTGATGTGGGCGATTTCGACGCGCATGGACCCGGCGCGCGACATCACGGTCATTGAAAACACGCCGATCGACTATCTCGACTTCGCCTCGCCAGAAAGCGGTCTGGGGTCAAAGATCGGCCTCGATGCCACCAACAAGTGGGAGCCGGAAACCCACCGCGAATGGGGCGAAAAACTCTATATGGAACAGGACGTCATCGACCGCGTCAGCGAAAAATGGGCCGCCATGGGCCTGCCGGGGACCGGTAAGCCGATCTGGAAAAAATAAGCAACCATGCGGGGGGATGCATGCTGACGGATTCTACGACAAAACGACGCGCGAGCTCTCTGGCCGCGACGACGCTCAGGCTCTTCGCCGACAACTTGTTTCTACTAGGGTGTCTGGCGGTTTTCAGCACGCTGATCGTCGGTGCGATTAATTTCGCCGTCCCCTGGGCCGTCGGACGGCTGGGCGTGGTGAACGACCTGTCCTATGCCGTAACGACGGGCTTGATGTTCGTCAGCGTGGTGGTTGCCCACGCGATATTTCTGCTTGCCGCCTGTCGTATATTCGGACGGCAAATCGCCTTCGCACAGGTAAAACCGTTGGGCGCGTGGCGCTGCATTGCGGTGACCGTCGGCCTGAGTCTCGCCCTGATCGTCATGTTCGTTCTGGCGGATGGTAAAGCCGTATTGATCCTGATGGCGGTATTTATTCTCGCCCCGATCCTGCCAAAACTGGCATTTCCTGGCACAGACGCGGTTTACCGACCCGGGATCGCCGCGCTTATCGCCCTGCCCTACGTCGTGCCGACGATCGTATTGGGTCTGCCGGCTCAGATGTGCGTCGACGAGTGCTGGGGCGCGTTCGAAGGCGGGATATTCATGGTGCCGCTGCTGGGCGTTCACCTGTTTCTGGCGACGGTGGTGTCGGCGCTGATTTCGACCGTAGCCTATCTGTCTCCGAAGCCGTAGGTCGGGGTCTGTAGGGCGTGCCGTCGGGCCATTTGCCGATGCGGGCGGCGCGTTGTTCGCGCATCTGCGCCTGTTTGTCGGCCCAGCCCTTTGACCACTCACCATGCGGAGAGGCCGCAGGTCTTGCCTCTGGTTTTGCCTCTTCTGCCGGTTCAGGGGCCGCCGCCCCTCCGTTCACGGGGCGGCCTGTCTCCTACCCTGTAAGCCCGTCAGGGCGCGACGGGGGCGGTGGATCAGCGCGAGGACGACGAGACGCAGCGGGCGTTTCGGTTGGAGTTGCCTCCTTGACCGGCTTCGGTTTCGCCTTCAGCAACGGCGTGTATATCCCCCGCAACATCCGCTCGACGGCCATGATGGCACGGGCCGTGCGGCCAATCTCGATAGCCGTGGTGGGGCGCGGCGCGGTTTCGAGCGCGGTCAGAATCTGATCCGCAAGGCGCATCAGGCGGTCATAGAAGGCGGTGTGGGCGGCGGGAATGTGGGGGGCGATCTGTGTCATGGGCTCAGCATGACAGAGGTTCACGCGGCGGGGACAGATTGTGAGAAAATGCGCTTAAGTGATTGAAATTGTCGATGACGCAGCGGGGATAGATTTTTTTGCCACGGATAGACACGGATGGCGGGCTTCGCCCAAAGAGATAAGCGCGAAGGCTTCCGAACTGGCGTTTGAAACCCCAAAGCAGAGATTCTCCACAGATGACACAGATGCGGCGGGCAAGGCCCGCCTGACACAGATGGTCCGCGCTCCGGGCCTCTCAGGCGCGCACTGAATATCCGTGAGGCCGCGCCAGCGGCCATCCGTGTCTATCCGTGGCTAACCCAAACCCTGTTTCCCTCAGCCGCAAAATCGCGTTAGATGCGCGCCCAAAGCCAAAAGAGCCCTCAGGGGAGTCGCCATGTCCATTCTGAACCGCCGCACGTTGATGTCGGGGCTGACCGCCGCCGGGGCCGCGCTGACCCTTCCGGCGCTGGCCCGTCCGACGATGCAACACTGGACACCGTCGTGGTACGCTGCCCCGGAGCCCTCCGGCAACAGGGCGCAGGCGCAGGACCTCACCCTGCGTCAGATCGTGCGCCTCAGCGCGGGCGGCAGCGCCGTGCGTATCCGCCTGTCGAACGCCTATGGCGACACGCCGTTGCGCATGGACGCCCTGCGCATCGCCAGACGCCTGTCCGGCGCGCGGATCGACCCACAAAGCGACCGCGCCGCGACCTTTGACGGCCAGACGTCCGTGACGATCCCGCCGGGGGCCTATGTCCTCAGCGACCCGATCCGCCTGACGGTGGCGGCCCACAGCGACCTCGCTGTCAGCCTGTACGTCAAGGGCCCCGCCCCCCTGACCACCCTGCACGAAATCCAGCGCAGCGCCCTTTACGTCGCCAGCGGGCAGCAAACGGCGGCCCCCGAACTGCCCGCCACCAAGCCCGATATCGGCATAGGCAATGCCTTCCCGTGGCTGTCGGGCGTCGAGGTCGCCACCCCCAGGACGCAGGCGCTGGTGGCCTTTGGCGACTCGATCACCGACGGCTACGGTATTACGCCGGATCAGGGCCGCACCTGGCCCGACGTGCTGAGCCAGCGCCTCAGCGCCGCCCGCATCCCCTTAAGCGTTGTCAATGCCGGCATCAGCGGCAACCGGCTGCTCAATCATGGCACCTGGGCGCGGTTTGGCACCGGCGCTCTGGCGCGCTTTGACCGTGACGTGCTGGCCCAGCCCAATGTCGCCGCTGTGGTGCTGCTGATCGGCATTAACGACCTCGGCCACGCGGGTGGTCCGGACAGTCCCGGCTATGCCCCGCTGGACGACCTGAAGATGGGCCTCAGCCAGATTGCCGCCCGCGCGCAGGCGCACGGCATCCGCACCTATGCGGCGACGCTCACCCCGTTCAAGGGCACGACCTTCAAAGACTATTACAACGACGAGAAGGAGACGCGGCGCGTGGCGCTGAATACGTGGCTAAGACGTAGCGATGTCTTTGACGGCCTGTTTGATTTTGACAAGGCGCTGGAAGACCCGGCGCGTCCCGGCTGGCTTTTGCCGGGGCTGGGCATGGCCGACAATCTGCACCCCAATGACGCCGGGGCGGCGAAGATGGCGCAGTCGATCCCACTCACGTCTTTCGGATGGGTGCGCAAAGCCTGATCGCATCCTGATGCGTGAGGGCGCAGACTCTGCCGCCCACACAGGAGGATGGACCATGCCCAAGCAAACCCCGGCTCAGAAGCGCAAGATCGAAAAGGTCATGGGCGAATTCAAGGACGGCGATCTGAAAAGCGCCAGTGGCGCCAGCGTCAAGGATCGCGATCAGGCCATTGCCATCGCCCTTAGCGAGGCCGGAGCCTCGAAAAAGGGGAAGGACAGCTAACCCGCCTTTTTCAGCCCTTCACGCCACGACTCGGCGTCCAGATAGGCGGTGATGGCCTCGCTACGCATGGGCTGTGAGAAGTAATAGCCCTGAATATAGCGCGCGCCGATCTCTTCCAAACGGCACAGTTCCGCCGCCGTCTCGACGCCTTCGATGACGTGGTCGAGCGACAGGTTACCGCACAGGTCGATCAGCGTCTTGACGATCTTCACCGTCGAATCGTGGCGCAGAAGCTGGGTCACGAAGCTGCGGTCGATCTTGATCTTGTCCACCGGCAGGCGATGGATGTAGCCGAAGCTGGAATAGCCCGAACCGAAGTCATCGAGCGCGATGCGGCTGCCCATGCCTTTCAGCAGGGCCAGAGCCTCCAGCGCCTGATCAAAGTCGCTGAGCATGGCGGTTTCGGTGATTTCGAACTCGATGCGCTTCGGATCGACGCCCGACGCCTTTACCGTGTCGCAGATGCGCGCAATGGCCGGCAGCGAGCGCAGGTCGCGCGCCGACAGGTTGAACGACACGCGCATATCATTCGGCCAGTCGCGCACCGCCACCAGCGCCTTGCGCAGCAGGATCAGGGTGATGTCGCTGATCAGGCCGGAGCGTTCGGCGGCGCGGATGAAGATGTCCGGTCGCACCGGCCCAAGCTTTTCCGACTGCCAGCGGGCCAGCGCCTCGAAGCTGACTGTGCGCTGCGCCCTGAGGTCGATCTGCGGCTGGAAGACGATATAGAGTTCACTTTCGAGGTCGGACGAACGCAGGGTCTGATCGACGGCGCCGAAATCCTGCATCTCGTTTTCGTGGCGGCGGTCAAAGATGACCGGCGCGCCGCGCAGGTTCTGCTTGGCGTAATAAAGCGCGTAGTCGGCGCGCTCCAGCATTTGCGAGGCGTTCCACTGGGCCTCCGCGTCCGAATGCACGAAGCCGACCGAGCCGGAAATATTGGCGCACACCCCGCCGCCCAGCACATAGGTTTCGCGCAAGGCGTCGCAGAGGTCTTCGCCGAAGCGACGCAGATCGTCGTCAGGCATCTGCCCGTTGAGGATAAGGGCGAACTCGTCTCCGCCCAGCCGCGCCACGACACCGCGCGACTCCACGACGGCGCGCAGACGCTTGCCGACCTCGATCAGCAGGGCATCGCCGACGCTGTGGCCATAGAGGTCATTGACCGGTTTGAAACCATCGAGATCAATCAGGGCCAGATCAAAGGCGTGGCCGTTCTTGGCCCCCACAAGCGCCACATCCAGCTCGGTGAAAAAGCTGCGGCGATTGGGCAGACCGGTCAGGGCGTCGTAATGCGCCAGAATCTGCGCCTCGTGGCGGTGCTTTTCGGCCACCAGCCGGGCATGAACGGCGCGGAAAATGGTACTGCGCATGATGCCAGCCATGCCCAGCGCCGTGACAATCCCGCCGATACCGACCCAGATATGCTGCTTGAGCACGGGGAAACCGGCATGATGCGCCATGACAAACATGGTGCCAATGGCCAGAAGCGAGGTCGGCACCACGACCCGCAGCGACACGGCGGAGGTGGCGAAGACCAGGGTCATCAGCACAAAATAGATCAGCTTGGCCGGCACGAAGTGCAGGTACTGAGACACCACGACATTGGTGTACATCAAAAGGCTGACGATCAGGGTGGCAAGCTCCAGCCGCTCCACGCTTTCGGCCCCGCGCGTCCAGCGGAAAAAGGACAGGCCGGTTATGGCCGTCAGCCCCCCCAGACAGGCCATGATCGGCAGGTCCATCCCCTTTTCATAGAAAAAATGGGAGATGAAAATGACGATATAGTAGCTGCCGACCACGCCGCACAGACCGCGCACGACCGGGCGCAAGGCAATGGCGCGCTGACGCTTCAACTCCGCCGTATCGACTTCACTCTGTCTGTGGCTCGCCTTCAGACGACGCCACAGCCGGTAAGCATACCGACGCAAGTCTCCGGTGCGTTCGGTCAGTGACAGCATAAGACCCCTGCAGGATGACGCGCAGTCAACAGAGCCTGCGCCACAGAGGTCACAACCTAGAGGAATGCCCTAAAGATTATACTAATCTGTAGGAAATAATCCTGTAAAACAAGGTTATGATATGCTTTGCGGGGAATCGTTCCAATTGAGACTTGCGCCCCGCCCCCCGGCGCGCCTAAGAAAGACCTTATGCTGCACACGCAAACAGACACCCCCGCCCGCACCGATTCTACGGCGTTGCTTGCGCACGTCATCGGTCTGGCGCAGGCGCAGGGGGCGGATGCCGCCGAAGCCGTCTATTCGCAAAGCCGCTCGCTCAGCGTGGGCGTGCGCAAGGGGGCCGTCGAAACCGTCGAAAGCGATGAGGCCACCGATCTGGGCCTGCGGGTGTTTGTCGGTCAGAAACAGGCCGTCGTCTCGGTCTCCGAATTTTCAGAGCGCACGCTGGCGCGGCTGGTCGAACGCTGCGTCGCCATGGCGCGGCTGGCCCCGGATGATGCCTATGCCGGTCTGGCCGACCCGGCGCGGCTGTGGCGCGGTGACGGCGTGGAACTGGATATTTTCGACCCCACAGAGCTGAGCGCCGATGCCTTGCGCGAACGGGCACTGGCCTGTGAAGCCGCAGGCCTGATCGACCCGCGCCTGCAAAGCGACGCGGCCAGTGCGGGCCAGAGCTTTACCCGCTGGCAGCTTCTGACCTCGGACGGCTTTGCCGGCCACCACCGCACCAGCCTGTCGTTTCAGTCGGCGCGCCTGATCGCCACGGACGAAACCGGCGGTATGGAGCGTGATGGCGAAGGCCGCTCAACGCGCTACCTGTCCGATTTGCCGACGCCCGAAGCCACCGGCACCCTCGCCGCGCAACGTGCCTTGAAAGCGCTGGGCGCACGCAAGATCGATAGCCGCACCGCCCCCGTCCTGTTTGAACCGCGCACGGCCAAGTCGCTGATCGGCCTGTTTCTGGGGGCCATTTCCGGCCCGTCGGTGGCGCGCGGCTCCAGCTATCTGAAGGACAGGCTGGGCCAGCGCCTGTTCGCACCCGGTGTACACCTCATCGACAATCCGTTCCGCCCGCGCGGTCTGGGCTCGTGCCTCTATGACGACGAAGGCGTAGCGGTGCGTGAGCGCGCCCTGATCGACGACGGTATCCTGACCACCTGGCTGCTCAACAGCGCCGCCGGGCGGCAACTGGGCATGGCCTCGACCGGGCACGCCTCGCGCTCTCTGGCGCATCCGGCGGGCGTTTCGGCGCACAATGTGACGCTCAGCCCCGGTACGCGCTCCCCCGCCGACCTGATGGCCGCCGCCGGTTCGGGGGTGCTGATCACCTCGATGTTCGGCCCCAGCGTCAATTCGGACACCGGCGACTGGTCGGCCGGGGCGTCGGGCTTTGTGTTTGAAAACGGCGAACTGACCCACCCGGTCAATGAAATCACCGTCGCTGGCAATCTGATCGACATTTTCGCGCGCCTTGAGCCCGCCTCAGACCTTGAGATCAAGGGAACGCTTGATACCCCCTCGATTCTGGTCGATGGCCTGAGCATCGGGGGCAAGTGATGAGCCGGGCCGCGCCGACGCTTCAGGACGAGCTTGATCTGCTGATCGACCGGGCGCGGCGCGCCGGGGCGCTGGCCCAGCATCTGAAGGCGCAGGGGCTGAACATCTCTTATAAGTCTGATGGTTCTATCGTCACCAATGCCGATCTGGAGGTCGATCTGTGGCTGAAGGAGGCGCTTTTGGACGCGCGTCCCGGCTATGGCTGGCAGAGCGAGGAATCGCCCGACACGCCCGCCCGCCTGACGCAGTCGCACCTGTTCGTGCTCGACCCCATCGACGGCACCATGGGCTTCACCAAGGGCTCGCCCTACTGGACCATCGCCCTGTGTCTGGTGCACGCGCGCCAGCCCGTCGCCGCCGTGGTCTATGCGCCCGACGCCCAGGAAATGTACAGCGCGGGCAAGGGGTTGGGTGCGTTTTTGAACGGTGAGCCGATCCGCGCTTCCGCCACCACCGACCTCAGCTTAGCGCAGGGCATCGGCGATGCCCGCCTGTTCGGCCGCGACATCTGGCCGGAGCCGTGGCCGAAGATGAACATAACCTCCCGCCCCTCGGTCGCCTATCGCATGGTGTGCGTGGCGGCGGGCCGCGCCGATTTCACACTGGCCCTGACGCCCAAGCGCGACTGGGACGTGGCGGCGGCCACCCTCATCTGCCATGAGGCCGGGGCCATCGTCTCCGACCATCTGGGGCAGGCCTATGACTTCAACGCCCCCGACAGCCTCAAAGCCTCACTGATCTGCGCCAATTCAGGTCTTTACCCCGAAATCCGGCGTCGTTGCGCCGCCCTTCCTTCCCTCGAAACCCTCTGAGAGTTTGACCATGAGCGACAAACAACTGCTTCACATCGTCATCGGCGGCGAACTGCAAGCCCCCGGCAGCACCGACTTCAAGGACCTCAAGGCGGTCGAATTTGTTGGTGCCTACGCCAGCTACGAAGAGGCCAAAACCGCCTGGCGCGCCAAGGCGCAATCGACGGTCGATAACGCCCTGATGCGCTATTTCGTCATCCACGCCCACCGCCTGCTGAACCCGGCCAACGATTAATTAGAGCGGAACGATTCCTACTGGAATCAATCCGCTCAAGCCGCCATTGAGGCGGCGGCCAAGGTGGCAAAGCCACCGCCCGGCGAGGGGCTAAACAAAAAACTAGATCATTATGTTTCTGCCAGAAATCATAATGATCTAGCTCTCAGTTCTTCGTCGGGGTCACCGCCGTGCCGCGCGGCAGCGGTTCCGGACGCGAGGTGTTGTCCTTCCACATCAGCGTATTGAGACAGTCGGCGTCGCCCAGCACCAGCAGCGCCGATTGTTGACACTTGGCCTGCGCCTCGGTGACGCAATAGCCCTTGCCGTTGGCGTCTTTCGTAAAGACCAGATCGCGCGCCTTGCACGCCCTGGGCGACGGCAGGGTGGCCTGCGGGCTGCCCGCCGCGGGTTCGGGCGTGGACGCACAGGCCGTCAGGGCCAAAGCCGCCAGCGTCACAGCGATGAATTTCAGCGACATGGCCATACTCGTTTTCCTTCGCAGTCGTCTCAAATCTTGCTCGAAAAACGACCCGCGCGCAACGTCACCTACTCGCGGCGGAAAATCTTTTCGGTCAGCAGCGTGCCCCACCACGCCGATTTGAAGTCTGACTTGATCTTCACCGGATCATACAGGTCCGACTGCGTCCATTCGACGAAGGACATGCCGCGCGGTTCGCCCTCGGCAAAATAGCAGTCGAAAATATAGTCGAGCACGCCCGTCTTGCCCGCCTTCATGTGCAGGGTGCGCAGACCCAGTTCCGAAACCGCCTCGCGCAGGGGGTGTTTGAGGTGCAGGTGGCGATACAGGACGCTCATAATACCGGCGCGGTCCGCCCCGGATTTGCAGTGCATCAGGGCCGGATACTGGATGCTGTCGAACAGCTTTTCGGCCTCAAGGATGGCTTCGGCCGACGGCACATCGCGCGAGGTGACGATGAAATCGACCAGATCGAGCCCTAGTTTTTGGCAGGCATGGCGCTCCAGCGCGAAAAACGCCCCCTGCCCGCCGCGCAGATTGATGACCGTGCGGATGCCATCGTGTTTTTTGAACCAAGCGAGCTGAAACGGCCACGGCTGGTTGGTGCGCACCATCTTGTCGTCGATCCAGTGGGCATTGGTGAAGCCCAGCCGCAAATAGGCGTGGTCGTTCCACAGAAAGGCCAGATAGGTCTTGAACAGCCCCCATGGGGTAGAGGTGTCGAAAACCTTGGGCGTTTTACGTTTCTTGAACAGCTTCACGGGGTACCATTTAAAAAGTGAGCGCTCTAGATCGAAATGACTTTAAGAGGAATCGCCATTTCGCTCTAAATTTTTGTTTTGTCGCGATGTTTTTTCGGAAAACCGCTCACACTTTTCCGCACATCGCTCTAACCTCATACGCCCCCGGCGTGCCGGGGGAGGTGGCACGCCGCAGGCGTGACGGAGGGGGGTTTGCGCCATTTCAACCCGTCGCGCTCGCCGGGCTTAAGAAGGCCCCCACCACCCCATCTCACCTGTCTTCGCCAAGGCTCAGACAGGCTCGTGCGGTCCCCCTCCCCAACAAGTTGGGGAGGTATGAAGATGATCCAAGCGCGCCATATACAGATTTCCACGCCGGAAGACAAACTATTGGCTTTGCCCGTTAGGGGCATATCCCTATATAGTTTGAGGTTCAGAGAGTTACACGTTTTCATGACCCCCATTGCCGCCGATACCCCTGCCCTGCCGGAGACCGGCTCGCGCGCCGTCATGGCGCGGGTGTGGCGTGATTATCTGCAAAAATACAAAGGCTTTCTGGGGCTGGCGCTCGTCTGCGCCGTCATGGTCGCCGTTTCGACCTCATTCGTCATCTGGTGCCTGAAGCCCGGCATCGAACTGTTGTTCGGCGAAAGCGATTCGGCAGCGGCCTCCGAAGTCCCGGCCTTTGTCGCGGCCCACCCCCTGATCTGGGTACCGGCGGTGATGATCGGGGCGACGCTGGTGCGGCTGGTGTCGCAACTGGGCTTAGCCACCTCGGTCAACCGCGTCGGGCACCAGCTTGTCGGGCGTATTCAGTCGCAACTGTTCGGCAATATGGTCCATGCCGACCTCGGCCACCTCAACAAGGCGCATTCGGGCAGCTACCTGTCCTCGGTGCTGTTCGACGCCGGTCTGATGCGCGAAGCCACCACCAATGGCGTCGTCAACTATGTCCAGCACGGCGGCATCGTCATCGGGTCGCTGGCCTATATGGCCTTTATCGACTGGCGCATGACGCTGGGCGTGCTGATCGCCGGACCGGTCATCGCGGCGGTGCTGGGGCAGTATAACCGCCGCACCAAAAAAGCCGCGCAGGGCGCGATGGACGAAACCTCGTCCCTATCGACCGCCATCATGGAAAGCCTTGATGGCGTCAAGATCGTCAAGATCAACAATCGCGAAGCCTATGAGCAGGGCCGCGTCGATGCCGTTATCGCGCGGCGTCAGAAGCACATTATCAAGGGGGCCAATGCCCGCGCCGCCGCCGCCCCGGTGACCGAGGCCCTGACCACCATCGTGCTGGCGCTCGTCGTCGTCTATGCCGGCTGGCGCGCTCAGTCAGGCGCCATGACGCTGGGCGGCTTTACGGCCTATATCTCCTATCTGGGCGCGGCGGGGCAGTCCCTGCGGCAACTGGCCAATCTGCAAACCGTCATGGCCGAAGGCTTTACCGCGGCGCGCCGCCTGTTTGCCGCGCTGGACGTCGCGCCGGAAATCGCCGATGCGCCGGATGCGCAAGCGCTGAAACCCTTTGACCGCATAACCTTTGACACTGTCGCCTTCGCCTATGGCGACAAGCCGGTGCTGGACGGGGTGAGCTTTGAGGCGCGGGCGGGTCAGTCGGTGGCGCTGGTCGGGCCATCCGGATCGGGCAAATCGACCCTGCTCAACCTCATTCCGCGCTTTTATGACTATACGGGCGGCGAAATCCGCTTTGGTGAGACGCCGCAGCGCGCCGTGACGCTCAAATCCCTGCGCGACCATATCGCTCTGGTGTCGCAGGACCCGTTTCTGTTCGACGACACCATTCGCGCCAACATCGCCTATGGCCGCCCCGACGCCACCGAAGCGGAGATCGTACAGGCAGCGCGCGACGCCGCAGCACTGGAATTTATCGACGACCTGCCCGATGGTCTTGATACCCGCGTCGGTGAAGGCGGATCGCGCCTGTCCGGCGGGCAGAAACAGCGCATCGCCATTGCCCGCGCCTTCCTGAAAGACGCCCCGCTGCTGCTGCTCGATGAGGCCACTTCCGCCCTCGATACCCAGTCCGAGGTCAAGGTGCAGCAGGCGCTGGAGCGGCTGATGGCCGGGCGCACCACCCTGATGATCGCGCACCGCCTTTCGACCGTGCGCCATGCCGACCTGATCCTGGTGCTGCGCGACGGGCGCATCACAGAGCGCGGCACGCACGACGACCTGCTGGCGCGCGGCGGCCTCTATGCCGAGCTGTACCGCACGCAGTTCGAGCGGGTGCCGGAAGGGGCCAGCGCATGAAGTCCCTGCTCGAATCCGACGGCTTTCAGGCCTTTATGGCGCGGCTGATCGTCGGCTATCTGAAATTCTGCTACCGCACGACGCGCTGGACGCACGAAGGCCGCGAGGCCGCCGAAGCCGTGTGGGCTCAGGGCGGCCCGGCGCTGTTGCTGCTGTGGCATCAGCGCGTGCACTATGCCCCCGCCTGCTGGCCGCTCGACCGTGCGCAGAAGATCGCCATACTGGTCTCTTTGTCGAAAAGTGGTGATTTTTCAGTCCGTACCAACACACTCTTCGGCTATCACATTATCCGCGGATCGGCCGCCAAGAAGACAGACCCCACCAAGCAGAAGGGCGGCGCGCAGGCCTTCCGCGACATGCTGCGCTGGATACGCGCCGGCAATGCCGTGGCCCTGACGCCCGACGGCCCGCGCGGCCCGGCCCGCGACATGACCGAGGGGTCGCTGAAACTGTCGCAGATGTCCGGCGCGCCCATCATCCTGATCGGGCAGTCGTCATCACGCTACCTGTCGCTGAATAGCTGGGACCGTCAGCGCATCCCCCTGCCCTTCGCCGTGGGGGCCATGCTGTGGGAGGTGCATCCGCCCATCGCGCCCGATGCCGATGAAGCCCAGCTTGAGGCGCGCCGGGTCGAACTGGGCGAGCGCTTAAGCGCCCTCACCGACCGCGCCGATGCCCTGACCGGTGCCGCTTCGGGGGCCGCATGACCCTGATGCTCCGCCTCTACGCCGCCGCCATGCAGGCCTTTCACGCCATCGCGCCCAACCTGTTGTGGCACCGCGCGGCGCGCAATAAGGAAGACCCGGCGCGCCTCAATGAGCGGCTGGGTATCGCCGGGAAGCCGCGCCTGGAGGGGCCGCTGATCTGGCTGCACGGCGTCAGCGTCGGCGAAAGCCTGTCGGCCCTGCCGGTCATTAATCAACTGTTGAACGACCACCCGGACCTGCACATTCTCGTCACCACCGCCACCACCACCTCGGCGGAAATCCTGTCGCAGCGCCTGCCGGAGCGCGCTGTGCATCAGTATGCGCCGCTCGATACGCCGCAGGCAGTGACGAAGTTCCTCAACCACTGGCACCCCGATCTGGCCGTCTTTATCGAAAGCGACCTGTGGCCGAACCTGCTGAGGGGGCTTGATCAGCGCCGCATCACCCGCCTGCTGATCAGTGCGCGCATCACCGCCAAAACGCATCAGGGCTGGCAAAACATCCGCCGTTCGATGCAAAGCCTGCTAAAGGGCTTTGCCCTCATCCTGCCGCAGGACAGCGGCTCCGATCAACGGTTGCGGGACATGCTCGGGGCCGAGGCCGAGCAGATGGGACCGCTGGCCAATCTGAAAACCATCGGCGCGCCCCTGCCCGATGACGCCCAAAAGCGCGAGGCGCTGGAGGCCCTGTTTGCCGGGCGCACGGTCATACTGGCCGCCAGCACCCACCCCACCGAAGAGGCCTATATCGCCACAGCGCTGGAAGACATCCTGCGCCAGACGGGGGCGCTGCTGATCATCGCGCCGCGCCACCCAGTGCGCGCCGAAGCCATCCGGCTTGATCTGGAAGCCCTCGGTTTTCGTGTCAGCCAAAGATCAAAACTGGACAGCCCGAGCGCAGAGACGCATATTTATCTGGCCGACACGCTCGGCGAACTGGGCGTGTTTTTCCGGCTGGCGGACATGGTCATCATGGCAGGAAGTTTTTCCGAAAAGATCGGCGGCCACAATCCGCTGGAGGCCGCGCGGCTGGGCAAGGCCGTGATCACCGGCCCGGACCTCTATAACTGGGACGCCGTCTATCAGCAGATGTTCGACGCCGGGGCCGCCTTCCGCGTCGGCGGGCGGCAGGAGCTGAGCTTTCTGGCGCAGGGGCTGATCGACAATCCGGCGGCCCTGCTTGATGCGCACCGTATCGCTCAGGCGCTGGCGCAGCGTGAGGCCGGGACGCTCGATACCGTTATGGCGCACCTCAAACCCTTCCTGCCCGGTAACGCCCCCAGCCCGGACGACAAAAGCCATGAGGCGGCGGATGCCGCTTAAAGCCCGCCGATTAAAGACCCCCGACTGGTGGTACAAGCGCGAGGCGAAGGGCGCGCCGGTTACCCGCTACGCCTTGGCCCCGCTGGCCTGGATATGGGAGGCGGTGACGATCACGCGCTTCCTGACGGCCAAGCCCTATCGCTCGCCCGTCTGCGTCATCTCGGTCGGCAATGCGACGCTGGGCGGGTCGGGCAAGACGCCGATCGAGCGCGAACTGCTGCGCCGCCTGAAAAAGCTGGGCCACAGGGCCAGCGGCCTGTCGCGCGGCTATGGCGGCTCGCTGAGCGGCCCGGTCAGGGTCGATCCTACCGTCCACAGCGCTGCCGAAGTGGGCGATGAGGCCCTAATGCTGGCGCGCGACTACGACATGGTGATTGCGCGTGACCGCGCCGAAGGCCTGCGCCTGATCGAAGGCGAGGGTTTTGAAATCGCCATTGCCGACGACGCGCATCAGAATGTGAAGATCGCCAAGGATATTCACCTGCTGGTCGTCGATGGCGACACCACGAATGACGCCTGGCCGTTTGGTGACGGGTCTGTCTTCCCGATGGGGCCGATGCGGGAACCTCTGGCCATCGCCCTCAAGCGCGCCGATATCGTCGTCCTGTGGCTGCCGGATGAGAAATCCGTCGTCGATCAGAAGCTGTTGCGCCTGTTTGGCGACCTGCCGGTGTTTGCGGCACGCCTGATCCCGATGCCTGCGGGCGAACCGGGCAAGGTGGTGGCCTTTGCCGGCATCGCCAAGCCGTGGAAGTTCCGCGCCACGCTGGAAGGGCTCGGCTATGCGGTGGCCGATTTCCACGCCTATGCCGACCATGAGCCGCTGAGCGAGGCCGATCTGAACGCACTGGAAACGCAGGCTCAGGCCCGCGACGCGACCTTGATCACCACGGAAAAGGACTGGGTAAAGCTCAGCCCGGCATGGCGGGAAAAGATCGCCTTCCTGCCCATTACGGCGCGCTTTGACGATCAGGCGGGCTTCATGCGCGCCCTGACCGCGCGGATGCCGGGGACACAGATCGGCGAAAATTAATGACAAATCGTTCACTTGGGCCGCGGGCCGCCCTGTGAGAAAGAGGTTTCAGTTGCGATAGGTTTTCGCCCTCTTTCCGACAGGATGTTCATGCCCTTCCCCAAGGCCCTGATGTGCGCCACCGCCCTTGTGTGCGGTCTGCCGGTCATTGCACAGGCTCAGACCCCCGACGCCCCCGCCTCGCGGCAGGTCATCCCCTATGATCAGGCCTTTTTCAGCGCCTTTCAGGTGCAGTCGGCGCTGGACATGGTCAATCGCGTGCCGGGCTTTACGCTGAAAAACGTCGATCAGGTGCGCGGTTTTGCGGCGGCGGCGGGCAATGTGCTGATCGACGGCCAGCGCCCGACCAGCAAGAGCGACAGCCTGAACGACATCCTGAACCGCATCCCGGCGGGCACGGTGGAACGCATCGACCTGATCATCGGCGGCGCCGAAGGCATCGACATGCAGGGTCAGACGCAGGTGGTCAATATCATCCGCAAGGCCTCGGCAAAGCCGACCCTGACCGTCATCGCCAATGCGCGCTTCCTGAGCAATGGCTGGGTCAAGCCGACGGGGCGCATCACCTATAGCCGCAATGCCGGGGACAAGACGCTGGAGCTGTCGGCCACCGTCTTCAACAGCTTCGACGAAGAGGCCAGCCCCGGCGACAAGACCGTCTATCCGACCAACGGCAGCCCCCCTCGTCGCACCCAAATCCTCAGCGAAGCGGGCGGCAAGGGCGTGGAACTGAACGCCATCGCCTCGCATCCTTTGTGGGGCGGCAAGCTGACCGTCAATGGCAAGTGGACGCCCGACACCTATACCGGCAATTACCGTTTCATCACCGACACCACGGCGGTGGAAAATCTCGACTATAGCGAAGACCTGCGCGAGGGCGGGTTTCAGTACGTCCGCCCGCTGGGCAAGGTGTTTACGCTGAAACTGAATGGCCTGTCGAAATATACGCACGAAGAGGGCGATGACCTCTATATCAGTCCGTCGGAAGAGACGCGCTTTCGTGAAGATTCGGTCGAAAAGGAAAACATCGTCTCCGGTCAACTGATCTGGACGCGCAGCGAGCGCCTGACCTATGAGGTCGGGCTGGAAAAGGCCTATAATTCGCGCGACAGCGACACCGGCCTGACGGTCAATGGCGCGGCGGTCGATCTGCCCGCCTCGCGCGTCAAGGTCGAGGAAGACCGCACCGAAGCCTCGTTTCTGGCCACCTGGCGCGCCACCCCGGCGCTCAGCGTCGAAACGGGCCTGAAATACGAATGGTCCACCCTGTCGCAAACCAGTGAACGCCCGGACGAAAAGCGCTTTAGCTACGCCAAGCCCAAGGTGCAGGTGACGTGGTCACCGAAGGGGCCGTGGCAATACCTGCTGCGCGTTGAGCGCGTGCTGGGTCAGCTCGATTTCGACGATTTTGTCTCTTCGATCGACCTGATGGACTCGACCGTCAAGGCCGGCAATGTCAGCCTTGAGCCCGACAAGCGCTGGGAAACGGAGCTGAACGCCAGCTACCGCTTCTGGGATAAGGGCGCGCTGGTGCTGAAATATATCCATAAGGACGTGTCGGACGTCATCGACCGCGTGCCCATCGTCGCCGCCGACGGCAGCGTCTTTGATGCCAAAGGCAATATTGGCGACGGCACGGCCGAAGAGATCGGGGCCACCCTGACCCTGCCCATGGATCGTTTTCGCATCCCCGGCGGGCTGCTTAAATTCAACGGCAGCATCTTCCTGTCGGAAGTGACCGATCCGGTGACGAAAGAAAAGCGCCGTCTGTCGCGACAGACCGAAACCGACTGGTTGCTGGAGTTTTCGCAAGACCTGCCGGTGCGGCGCACCCAGTGGGGCTTTTCGGTGTGGAACGGTTATGACGAAAAGGTCTATCGCGCCTCGGAAATCTCCTACGCGCGCGGCAGCGCGAAGCTGAACCTGTTTGCCGAATATAAGCTTAACCCTAAGACCTTGTGGCGCGTTGAGCTGAACAACCTGCCGGGCCGCGTCTATGACTACGACCGCGTGCGCTATGACGGCGACCGCGCCACGGGCACGGTGCGGGCGCTGGAACTGACGCGCAACCGCTCAAAGCCGTGGCTGTTTATCCGGGTGCGCAAGGAGTTGTGAGGGCCTGTTACAGGATAATTTTAAACAGAGAAGAACCAACGTTGCAGCACCTCCCCTGAAACGAAGTTCGGCGAAGCCAAATCAGGGGAGGCGCTTGGGCGAATGAGCTTACCGATCAGCACGCATCGGCCGAAGACCGCCGTTCAGAGCGCGCGCCAGCCGATGTCCGAGCGATAAAACCCCATCGGCCAGTCGATTTTGGCAATGGCGTCATAGGCGGCGTCGCGCGCTTCCTGAATCGTCGCCCCACGCGCGCAAATATTGAGCACACGCCCGCCGGCCGCCGCCAGACGCCCGTCGTCCAATCGCTTGGTCCCGGCGTGGAAGACGCTGACGTTCGGGCCGAAATCCTGCTCGGCCCCACGGATGATCGAGCCGCCGACGGGGCTGTCCGGATAGCCATTGGCGGCATAGACGACGCAGACGGCGGCGTCTTCGTACCATTCCGGCGCGGGCATGTCCTTCAGGCGGCCCGTCGCGGCGGCCAGCAGATAGGGCACCAGATCGCTTTTGAGGCGCAGCATCAGCACCTGACATTCCGGGTCGCCAAAACGCGCATTGTATTCGACCAGACGCGGGCGGCCATGTTCGATCATCAGGCCCGCATAGAGCACGCCCGTATAGGCGTTCCCCTCGGCCTTCATACCCGCCATGGTGGGGGCCAGAATCTCACGCTCGGTAATGTCGAGAATATCCTGAGTGACCACCGGGGCCGGGCTATAGGTGCCCATGCCGCCCGTATTGGGCCCGGCATCGCCGTCAAAGGCGCGTTTGTGGTCCTGCGCATAGCCGAACAGGATCGCCGTTTCGCCATCGGCAATGGCGAAGACCGAGGCCTCTTCGCCCGCCATGAATTCTTCGATGACCACGGTTTGCGACGCCGCGCCGTAGCGCCCGCCGAACATGGCCTCCAACTCGGCATAGGCGTCGGGCAGGTCGGGCGAAATCGCCACGCCCTTACCGGCCGCCAGACCGTCGGCCTTGATGATATAGGGCGCGCTCTGGGTCTTCAGATAGGCCTTGGCGGCATCGAGGTCCGTGAAGGTCTCGTAGGCCGCGGTGGGGACATTGTGACGCTTGCAGAAATCCTTGGTGAACGCCTTGGAGGATTCGAGCTGCGCCGCCTTTTGCGTCGGGCCGAAACAGGGGATGCCGACGCGCTTTAAGGCATCAGCAATGCCTTCGGCCAGCGCCGCCTCCGGCCCCACCACGACCAGATCGGCCTGCATTTCGACCGCCAGCGCCGTCAGGCCGGCCACATCGGTCACCTTGAGGTCGTGCACCTCGCCCAGCGCCGCCATGCCGGGATTGCCCGGCGCAATGGCCAGACGCGCCACGCGCGGCGACTGCCGGATTTTCCACGCGAGGGCGTGTTCACGGCCGCCCGAACCGATCAGCAGGATGTTCATGGGGGTGACTTCCGACAGGACGGCCCGTGGGTCAAGCGGAAAAATCAGCGTTTGCCAATGTCTGGCCCCAATCTGGCCCGGTGGTCCGCTTCGATACGGAGCGTGGAAAAGAGTCTGGACAGCCACGAGTCACTTCTCATATAGTCTGACAAATAAGAGAGGAACCCGCCATGTCCACGCTGAACCGTCGCGCCCTGTTTGCCGCCCCAGCCCTGATCGGGGCCGCCACTGTCCCCGCCGTCGCGGCGACGCAGCCGAAGTCACCGACGCTGCGTGCGCCCAAGCCGCCTATGGGCTGGAACAGCTGGAACAGCTTTGCCACCACGCTGACCGAGGCGCAGGCGCTGGAGACGGCGAAGATCATGTCCGACAAGCTGTTACCCGCCGGCTATGACGTGTTTACCGTGGATATTCAATGGTATGAGCCCAATGCCACGGGCTATGAATACCGCCACGGGGCGGAGCTGGCCATGGATGGCTATGGCCGCCTGCTGCCCGCACCCAACCGCTTCCCGTCGGCCGCCAACGGGGCGGGGTTCAAGCCGCTGGCCGACAAGGTGCACGCTCTGGGCCTGAAGTTCGGCGTGCATCTGATGCGCGGTATTCCGCGTCTGGCTTATGAGAAGAACCTGCCGATTCTGGGGACCAAATACACGGCGCGCGACGTGGCCAACCCCAACTCGGTCTGTACCTGGAACACCGACATGTACGGCGTCGATATGTCGAAGCCGGGGGCGCAGGCCTATTATAACTCGGTGTTTAAGCTGTTTGCCGACTGGGGCGTGGATTTCGTCAAGATGGACGATATGAGCCGCCCCTATGACATCAACTGGCCGGAAATCGAAGGGGCGCAGGCCGCCATCGCCGCCTCGGGCCGCCCGATCGTGCTCAGCCTGTCGCCGGGTGAAACGGACCTCAAATGGGCCGTCCACGCGCAGAACAATGCCCAGATGTGGCGTATTTCCGACGACTTCTGGGATAGCTGGGACATGCTGAAGGCGCAGTTCAAGCGGCTGGCCGACTGGAGCCCCTATCGTCGTCCGGGGGCGTGGCCCGATGCCGACATGCTGCCGCTGGGCCTTTTGGCACTGGGGCAGCGCAAGACGAAATTCACGCCGGATGAGCAGCAGACCCTGATGACCCTGTGGTCGATCGCGCGATCGCCCCTGATCATGGGCGGCGACCTGCGCGCGCTCGATGAGGCGACGCTGAAACTCCTGACCAACAAGGAGGTGATCGCGCTCAATCAGGACAGTGTGAACAATGTCCCCGTCTCCAATGACGGCGCGCAGGTGGTGTGGACGGCGGAAACTGCCGACGGAAAAGCACGCTATCTGGCTATCTTCAATATCGGCGACCACCCGCAGGTGGTGACTCAAGCGCTGAAAGCCATCAATGCGCCCGAAAAAGCCCGTGTGCACAATCTGTGGACCGGGGCCGTTTCGACGGCGGACGAAGAGATTTCGCTGGAGCTGCGCGGCCATGCCAGCGTCCTGTACAAATTGACTCCGATTCAATCGTGAGATTAACCTATCGGCTGTGGTGATAGGTTGATCTTTAACTCGGCTCTTTTCTCCTCCCCATATCATGGGGAGGTGGCAGCGAGCGAAGCGAAGCTGACGGAGGGGTATAACCACCCGTAGGATACCCCTCCGCCTCGTAAACTCGGCACCTCCCCATAAAATGGGGAGGAGGTAGATCGCAAACGTTAAATTATCAGCACAGCCTGAAACTTAACCGGGGGCGGTATTGAATATATGGTTCAAAACATTGAAAGGCATGGGCACAATCACCGTCATTCTCGGTGCTTACCTTGTCTTCATTGCGGGTCTGAACGTCTGGCAATTCGGATTCAAAAGACTTTTTGAATCCGAATTTCTATATAATTTTCAAATTGATCTGATTCAGGTCTGCGCAACATGGGTGTGCCTGTATATTATCGTTGTTATCGCCAAGCGCTTTGGGGCCAAGTGAAAATCAACACATATACTCACCTTCTGCCCCACCTCACGCCGCTATAGATTTGCGCCCCGTCACGTCCTGAAGCACGCCGAACAGCGACAGGGGCTGCCCTGCCTCGTCGCATTCGACCGAGCCCTGACTGAAAACCGTGCGGATGTCGCCATCGGCGCGCACCAGCCGCGCTTCGAAGCTATAGCCCTCGCCGCGAGAGGTGGCGGCCTTCACGCAGTCGCTCACGCGCTGACGGTCGTCGGGATGGTAGCATTCCAGCGCATTAGTCAGGTTGGGGTGGAAGATTTGCGGCGTCAGGCCGTGGATGCGGTACACGCCCTGCGACCACTCCACCGTCTGATTTTCCAGATCGACGTGCCAGTAGCCGACCCCGGCCACCGCCTCCATCATTTCCAGCTTCTTCTGATTTTCGTTGCAGCGGCGCACAATCGCCTTCTGCATCTGGGCGTCCTTGCGCAGGGTCATCAGCGACGACACCGTGGCGGCCAGCGTCGTCAGACGCGCCCGATCACGGTCGTTGAATTCGGCGCGCGCTTTGGTGT
This sequence comes from Asticcacaulis sp. W401b, assembly GCF_046503825.1. Taxonomy (NCBI): domain Bacteria; kingdom Pseudomonadati; phylum Pseudomonadota; class Alphaproteobacteria; order Caulobacterales; family Caulobacteraceae; genus Asticcacaulis; species Asticcacaulis sp. W401b. The sequence goes on from NZ_JBKFEE010000005.1 coordinate 118,273, forward strand.
CGATGACGCACAGGGAGCCGACCAGCACCTCTCCGAAGCGGATCGGCGCCCCGGCATAGAAGCGGATATGGGTATCGCCCAGCACCAAAGGATTATTGGCAAAGCGCGGGTCCCTGGTAGCGTCCAGCACCACCATCACCTCATCGCGGCAGATGGTATAGTCACAAAAGGCCTGTTCGCGCGGCGTTTCACAAACCGACAGGCCGACGCTCGATTTAAACCACTGGCGAATCGCGTCGATCAGCGAGATCGCCGCCATGGGGGCGTCAAACACATCCGCCGCCAGTCGGGTGACCTGATCAAATTCGGGCTCGGCCTCGCTGTCGAGAATCTCCAGAGTACGCAAGGCGTTCAGGCGCTGAGCCTCCCGCCGCTGGACCTCGGAAACCGGGGCGTCTGGTTCGGTGATCATCAGGTGCCTTCCTCTTTTTATCGCTCTAGTTTAGCACAAAATGAAGAAAACAACGTTATTTCCGCGCGCGCAACCGGTCATTTCGTCACGTGACAGTTTTACGCGTCAGAGGTAAACGGATGACATGTCCGATGACCTGCTCAGTCCCGTTGATTCGCAGTCCAACAGTCCGCCGTGGTCGGTATCCGAACTGGCCGGCGCGCTCAAACGCACGATTGAAAGCGCCTATGACCATGTGCGGCTGCGTGGCGAAATCTCCAAGGTCACGCGGCATACCTCCGGCCACGTCTATCTGACGCTGAAGGACGACCGCGCCGCCATTGACGGTGTCATCTGGAAGGGCAATGTCAGCCGCCTGAAAGCGCAACCGCAGGCCGGGCTTGAGGTTATCGTCACGGGCAAGCTGACCACCTTCCCCGCCTCGTCCAAGTATCAGATCGTGATCGAGAGCCTGGAGGCCGCCGGGATCGGGGCGCTTCTGGCGCAGCTTGAGCGCACCAAGGCGAAACTGCACGGCGAAGGGCTGTTTGCAGTGGAACGCAAAAAACGCCTGCCCTTCGCGCCCAAAACAATCGGCGTCATCACCTCGCCCACCGGGGCGGTCATCCGCGATATCCTGCACCGCATCCGCGACCGCTGGCCCTGCCGCGTCATCGTCTGGCCCGTCATTGTGCAGGGCGACGCCGCCCCGCCGCAGATCATTCAGGCGCTGAACGGCTTTCAATCAGGGGCTGTGCCGCGTCCGGACGTGCTGATCGTGGCGCGCGGCGGCGGCTCGGTCGAAGACCTGTGGGCCTTCAACGACGAAGGGCTGGCGCGCGCTGTTGCCGCCTGCACCATCCCCGTTATTTCCGCTGTCGGGCACGAAACCGACACCACCCTGATCGACTTTGTGTCGGATCGCCGCGCCCCCACCCCCACCGGGGCGGCGGAAATGGCGACGCCCGTCCTGAGCGAACTGCGCGGCTTTGTGCTCGATCTGGAGCGCCGCCGTCTGGGCAGTTTTGATCAGGCCCTGCGCAACCGGCGTGAGCGCGTGGCCCTGCTGGGGCGCGCCCTGCCCAGGCCGCAGGACCTGATCGACGCCGCGCAACAGAGGCTCGACTACGCGGCGCACCGGCTGGGCGGCGGGCTGTTGCGCAATCTCAATGCCCACGACACGGCCTTTGCCCGCACGGCGGCGCGCTTTTCGCCCGCCCTGCTGGAGCGCCCGCGTCAGCTCAAGGCCGAGCGCGTGACGCAACTGTCCGAGCGTGCGACCGCGGCCCTGACGCGCGGCGTGGAGCGGCAAAGGGTTGAATTTACCCGCCTGTCGGCGCGCCTGACCCCGGCCCTGACCCTGCGTCCGCTCGATCTGAAGCGCGAAGCCCTCGACCGCCTGAGCCAGCGTTTCGACGCGGCCCTCAACCGCCGCCTCGACGACAGTGCGCGCCGCGCCCGGTTGCCTGAGTTAGAGCAACGTCTGGCCGCCGCGTTCGACCGCCTTCTCAGCCAGAAATCCGAACGCCTGCACCGGCTCGATCAGCTGCGCCTCAGCCTTGACCCCGACCGGCCGCTGAACCTCGGTTTTGCCCGCGTCAGCCACGCCGATGGCCACCTCGTCACCTCACCCGATGGCGTGAGCGCCGGCGAAGCCCTGACTCTGACCTTCAAGGGCGACCGCACGCTCGGCGTCGTGGCCAGCGACGGCACCTCAGCCCCACCGTCCAAACCCACTCCGAAACCCCGCCCCGCGCCCCCCAAACCGGAACAGGGCAGCCTGTTTTAATCTTGCGCCCCACCATGGTCGGGCCTATCTTGGGTGCATGAACATGCATTCCAAGCCGCCACTCCCCGACCAGGCCATCCTCCATTACGGAGACGGTGAATACGCCGTCATGCGTCCGGGCAAGTTCGTGATCTGCGCCGTCTCGGGCAAGCAGATACCGCTGGAGGCCCTGCGCTACTGGAACCCCCGCACGCAGGAGGCCTATGCCGGGCCGGAAGAGGCCACGGCCCGATGGAAAACTCTGAACGGGCGTTAAAGCGCATCCCGAAAAGTGGGACGCACTTTTCGGATACAGATGCGCGACAAGGCACAATGAAGCGGAGAGACATTCTGGGGGGCGGGCTTGCGCTGGGCCTTGCCGGTATCGTCACGCCCGGTCTTCTGAACGCCGATCCGCGGCCCTACGGTTCGGTGTGGGCGCGCACCCTGAAAAGCGGTCCCTACACTCTGACGGGCAAATTTGTGCAGGGCGGCTTTGCTATCGGTCGGGCTGAACCGCGTCAGGAGATCAGTCTTGACGGCACGGCGCGCGGCCTGACCTCGGCGCAGGGTGATTTCGTCATCGGCTTTGACCGTGATGCGCCGCCCCTGGCGCGGCTGGTCATCGGGTCCGGCCCGATTATGGATTTTGAAATCCTGCGCACCCCCTATGACATTCAGCGCATCGACGGTCTGCCCCCCGATCAGGTCAGTCCTTCGGACCCGGCGCTTCTGGCGCGCATCGCCAGAGAGCGTGACCTCAAAAACACCGGCTTCGCCAGCCGCGAAGACGCCGCGTGGTTCACTCAGCCGTTTCAGTGGCCCTTGCGCCGGTTTGTCAATTCCGGGCGCTTCGGCAATCAGCGCATCCTCAATGGCGAATCCAAAAGCCCACACTATGGCTTTGACATGGCTGCCCCCGAAGGCACGCCCGTCTATGCCCCGCAAACGGCGCGCGTGGCGCTGGCCGAACCCGATCTGCACTTCGAAGGCGGCCTGATTCTGCTCGACCACGGGCAGGGCCTGATCAGCATGTATCTGCACCTGTCCACCCTGACCGTAAAGGCAGGGGATCTTGTGACAAATGGGCAGATTATCGGTCAGGTGGGTCAGAAGGGGCGCGCCACAGGGCCGCATCTGTGCTGGCGTCTGAAGTGGCGCGACCGCGCGCTCGACCCCTCGTTGTGGGTTGCATCCGGCGCGTCATAAAAGGGTATATATTACCATACGTCAGATCGTTTATCGTATAATAATATTATTGATTTTCAAATCGCTTGCGACATTTCGCCGCCTCGCGCCCTCTGCCTCAAAATCGGATGCTTATTTGGGCTTGATCTCGCTGCGCCTTCATCGTAACAGCGCTACTCTTTGTCACAGGTTTGCAAAAACAACGCCGCCTTTACATAACACCACAGGCAGAGCGTTATCCGGACTTTGGGGGATATGGCAGATTACGGTGCCCTGAAAATTCTGCTGGTTGAGGACAATCAGCACATGCGTTCCATCGTTCTGGCCATCCTTAAGGGGTCGGGCATCCGTGACGTGCGTGAAGCGCGCGATGGTGCTGAGGCCTTCGACCTGCTGCGGCAGTTTCCCGCCGATATCGCCCTGGTCGATTTCAACATGTACCCCATAGACGGGGTCGAATTCACGCGGATGCTGCGCACCGCCAGCGACTCGGTCAATCCCTACCTGCCCGTGGTGATGATCACTGGCCATTCCGAACGCTCACGCGTGGTCGAAGCGCGCGATGCCGGCGTGAATGAGTTCGTGGCCAAGCCGCTCACCGCCCGCGCCCTTTTGAGCCGTCTCGACGCCGTGGTGATGCGCCCGCGCCCCTATATCCGCTGCGCCAGCTATTTTGGCCCCGACCGCCGTCGCAAGACCGATCAGCCCTATAATGGCCCCCTGCGCCGCGCCAGCGACGGGCTTCTGGCTTGAACCTATCGCGTATTTGAATCCAAAACGGCTGCACACGTTTTGGAATGCGCTTAACCAGTTGTTCATAAATATTAACGCGCGCTTGGCTTAGTCCCCAAATCGCCGCATAGTCGCCTTTGGCGCGATTCGGCGCGGCTGTTCGACAGGGACCCCCGATGGGAAGACTGACCTCCATATTGCTGATGGGAACCTATCTGTTCCTGTCCCTGGGCGCGGCTATGGCCCTCTATACGGGCGGGTCGGACACCGGCGCGTGCATCGCGGCGGCGCTGGCGACGATGGCCGTGTGTTTCGCCATCCATAATTTCGTCAATCAGTACCTGTCCGAACGCCGCCTCTCTAAAGAAATTGATCTGGTGCGCGACGCCCACCGCCTGATGGTCGAAGCCATTGATGTCACTCAGAAAGACATGGTTGAGCTGGCCGATCAGATGCAGCATCAGCGCGTCGGCCGCACGGATGAGCTGACCACCGAAGTCAAGATGCTGGAAAACCTGGTGCTCAAGCTGGGCGAAAGCATCGAGGAGCGCCTGTCCGACTGGAAGGCCGGGCCGGCGCAGGTCGCGGCCCCCGCCCCCCTGTCGCGTCAGGAGCAGCAGGCGATGGCGCTGATTGAAACCGTGCGTCAGGCCCTGATCGAAAACCGCGTGGACCTTTATCTGCAACCGGTCGTCTCCCTGCCGCAGCGCAAGACCATCTATTACGAAAGCTTCTCGCGCCTGCGTGACGCCACCGGGCGTGTGCTGATGCCCGCCGAATATCTGTCGGTGGCCGAACCCGAAGGTCTGGTGCCCTCCATCGACAACCTGCTCCTGTTCCGTTGCGTGCAGATCGTGCGCCGTCTGGCCAAGCAGGACCGCCGCATCGGCATCTTCTGCAACATTTCGCTGACCTCGCTGCGTGATGAGGTCTTCTTCCCGCAGTTCCTTGAATTCCTCAACGAAAACCGCGATCTGGCCGATTCGGTTATCTTCGAGCTGGGGCAGGATGCCTACGCGGCGCGCGGCGCCATGGAAGCCCGCCACATGGCGCGCCTGGCCGATATGGGCTTCAAGTTCTCGCTGGACAAGATCACCTCGATCGACCTTGACCTGACCGACCTGCAACGCTCGGACGTCCGCTATGTGAAGATCGGGGCCAATGTCCTGCTCGATCAGCTGATGAACATTGACGGCAAGCCGGCCCTGCGTTTCCTCAAGGACATCCACGCGGGCGACTATGCCAACCTGCTGGCGCGCTACGGCATCGACGTCATTGCCGAAAAGGTCGAGAACGAGCGTCAGGTGGTGGATATCCTTGAAATCGAGGTCGCCTACGCGCAGGGCCACCTGTTCGGCGAACCGCGCGCCATTAAGGAGCAGGTGCTGCTGGAAACCGCCCCCCCGGCGGGCTTCATCAAATCGACCCTGCCTCCGCAACGCCGCCGGGCATAAGATCGAAGTCTTGTTATGACGGGACTATACGAATGGAATCCCGTCCCGCATCGGCTCGCTATTCACTGTCCGATGTGCCGAAATCTGGCAGAGTTTGAGTTTGCGACCTTTCGCAGGATAGAGCGCCGCGAACACATCGCCTACTTTAAAGCCAATAAAGCGTTTGACTATCGTCAGTATATAGACGGTTGCGGCCATAAATGGCACGCCGCCTTATATTATCCGGGGCTGCATGGTCCCCTGCAAAGTGGCATTCACGACCTGCCAGACGGATATGAACCTCAATTCTGGGCGCAAAGTCACTACTGGCGCAGCAGCCCTGGAAGCGGCATGGGTTCGGTTCGGTGCTCGGCCTGCCACTTCAGATCCAAACACCGCCTGAACTGGCCCGATGATCTGTATTTCCTGATGTCTTACCGAGGGCACAATCTGTGGGCCTATGATCGCGATAGCGCTATGGCCTTGCGTAACTTCATTGATTCAGAAACGCGATCCGTGCATCAGGATGGATATTCGCGTTTCCTGCTGCACATACCTTCCGTATTCAAACATCACAAAGCCCGCGAACCGCTTGTGAAAGCGCTCGATAAGAAGCTGTGTTCAAAGTGAGGGTCATACCTTCTCACAGCCTGATCTGATCATTGGTGCCGCCGCCCTGTGTCACGGCCTGACCCTCGTCACCCGCGATACACAGGACTATGAAAAAGCCCGCGTACCAGTGTTTAATCCGTGGCTTTCAGTCGTAGTATAGCGACTGAACGCTTGCCCCATTGGCCACACGCGCTATGAAGGCCTCTCTCAACGAAAGGCCCGCCATGACCGCCCCGCACCTGCTGACCCATCTGTCCGACATCGCCGCTGACTATGACGCGGTTTTCTGTGACATCTGGGGCGTCATCCATAATGGCCGGCGGCATTTTCCGGAGGCCTATGACGCCCTGCGCCGCTTTAAGGCCGAGCGCGGGCCCGTGGTGCTGATTTCCAACTCGCCGCGCCCGCAGGACGGGCTGAAGGCGCAACTGGCCGATCTGGGCGTCCATGACGATGCCTTTTCGGCCATCGTGTCTTCCGGCGACGCCACCCGCACCTTCCTGAAAGACTATGCCACAAAAGGATCGGCCTGGGTCATCGGGCCGGAGCGCGACGCACCGCTGTATGAGGGCCTTGGCGTCGATCTGAGCGGTACACCGGACACGGCGGCCTTTATCTCCTGCACCGGCCTGTTTGACGACGAGAACGACACTCTGGAGCAGTACCATCCCGACCTGAAAGCCGCCGCCCAGCGCGGCATCCCCATGATCTGCGCCAATCCTGACCGCATCGTGCAGCGCGGCGATCAGATCATCTACTGCGCCGGGACTCTGGCCGACATCTATATGGCCTTTGGCGGCGAAGTGATCATGGCGGGCAAGCCCTACGCCCCCATCTACGACCTCTGCTATCAGGCCCTGAACACCGTTGCCGGGCGCGCGGTGGATAGATCGCGCATCCTCGCCATCGGCGACGGCCTGCCCACCGACGTGCTGGGGGCCAATGGGCAGGGGCTCGACCTCGTCTTTATCGCGGCGGGTATCCACGCCCTTGAGGCCACCAATGCCGAAGGGCAACTGGATGCGCAATTGCTGGTCAAGGTGCTGGAAAGCGAAAAGGCCAGCGCCCGTTACGTTTCCCCCGCTCTGGCGTGGTAAATAACAACGTCAGGTCGCGTTCCCCAGTAATGTTTTGTCAACAGGTCGCATCCAAAATAAGGATGTCATAAACACTCGTGGGGTGGCGCCGTGTCGCGTACCGTCCTGATCATCGAAGACAGCGCCACGCAGGCGCGTATCATCGCCCGCATGTTCGCGCAGCAGGGGTGCGAAGTGGTCACGGCCAGTTCGCTGACCGAAGCCCGTGCACAGCTCGATGTCGCGCGCTTCTACCTGATCCTCGCCGACATTTTTCTGGGCGAAGACAATGTGCTGGACCACATGGCGGAGCTGCGTGAGCGCGCCCCCGGCACCCCCATCGGCATCATGTCCGCCGGTCAGCGCAATGACCCGGTGATGATCCGCACCATGCTGAACAAGGCGCGCCGCGAACAGGCCGACTATCTGCTGCCTAAACCGTTCAGCTATGTCGATGTGAAGCAGATCTGCACCTCGATCGACAGCCGCGACCAGACCGACCTGTCGCAGCAACTGTCGGCGCTAAGGGCCTGATTTTCTGATCTTTTAGAAAGACGATTATATACGCAGTACCTTACGTTAAAAGACCGCTTCGTACTCGTCACATTCGAACTGGCGAGCGACTTTTTTTTAACTCATCGGACTGATTTTTTCAGTGTCGGTTGTATTTTTTTATCGGATCGCCTTGATAGATTGCGATTTTAAAAATAACTTCGTCATATGTACATAATGTATGTCGATGACACTGGCGACCCTGGCCTTAAAGGTTCACCCACGAGATATTTCGGGCTTTCTAGCATTACTGTGCATGAAAGCAGGTGGCGAGATTTCATGAATAGCTTATTGGCGTTTCGCAAAACTATGCGTGACGTACATGGATTACCGCTACGAACAGAGATTCACGCTTCAGAATACATCAGACACCCTCCGGTCCCCGGTATGCAAAAGCATACCCGACTTGCGATACTAAGACAGACTTTGGATGAATTGGCCAAGATTGACTACATAAGCGTTACGAGTGTTTTGATCGACAAACAAGGTAAGCCCGATGGATTTGATCCATTTGAAACAGCGTGGAAGGCTCTGTTTCAAAGATCTGAAAACACTATTGGATACGGCAATTTTCCGGGTGGGTTTAAATCAGACAACGGAATTGTAATAGCCGATAACACTAACGGAGAAAGCCTTAGACGCTTAGTCCGTAAAATGGCGGTTCATAATCCGGTTCCAAATCGGTATGGCACTGGATATCGAAACCTTCCGATTGTCAGAATTATCGAAGACCCTCACATGAAAAACTCTATGGATAGTTATCCAATTCAAATATGTGATGTCGTCTCTTTCTTCTTACACCAACACTACAACCCTAACTCTTATATAAAAAAGAACGGCGCACGAAACTATTACCTGCGGCTTTATTCCATTTTGAATAAGCGCGCCAGTATGGAAAACGCTAGCGGGGTTGTGAAACTGTGAAAAGGAGGAGGAGCTTTCGCCCCTCCCCGGTGCCGTCCTACTTGCTGAGTTTTGCCCAGTTTCGGACCACGATTGCATTATAACCGACTTGACTCTCTCGTCAAATCACGACTTGGCCCAGATATGTGATACGTTAGGTGCTTTCGGAAGACGCCCATCAGAGACACACGTTCTTAGGCCAGATAGATGCAAAAACCCCTTCCGGATAGGGACGGAAGGGGTTTTGCGAAGGCCACCATCACGAAGGCCTGCGGGACAGGCCGTTGACCGGCCTTGTCCGTTATGGGGATGATCGGGGATAATCCGGATCAGTCGAACAGGGCGTCGATATCGTCCTGAGAATTGGTCTTGTTCAGTTCTTCCGGCGACATGTCGAACAGGGCGTCGATGTCATCCTGAGACTGAGGCTCATTGCTGGCCGCCGGGGTATCGAACAGGGCGTCGATATCGTCCTGAGAATTGCCTGCCGCCGGGGCGGGCGCAGGTGCGGCCACAGGCGCGGGAGCCGGGGTGGGCGCCGGGGCCGCCTTGGCCACCGGTTCCGGTTTGGGCTCAGGCTTCGGTTCCGGTTTGGGCTCGGCTTTGGGCGCTTCGACCTTGGGGGCCTGCACCTTCAGTTCCGGAGCCGCCGCAGGGGCTTCATCGAACATGGCGTCGATGGCTTCCTGACGGGTTTCCGGACCCCCGATGGCGGGGCCGTTGAGCAGCAGGTCACGGGCGCGCTTTTCACGCTCGGACAGCTCGACATCCTTGTCTTCGACACCGAGCGTAGCCGCCAGCTTGCCGACGCGCTCCTCGATCTGCTTGAGAACATTGACGACCTTAGACACGCGCTGGCCGGTAATGTCCTGGAACGAGCAGGCTTCGAAAATCTTCATCACCTCGTCGTCCACCGCCGCCTTGTAGGCCTTGGGGTCCGACACATCCATGCCCATGATCGCCTCAGCGGCGTTCATGATATTGTGCGTAGCGTTTTCGGTATCGCGGGTGATGGCTTCCAGCTCCGCCCCTGCCGTCGGGATACGCTCCTGCGACAGATCATGCGGACGCAGTTCGCGGATCTCTTCCTTGGCCTTGGCGATATAGCCGGCGATAATGGCGAATTCTTCGGCGCGACGTCTGTCGAGCTGCTGGAAGAACTCACGCATCAGGCTGACGAGGGCCTCGGACTGCTGCATCAAATTGATCAGCTTGGGCTCCATCGCCGCGGCCAGAGCCGCGTCAACGGGCTCCAGTGCGGGAGATTCAGCCTGTTTGGGTGCAACCTGGCCCATTTTAACCTGCTTGATAGTCGGTCAATTCTTGGATCAAAATGACTTTCAGGAGAGTCGTCATTTCGATCTACGCTCTTTGTCTTATCGCGCTATTTTTCCGAAAAGGGGTCTCCCCTGTCGGATGGCGCTTTAGAACTCGCCGAGAACGGCGGTGATCTTCTGCTTCAGCGTCGCGCCATTGAACGGCTTGACGATGTAGTTGTTCACGCCGGCCTTCTTGGCGGCGATCACGTTCTCGGTCTTGGATTCAGCCGTGACCATGATGAAGGGCGTGCGTTTCAGCGAATCGTCCGAACGCACCTTCAAAAGGAGTTCATAGCCGGTCATGGGCTCCATGTTCCAGTCGGAAATGACCAGACCGTAGCTGGTCTTCTTCATCTTTTCGAGGGCTTCCGCGCCATCCGACGCTTCCTCGATGTTCTCGAATCCCAGCTGCTTCAGCAGATTGGAAATGATCCGCAGCATGGTCTTGTAATCATCAACCACCAGGATCTGCATGGACATATCGACGGCCATGTGAGTGTGCCCACCTTTAATAACTCGGGCCCGCCTTATGCAGGCCCTTCACATCTGACTAAGGCATCATGGCAGCAAGCGGATAAAATAGAGTTAAAGGCCTCGCTCAAATTTTTTCATTTATTTCAATGATATAACTATAGTTAACCATGAAAAACCCGCGTTTTATGAACCGCGTTTGAAAAAATAATGCCAAATCGGGACAGTTTTACGCAGGCTTCGGGGGCAGGATTATGCGCCGGGCGTCTTGGCAAACGCCGCTGAGCGCCCTAAAGCGCAATCCGACAAAGTGGAAACCACTTTTCGGAAAAATTGCGCGACAAAATAGGAATCTATAGCGGGATGATGTTTTCATCTAAACTCATCCCGCTATAGATCAGGCGCGAAACCTGAATACGGACCCCGATCCATGACCGATGCTGTCACCGTTTATCTCGAAGACCTGAGCGTGGGTCAGTCGCTGGAGCGCGCCTTCACCGCCACCGACGCCGCCATCCGCGCCTTTGCCGAGGTGTCGGAGGACCACAATCCCGTACACGTCGATGAGGCCTATGCGGCGACCACGCCGTTCAAGGGCCGCATCGCGCATGGCGCTTTGCTCAATGCGTGGATTTCGGCGACCATCGCCGGGGGCCTGCCCGGACGCGGCAGCATCTATGTGTCGCAGTCGCTGAACTTCAAACGCGCGGTCAAGATCGACGACGTGGTGACCATCACCCTCACCGTCACCGACATCCAGCCCAAGACCGGCGTCGTGACCCTGACCACCGTTGCCAGCGTCGGCGGCAAGACCTATGCCAAGGGTGTGGCCGAGGTCATCGCCCCGCGCAAGCCGGTCTGATCGTGACACAGATGGCGACCAAGGCGTTTCTTCTGACGCTCGAACCCGGCGGGGCCCTGCGCGCGCAGGCGCTCAATACACCTGCGCAGGGTGTGGCGTGGCCGACCGGGGCCTGTGCGGCGATAGGCAGCTTTGACGGCGTGCACCGCGGCCATCAGCGGGTGATTGAAAACGCCATCGCCGCCGCGCACCGTCTGGGGGCCCCCTCCGCCGTCGTCTGTTTCGACCCGCACCCGCAGGCCTTTTTTCTGACGCGCGCCGCAAAGCCCGTCACGCCGTTTCGCCTGATGACCCTCGATCAGCAGGTGTGCGCCTTCTCAGAGTTGGGCGTCGAATACGTCTTTGTGCTGCGCTTTGACGAGACGCTGTCGGCCCTGACGGCCGAGGCGTTTACGCAGAGTATCCTGCACGACCACCTGAAACTGAGCCACATCAGTTGCGGCTTCGACTTCCGTTACGGCGCCAAGGGCGGCGGTTCGGCACAGACGCTGAGCGAGGCCGGCGCCGCGATGGGCTTCACCACCGCTGTCACGCCGTGCCAGACCGATGAGACGGGGCACAAGCTGTCGTCGTCGGCCGTGCGTGAGGCGCTGGAAGCCGGCGATGCGCAACTGGCCGGGCACGTGCTGGGCCGGCCGCAGGCCTTTGCGGGTGTCGTGTCGCGCGGCGATCAGATCGGACGTCAGATCGGCTTTCCGACCGCCAATATCGAGCTTGGCGATTATCTGCGTCCGAAATACGGGGTCTATGTGACGCGCACGCGGCTCAGCGACGGGCGGGTGTTGGGCAGCGTTACCAATTTCGGCAAGCGTCCGACGGTGGGCGGCCTTAGCGAGCGGTTCGAGACGCATATCTTCGGGCTGGACCACGACATCTATAATCAGGTGATCGAGGTGGACCTGCTGCACTATCTGCGCCCGGAACAGAAATTTCCCTCGTTTGAGGCGCTTAAAGAGCAGATCGCCAGGGATGCCGAGGCGGCCAAAGCCTATTTCGGCTGATCACTCTTGACCCGGCGCAGCGTCGTCGTGTCGAAAATCTGAATTTCCGAACCGTAGTCGATATAGACGACATAGGCCGGGTCCTCCGGCAAGACCTCAAAGACGCGCGATCCGGCCATACCGACGCCCAGCGGGCCGCACGGCAGGGCCTCGCCCTCCCCGGTCCTGACCGTCTGTTCCCACGCTTTCAGCGCCTCACCGGTCGGGGTCAGCTCAAACAGCGCCCGCGTCGTCTTTTCCGCCGTCGGGTCCTGCGCCGGGGTCAGCACACAGGTTGCGGCCTGTGGCGTCAGTTTGCGGATTTGCGGCAGGACAGACTCAATGGCGGCCTGCGGCGGCTTGGGAAAAGCGCGGAGAACGGGACGGTAATAGCTGACATCGTCCGGCCCGCTTTCCACCACGCCAAAGCCGGGCAGGGTCTCGTCGGCCACCATGTGCGTATTGGGACAGGCAAAGGCGTACATAGACAGTTGCCGCCCTCGCACCGCCTGCCATTCGCAGCCGGTGAAGGTCAGCTTCGCCGCCTCGGACGGTTGCGGCTCAGCGGGTTTTTGCCCGCAGGCCGTCAGGCCGAGCGCCATCAGTCCGACGATTGCCACCTTGCGCATGGATCCCTCCCCTGAATTGCCCCTCCTGATTAGCTTGGCAACGGTGAGGCGGCAAGGGGTGAGCGATACTGCACCGGCTGGCGCAGGAGGGTCTTGAGCTTTTCGGGCGCGGTGCGGCGCGGGTCGGACAGATAGATTTCGTGGTGGTGGCCGGTTTCGCTCAGGCCATTGTCGGCAATCCATTGATGCAGGCGCGCGATCAGCGGGCCTTCATCGTCATAAGAGCCTACATGCAGGGTCTGAACGCTCAAGCCCTCGGCCCAGGTCTCGAGCCGTAAGCGCCCCAGAGCTGTGCCGCCCTTGCCCTTGCGCCCGGCCCCGACCACGGCGCGGGCAAACATATCCGGCGTGATGGCGTCCGGCTGCGGCACCATGATCCGCCACGACCACAGGTCTTTGTCGCGGTCATAGAAGCGCTCGAAACGATCGGCCCACCACAGCCCCTCCATCGGCGGCACGCTGTAATCGAGGTCGCATTCGACCTTGCTCATGAATTTCAGCCCATAGGCCACCGAAAACAGCGCCTGCATGGCCTCGGCAAAGCCGTCGCCATTGGGGTCGCCGTGGCCGTCAATCATCAGGAACGGCAGTGGCGGCACGTCGATCAGCACAAACTGACCGGCGGGAGCGGTATAGAGCGGCTTGCGCTCGCGTTTCAGATCGACCTTGCGCATGGGCACCTCCTGAGCGGAGGTTACAAGCCGTGCTGACAGTTTTTGTCAGGATCAGCGCTCGCTCAATGCAAAGCACCTCCCCTGATTTCAGGGGAGGGTGGCGCGTAGCGCCGGGTGGGGTTAAAGCGGTGGTATTAACCCCACCGTCTTTTGTCGCTACGCTCCAAAATCCACCTCCCCTAAAATTAGGGGAGGCGCTTTAACAATGAACCCGCACCCCCACATGCGATGGCTAAATCCACTTTTCTTTCCCTGTCTTTGTTTGGCCCTTCGCCGGGTGCGGGCCTCGCCACCTTGGCGGCTTGAGCGGAATGTCTATTAGAAACCATTCCGCTCTAGGCAATTCCGGCGGCCTCTGATAAACGCTGCCTCCATGTTGACGATACGGGCGCAGCTTCGAATTTGAAGCCCAGCGTAAGCCACCCGCACCGGGTCTTGCGCTGGGAGTACATCGCCACGCCTTATTTGACCGTATCCCCTCCCAGAGATATCAGGATTCATGTCCGAAAACCCTTCACGCGATTACCGCGAAACCGTCTTCCTGCCTGAAACCGCCTTCCCGATGCGCGCCGGCCTGCCCAAGGCCGAGCCCGAAATGCTGAAAAAGTGGGAAGAGTCCGACCTGTACCACAGCGTGCGCAAGGCGCGTCAGGCCAAGAACGCCCCCCTCTTCGTGCTGCACGACGGCCCGCCCTACGCCAACGGCAATATCCATATCGGCCACGCGCTGAACAAGATCCTCAAGGACTTCGTGGTGCGCTCGAAGTTCCTGATGGGCTATGACGTCGATTACGTCCCCGGCTGGGACTGCCACGGCCTGCCCATCGAATGGAAGATCGAGGAGCAGTTCCGCGCCAGGGGCCGCAAGAAGGACGAGGTGCCCGCCGCCGAGTTCCGCAAGGCCTGCCGCGAATACGCCGCCGAATGGATCGGTGTGCAGCGCGAAGAGTTCAAGCGTCTGGGAGTCTTAGGCGACTGGGACGAACGCTACGCCACCATGGATTTCGACACCGAAGCGAAGGTGACGGCGGAGTTCCACAAGTTCCTGATGTCAGGTCAGCTTTATCGCGGCTCAAAGCCCGTCATGTGGTCGCCGGTCGAACGCACGGCTCTGGCCGACGCCGAGGTCGAATACCACCCGCACACGAGCCCGACCATCTGGGTGAAGTTCCCGGTGAAACCCCTCCTCCCTGTCGAGCCGTCAGGCGAAGATGGGGAGGTGGCGGCGCGCGCAGCGTCGCCGACGGAGGGGGATGACTCCGCTCTGAACGCCCCCTCCACCGCTTCCGTCGTCATCTGGACCACCACACCGTGGACCATCCCGGCCAACCGCGCCGTCAGCTTCAACCCCAAGATCAGCTATTCGCTGTATGAAGTGACCGAAGTGGCCTCAGAGGAAACGCTCGGTTTCGCGCCGTGGGCCAAGGTCGGTGACCGCCTGATTGTCGCCGAAAAGCTGGCTGAATCCGTGCGCACGGCAGGCAATATCACCGCATGGACTCTGGTTCAGGCCGATGTCGATTGCGATGGCCTCACCCTCGCCCACCCGCTGGCCGCACTTGACGAAGGCTACGGTTTCGACGTGCCCATGCTGGCGGGCGATCACGTCACGGATGACGCCGGTACCGGCTTTGTGCACACGGCGCCCGGCCACGGCGCGGACGACTATCTGGTGTGGCTGAAGCATGGCTATTCGCTGGATTCCATCCCCGACACCGTGGACCCCGATGGGGCCTACTACCCGCATGTGCCGCTGTTTGCGGGTCTGAAAGTCCTTGAAACCGAGGGCAAGAAGGCCGGCAAGTTCGGCGACGCCAATAAGGTGGTAATGGAAAAACTGATCGAAGCCGGTAACCTGCTGGCGCGCGGTCGCGTCGATCACTCCTATCCGCATTCGTGGCGCTCCAAAGCCCCGGTCATCTTCCGCAACACCCCCCAGTGGTTTATCTCTATGGATAAACCACTAGATCCTAAGAATCGGGGGTTTATCCGCATGGACGGTGAGACCAACCTGCGCGCCACAGCGCTCAAGGCCATCAGTGAGACCGCCTTCTACCCGGATCAGGGCCGCAACCGTATCGGCAGCATGGTCGAAACCCGCCCCGACTGGCTGATCAGCCGTCAGCGCAACTGGGGCACGCCGCTGGCCATGTACGTCGATAAAAAGACCGGTGAGCCGCTGAAGGACGAGGCCGTCAACGATCGCATCATCAAGCTGATCGCGTCTGAGGGGGCCGACGCCTGGTTTACGCGCCCGGACGAGGATTTTCTGGGCAACGGCTACAATCCGGCCGACTATGAGAAGGTCACGGACATCCTCGATGTGTGGTTCGACTCCGGTTCGACCCACGCCTTCACACTGGAAGGCCGCGACAACACCCACAGCCCCGCCGACCTCTATCTCGAAGGCTCGGATCAGCACCGCGGCTGGTTCCAGTCGTCGCTGCTGGAAAGCTGCGGCACGCGCGGCCGTGCGCCGTATAAGGCCGTCCTGACCCACGGTTTCGTCCTCGACGAACAGGGTGAGAAGATGTCGAAGTCCAAGGGCAATGTCGTCGCCCCGCAGGACATCGCCAAGGAATCGGGCGTCGAAATCCTGCGCCTGTGGGTCGCGCTGTCCGACTATTCCGACGACCTGCGCATCGGTAAACAGATCATCCAGACGACCGTGGACGCCTATCGCAAGCTGCGCAATTCGCTGCGCTACCTGCTGGGGGCGCTGAACGGCTATACGGACGCTGAGGCCGTCGATTATCAGGA
Source organism: Asticcacaulis sp. W401b (assembly GCF_046503825.1). Classification (NCBI taxonomy): domain Bacteria; kingdom Pseudomonadati; phylum Pseudomonadota; class Alphaproteobacteria; order Caulobacterales; family Caulobacteraceae; genus Asticcacaulis; species Asticcacaulis sp. W401b. The sequence continues at coordinate 134,623 of NZ_JBKFEE010000005.1, forward strand.
CATGCCGTCGCTGGAACGCTACATCCTGCACCACGTGCATGAGCTGGATGCCAGGGTGCGCGCCGCCTATGACGCCTATGACTTCGCGGGCGTCATCCGCCCGGTGGCCGATTTCGCGTCCCAGACCCTGTCGTCGCTCTATTTCGACATCCGCAAGGACAGCCTCTATTGCGACAAGCCATCGGACGTGAAGCGCCGCGCCTGCCGCACGGTGCTCAACATCCTGTTTGAGCGCCTGACGGCCTGGTTGTCGCCCATCATGGCCTTCACCACCGAAGAGGCGTGGAGCTATCGCTATCCGGACGCAACGGAAAACCTCTATCGCACCCTGCCCGCCGTGCCTGCCGAATGGCACAATGCCGCCGAAGCGACGCGCTGGGGCAAGATCGAAGAGGTGCTGTCGGTCGTTACCGCCGCTCTGGAAGAGAAGCGCCGCGACAAGGTGATCGGCTCGGCGCTCGAAGCCGCGCCGACGGTGTTTATCGACTCCGAACCGCTGCTGGCGGCCTTTGACGGGATTGACGCGGCGGAGGTCTTCCGCACGTCTCAGGCCGTGCTGTCGGCCTCGGTGGGCCCGGACGACGCCTTCCGCCTGAACGAGGTGAAGGACGTGTCGGTCGTGGTGCACATTGCGCACGGCAACAAGTGCCAGCGGTCGTGGCGCATCCTGCCCGAAGTGGGCTCGGACCCGCGCTATCCGGACCTCTCTTTGCGCGACGCCGCCGCCGTCGCCGAATGGGATGCCGCGCATGGGGGCTAGTCGTCCCGCCTCCCCCCTGATATCAGGGGGGATACCGGCTTTAGCCGGAGGGGGGTTATGCGACGGGATTAACCCCACCCGTCTCGTCGCTCACGCGCCGATCCACCCTCCCCTGACATCAGGGGAGGTGCTTATCTTCTGCATCGACGGCCAATCATGACTGACCTTCACACCAAACTCAAAACCCACTTCGCCCCGCCGCACACCACGCCGCTGGGGCGGCAGATGCTGCTGATCGGCCTGATCGGCCTGATCCTCGATCAGATCAGCAAGAACTGGATTTTATACGGTCTGCAACTGCCCAGTCTCGGACAGGTCAAGATTTTGCCCTTCTTCTCGTTCAGCATGGTGTGGAACAAGGGCGTCAGCTTCGGTTTCTTCCATTCGGAAGGGATCGGCCGCTGGCTGCTCACCCTGTTTTCGCTGGTCGTGTCGGCCTTCCTGATCGACTGGGTCCGCCGTACCAACCGGCGCGTCCTCGGTCTGGGGCTGGCTCTAGTGGCGGGCGGAGCCATCGGCAACGCCATCGACCGTATCATCTACGGCGGCGTGGTCGATTTTCTCGATTTTTCGGGGCTGGGCTTTCCGTGGGTGTTCAACATCGCCGACGCCGCCATCAATATCGGCGTGGCCCTGTTGTTCATCGACGTCTTCTTCCTCAATCGGGAAGAGTCGAAACAAGGTTAAACGCGGACCCTTGGCAGGGCGGCGAAAAGCAAGTAACACTCTCCGGCCCCTTCTGAAAAAGGGCACGGATAATGCGGAGCGAAGAATGAAGTCGGTCAAAGTAGTGGCGGGTCTGGTGCTGATCGCCGGCGTCGGTCTGACGGGGTGCGAATCGACCAAGAGCGCGCTGGGCCTGAACAAGGTCGTGCCGGACGAATTTCGCGTCGTGACCAAGGCGCCTTTGGTGGTGCCGCCGGATTTCGCGCTGCGCCCGCCCGCGCCGGGTGAGCCCCGCGCGCAGGAACTGCAACCCGAAAGCGCGGCGCGTGAGGCCCTTTTGGGTCAGCGTCAGGCCATCACCCGTTCCGAAGGCGAAAAGGTGCTGGCCACCAAGGCCGGGGCCGATAAGGCTGATCCGCTGGCCCGCTACGTCGTGGACGATGAATTTGGCGATCTGGCCTATAAGGAAGAGAGCTTCGCCGACAAGATCCTGTTCTGGAAAAAGGACGCGACCCCGGCACCGGCGCCTTCGACCAACTCGGTGCTGGCCGGTGAAGTCAATGCGCTCGACCCGGAATCGGAAGCGGCGCGCATCAAGACGTTGCTGGGCAACGGCAAGGTGACCATAGAGCAGAAGAAGGAAAAGTCCTTCAAGCTGCCGGGCCTGTAAGCCGTAAGACATTGAGGTTTCAAAGGGCTGCCGCATGGCGGCCCTTTTTTCGTTTGGGTTTATGCCTTAAGATCGAAACCACAGATTTCACAGATTTCACAGATTATCCGTGCCCGTGTCACTCACCCGGCGCGCAGCGCCCATCTGTGAAATCTGTGAAATCTGTGGTTCACACCTCTTACTGACATCGCGAGCGAGACTCTTTTGAACCAAGGATAGATACGGATGACGAAGGGCGTTCGTCTGGCACAGATATCCGTGTCGGCGGCGAAGCCGCCATCCGCGGTGCAAGACATTCCTTAAAAGCCCACGGGCGTCACGACTCATGCAGAAACAGGAGAAACCACAGATTTCACAGATGCCACAGATTATCCGTGCCCTTGTCACCCGACCGGCGCGCAGCGCCCATCTGTGAAATCTGTGGTTCACACCTCTTGCTGACATCAGGCGCGGGACTCTTTTTGAACCACGGATAGACACGGATGACGACTTCGTTCGTCTGGCACGGATATCCGTGTCGGCGGCGAAGCCGCCATCCGTGTGCATCCGTGGCAAACCTTGCGGCGCGAAGCGCCCTCACCTGTCTTACCGCACAAACCGTAAGGGCCTTCGGGCGCGGGCGGCGTTACGGCTCAGCGTTCGTGATTTTGGTGTTTTTCGTGGCCAAAACCTTCCCGACATTGCCCCCGTCACCGGACTCACCTAAATTGGGTCAATGGCTCATATTTCCCGCCTGCCTCAGGACACCATCAACCGCATCGCCGCCGGCGAGGTGGTCGAGCGTCCGGCTTCGGCCATCAAGGAGCTGGTCGAAAACGCCATCGACGCCGGCGCGACGCAGATCGACATTTTCGCCGATATGGGCGGCCTGTCGCGCATCCTGATCGAGGATAACGGCCGCGGCATGGACGCCGACGACCTGCCGCTGGCGGTCGAACGCCACGCCACTTCCAAGCTCAAACCGCAGGCCGACGGCACCTGGGATTTGCTGCATATCCAGACGCTCGGCTTTCGCGGTGAAGCCCTGCCGTCCATGGGCTCGGTGGCGCGGCTGGACATCACCTCGCGTGCCAAGGGCATGGATGGGGCGATTGCCATTACGGTCGATGCCGGGGCGATGTCGCCGCTGCGGCCCGCCGCCTTTTCGCGCCCGCACGGCACGCGGGTCGAGCTGAAAGACCTGTTTTACGCCACCCCGGCGCGCCTGAAGTTCATGAAGACCGACCGCGCCGAGAACATGGCCATCAGCGAAGAGGTCAAGCGGCAGGCCATGGCGCACGAGGATGTCGGCTTTTCGCTGACGCTGGATGGCAAGCGGTCCTTGCGCCTCTATCCCGAAGAGGCCGGATTTGAGGGGCGTCTGAAGCGCCTTGCCGCGCTGCTTGGCGATGATTTCGGCCACAATGCCCTGCTGATTGATCAGCAGCGCGAGGGCGTCCGGCTGACCGGCTATGCGGGCCTGCCGACCTTTTCGCGCGGCAATGCCCAGCATCAATACCTGTTCGTCAATGGCCGCCCGGTGCGCGACAAGCTGCTGACCGGGGCGCTGCGCGGGGCCTATGCCGATTTTCTGGCGCGCGACCGCCACCCGATGGCGGTGCTTTATGTCGAGACCGACCCGCAGGATATCGACGTCAACGTCCACCCGGCCAAGGCTGAGGTGCGCTTCCGCGACCCCAATCTGGTGCGCGGCCTGATCATAGGTGCGTTGAAACATGCGCTGGCCTCGGCCGGGCATCGCGCCGCGACCACCGTCGCCGATCAGGCGCTCAGCGCCTTCAATCCGCTATCGTCGGGCTATCGCGCGCCGATGCAGCCGACCTTGTCCCTCAACGGAGGCTATCAACCCCGCGCCTATGCCACGCCGGAGCAGCCGCACCCGAACTATCAACCGGCGTGGAATGCCGACCTGACCTTTGCCCCGTCGGCCAGAGTCGAAAGAGACCTTGTTACCGCCGCACCGGTCATGGATATGCCCGCAGATATCGGCGTCACCGAAATGGGCATTGATTTGTCGGCCCTGACGCAACCTCTGCCGCCGGAATTCGAAGCCTATCCGCTGGGGGCCGCGCGGGCGCAGTTGCACGAGACCTACATTCTGGCGCAGACCAAAGACGGCCTGATCATCGTCGATCAGCACGCGGCCCACGAACGGCTGGTCTATGAGCGTATGAAGACCATGATGGCCGAAGGCAATGTGGCGCGTCAGACCCTGCTGATCCCGGAAATCGTCGATCTCGACCCCGCCGATGTCAGCCGCCTGATGGCGCGGCGCGACGATCTGGAAGGCTTTGGCCTGATGATCGAAAGCTTCGGCCCGGCGACGATTCTGGTGCGCGAAGTCCCGGCCCTGATCGGCGACGGTGACGTGGCCGGGCTGATCCGCGACCTGGCCGACGACATTGCCGAAAACGGTCAGGCCCTGATCCTGAAAGAGCGGATGGCCGAAATCTGCGGCAATATGGCTTGTCGCAATTCGGTGCGCGCCGGGCGGCGGTTGTCGGCCTCCGAAATGAACGCCCTGCTGCGTCAGATGGAAGCCACACCGCATTCGGGCCAGTGCAATCACGGCCGCCCGACCTATGTCGAGCTGAAGCTGAAAGATATCGAAAAGCTGTTCGGTCGGCGGTAGAGTTTTGCCACGAAAAACATCAAAAGCACGAACGGTGTCGCAGCGCTTTTTTGCGCGAAGCGCCTGAAAAACAGACGGATCGCACGCTGTGCAGCGCTCGTCGGCCGAGGCATATCCAGTTTTCGAACGTTGTTCGTGCTTTTGGTGTTTTTCGTGGCCAAAACCATCAAAAAAGCGGCCCGTCAAATGGTATTATTTAGCCACGGAGAGACACGGAGGACGAACTGCGTTCGTCTGGCACGGATATCCGTGTCGGCGGCAAAGCCGCCATCCGTGTCTATCCGTGGTGAAAAAGAGTCCCCGCCCTCAAAAGCACAGAAGGGCGCTGCGCGCCGGTGCTGGCACCGCAACGCGGTTAATCTGTGAAATCTGTGGTTTCTACCGCTTTGGACACAGGCGGGCAGTATCAAGCGGAAAAGCTTTCACGACCTATAATCGCGGTGCCATTTCCAAGGGCGATCAGGGTGAGCGCGCCTCATCCGGCGTACTCACCCTTAAGCCCCACTCCCCCGTCGGCTCATGCGGTCTGATGTCCCGTCAGACCGGAGCTTTTAGGTCAGACCCACAACCGGGCTGGCAAGATCAGTTTCCCCCTGAACCTCGCCCCCGGTCGAAATCAGTCATAAAAAAACCCGCGGCGAACGCCACAGGCTGCAAAATCAACGCGTTACGTTGAGAACAATAATCCCGACACCCATCAGGAAGGCCCACGCCTGAACACTCAGACCGGCCATCAGAATAACCTTCAGGCCGTCGCGGCGCTTCTTACCGCCTTCAAGCTTGATCGCTTCTGCCGTCATAACATCACCCCATTTATAACAGTTCAGTCCCGCCCCTTGCTGGGGCTTCGGTGCATTAATCGTGCCTGACGGCGCGGTTTACACCTTGTTAAGGACATATTGGGGACACAATAAAAAACTCGTCAATATGAAAAATCCGGCCAATGGGTTAATTTGGCCACACAAAGACGATGGTTTTTGAATTAAATTATATAAATCAATAATTTGATCAGTTAAAAATTCGTAAGAATTTTTTGTTTCAGGAACAAAACCTGCGCCGGACCATAGGTTCGGGTGTCGATTATTTGCCACAGTTCCGTGGCAAAAAAGTCCTCATCGGCGGCCATCTCTGCCACAATCAAGGCCTCATCGCTCAGCCAGTTCCCGTTTCGCAACGCCTCCAGCGCCGGCTGTACCAAACCCTTACGGTAGGGCGGGTCCATAAACACCAGATCGAAGGCTTCCGACGCGCCGCCGGGGCGCACGCCCAGTTGCGTGGCGTCGCGGCGGTGGATGCGCGTGACGCCAAACAGGCCAAACGCTTCGACATTGTCGCGGATGGCGCCGCGCGCCGCGTCATCCGTATCGACAAACAGACAAAACGCCGCCCCGCGCGACATGGCCTCAAGCCCCAGCGCGCCGGAACCGGCAAACACGTCCATCACCCGCGCCCCATTGAGGTTGGGGGCGAAGTCCGCGTGCTCCAGAATGTTGAACACGGCCTGACGCGCCCGGTCCGAGGTCGGGCGGGTGTTCTGGCCTTCGGGGGCGCTCAGAGCGCGCCCGCGAAACTCACCACCGACGATACGCATGCGGACCTACTCCGGGCGCGGCTTGCGCGGCGCGCCCTTACCGGCGAAGCCGCCCGGACGACCACCGGGTTTAAAGCCACCCGGCTTGCCCCCGAAGGACTTGCCACCACCGGGCTTGCCGCCAAACGCCTTGCCCGCCGGATGGTCGCCGAAGCTGCGTTCGCCACGGGGTTTAAAGTCGCCTTCACCGCGCGGTTTGAAATCGCGCTGCGGACGGTCACCCGCCGGACGTTCACCACGCGGCTTATCAAAGCGCGGCTTGTCACCAAAGCTACGCTCACCGCGCGGCTTGAAGTCACTTTCGCCACGCGGTTTGAAGTCACGCTGCGGACGGTCACCCGCCGGGCGTTCGCCACGCGGCTTGTCAAAGCGCGGCTTGTCGCCAAAGTTACGCTCACCACGCGGCTTGAAATCACCCTCGCCACGCGGCTTGAAGTCACGCTGCGGACGGTCACCCGCGGGGCGCTCGCCACGCGGCTTATCAAAGCGCGGCTTGTCGCCAAAGCTGCGTTCCCCACGCGGTTTGAAATCACGCTGCGGACGGTCACCCGCCGGGCGTTCGCCACGCGGCTTGTCAAAGCGCGGCTTGTCGCCAAAGCTGCGTTCCCCACGCGGCTTGAAGTCGCCCTCACCACGCGGTTTGAAATCACGCTGCGGACGGTCACCACGCGGTTTGAAGCTGCCTTCGCTGCGCGGCTTGAACTCGCCGGTGTTGAAGTCTCGTCTGGGACGCTCGGCGCGCGGCGTCCATTCGCGCTCTTCGCGTTCCGGACGGCGATCACGCGCCTGCCCGTCACCGTCAAAGCGCGGGCGTTCATCGAAATCGCGCTCGCCAAATTCCTTGGCCTCGTACTTGCGGCGGAAGGCCTCGTCGCGGCTGAGCGGGCGCTCACGGCGTTCCTCACGGCCTTCGCCCTTCGGCGCAAAGCGTTCGCCGCCGCCGCGACGGCCGGTGCGCGGCGCGCCCTCGCCTTCGGTCCGGCGCAGGCGCATCGGCGTGCGCGTCTGGGTCTCGCTTTCCGACGGCAGGTTGCGCGGGTCGATCTTGTCCCCCAGCAGTTCGCGCACGACGCGCGGGCCGATTTCCTCAACCTCGCCCGGCTCGATATCGCCGAGCTGGAACGGGCCATAGGCCAGACGGATAAGGCGGTTGACCTTCAGGCCCAGGCTGTCGAGCACCTTACGGACTTCGCGGTTCTTGCCTTCGTTTAGCGACACGGTGATCCACAGATTGGCGCGGCCATCAGCCTTTTCCTGCGCCTTGTCCAGCCTGGCTTCGATCGGGCCGTATTGCACGCCTTCGACCGTCACGCCGGCTTTCAGCGTGTCGAGCGCCGCCTGCGTGGTGCGCCCCAGCGCCCGCACGCGATAGACGCGCGTCCAGCCGGTCGTCGGCAGTTCCAGCGCGCGCGCCAGTTCGCCGTCATTGGTCAGCAGCAGCAGGCCTTCGGAATTGATGTCGAGGCGACCCACCGAAATCACGCGCGGCAGTTCCTGCGGCAGCGAATTGAAGACGGTGGGGCGGCCCTGCGGGTCCTGATGGGTGGTCATCAGGCCGACCGGCTTGTGATAGCGCCACACGCGGGTGGGCTCGGCCTTGCGGATCGGCTTGCCTTCGACGGTGATCAGGTCATCGGGCGACACGGTGGTCGCCGGGGTATCGAGCAGGCGGCCATTGACGGCGATCTTACCCAAACCAATCAGGCGCTCGACTTCGCGGCGCGAGGCCAGACCGGCACGCGCCAGCACCTTGGCAATGCGCTCCGGCGGGCGCGCGGGCTTACCAAAAGACTTGTCAGCCGGGCCTTTCTTGGCCGCAGGCTTTTTGACGTAGGATTTTTTGGGGGTGGCGTCGCCGGCAACGCTCTCGGTCGGAGCGGCGGATTCGGGGGTATTTTGGTCTTCAGACATCATCATTTTCCTGACTGGGCCTGCTCACGCAGGGCCTTTTAACTTGACGCCGCAGCGGTTTGCCGGTCATCAACCCCTATGGATTCCCCACAGGACATGACTGACGAAACCCTGATGCGTCTGGCGCTGGACGAGGCCGAAAAGGCCGCCCAGGCCGGCGAGGTGCCGATAGGCGCTTTAATCTACGATCCGTCAAGTAAAACCATCATTGCGCGCGCAAAAAATGCACCCATTAGTCTTAATGACCCTTCGGCGCACGCTGAAATACTGGCTTTACGCGCGGCGGGGCAGGTTGTCGGCAATTATCGCCTGACCGATCTGTGGCTCTATGTGACGCTGGAACCGTGCGCCATGTGCGCCGGCGCGCTGTCGCACGCCCGTATCGGACGGGTGATATATGGGGCCTCCGACCCCAAGGGCGGCGCGGTCGAAAGCGGTCCGCGCTTTTTTGCGCAGCCGACCTGCCACTGGGCCCCCGAGGTCACCGGCGGCGTGCTTGAGGCCGAGACGGGTCAGGTGCTAAAAGACTTTTTCAGACAGCGGCGTAAAACCCGATCCACGACAGCAGAGGGGGATTGATCATGAAATTACTGGCAAGTGTGGTCTTTGGGCTCGGTCTTCTCATGGCCACTACGGCCCACGCCGACACGGTCACCCAGACGGTGTACGAGGGGACCATCGGTAAAAGTCCCGTTGTTGTGGAACTGCGATCCGCCACGGTAAAGGGCAAGACCGTCTATATTGGTCAATACTATTACACGCGCTATCGTTCCCTTATCTCACTGAAAGCCAGTGGTACCGCCCTCACCTTTCAGGAACACCCCGGCTGCTTCGTAGGGCCGGATTGCCCGGTCACGGGGACACTCACTCTCAAACCGGCATCCGCAGGATTAACCGGCACATGGACCGCCAGGGGCAAGAAGGCCAGCCTGCCGGTTACCCTTACGAAGAACGTGACGCGGTCTTTGACTTCGACCCTGAGCCTCACCCAACCGGGGGATCTTTACGCAGTTGACGACACGCTCAATCAGGGGAGAGGCGAACTGGCGCGTAACGACCCGTTCCGCGCCCGCCGCGTCAATCAAAACAACGTCTATGGGCCGGAGATCAGCGCCGGACAGATCGCCTATCGGACCGTTACAGACAAGGCGACCGGCGTACACTATCTGCAACTGACGCGGCATCCTGATCCGGCGGTCCTTGCCAAGGTCAATGCAACCTTGGATATTGAACGGTTTTTCCGGGTGGAGAACGCTCTGGATTGCCTCTCTCAGACCGGTTTTGTCGGCGCGGGCACGACCGGCGGCTTTGAGGATTTCTCCGATAAGGTCGTTTACGTGTCCTCCAGCCTGATGGCCGTCGAAAGCGCCGGATCGACCTATTGCGGTGGCGCGCACCCGAACAATAGCTGGGGGATCACCATGTATGACCTCAAGCGGGGCGGGTATCTTAATGCCGATCAGTTGCTCAACCTGTATGTCACGCCGCCCGGCTGGGCCCCCGGTGATGAGCGCCCGGAGACGCCCGCCTTCCAAAGGCTCAAAGCGAAGTTATCGCCACAGTCACCGTGGTTTGTCGGAGACCGGTCGATCCCGGAATGTCTGGCCGACGACGTCGGTTATGACTACCAAACCTCGTTTAACGACAAGGGGCTGGTCTTCAGCCGCAGCGACCTGCCGCATGTCATGGGCGCCTGTATGGGCATCTATTATGTTGTGCCCTATGCCGAGCTGAAAGCCCTGTGGCGGCCCGAAGCCAAGACCTATTTCAGCGGCCTGTGAGGCAAGGATATGACGTTCGATTTTCGTGATATTCCGCAGCGTTTCAGCTATTTCGTCAGCAATGTGCAAACCTTCTGGGGTGACCTGACGCAGCATTCGGAGTTTCTGTCGAACCTGCTGATCGCCGCCCTGATCCTGATGGTCACCCTGTTCCTGTCGCAGTGGCTGTCGAACACGGTGCGCCGGACCGCCAAACGCTACGCCCATTCCGACGCCGACCGCACCCTGCCGGAGTTCCTGTCGCAGGTGGTGTGGTGGCTGATCATGGTGGTCGGTCTGGTGGTCATCCTCAACCGGCTGGGCGTGCAGACGACCTCGATCCTGACCGTGCTGGGGGCGGCGTCTCTGGCCATCGGTCTGGCGTTGCAAGGGACGCTGTCCAATGTCGCCTCAGGCATCATGCTGCTGGTACAAAAACCCTATCGCATCGGCGATACGGTGACGATTGGCGATGTGACCGGCACCGTCGGGCGGCTGGGACTGTTTTCGACCGAACTGACCAATGGCGACAGCCACAAGGTCTATATCCCCAATGCCAAGATCTTTTCCGACCGCATCATCAATATCAGCCACTACGGTCACCGCACCCTGGCCATACTGGTAACGGTCGATTTCGCCACCGATCTCGATAAGGCCCTGTCCATCCTGAAAAAAGTGACGGGTTCGCACCCCGGCACCCTGTCCACCCCAGACGTCTGGGCCGGGGTCGAGAACTTCACCGACAACGGCGTGCAGGTCAAGGTAACGGCGCAGGTGACAGTGGCTCAGCACGGTCAGGTGCGCGCCGATGTGCTGAAATCGGTCAAGGAAGAGTTCGGCGCGGCGGGCATCTACATACCCTATCCGCATCAGGTGACGATGGAAAAGGCGCTGGCCGCCGCCACCGGTGAAAAGCCGGGCGCTTAACCCCCTCCCGTTCGCTTTGCGCACAGGGGCGGCGCTTAGGTCTTGCGCGTCCGGCAAAATTCGTTTCAAAAGGAACGTATAAAGACTTTTTTGCGGCATTGGGGATGCGGAAAACCGTTCACCCGTCCGCACATCGTTTTCGCTGGGGTCATCCGTGTTTAAAAAGCTGCTGCTCGCTTCGTGTGTTCTGGCCTTGCCGGCCGTCACCTCCGTCGCTCTGGCCGATCCGGTCGAACAGACCAAGGGCCGTTTTGAGGACAAGTTCCGTCAGTTGGAAGGCGAAGAGTGGCCGACGCCCACCGACTACCGCAACGCCGCCGGTGAGCCGGGCTATCGCTACTGGCAGCAGAAGGTCGATTACCGCATCAAGGCCTCACTGAACGAGGCGACGCGCACCCTGACGGCGACTCAGACCGTCACCTACAAGAACAACTCGCCCGATACGCTGCGCTATCTGTGGCTGATGCTCGATCAGAACAATTACAAGCGCGATTCGATCGCGCAACTGACCGACACCGTGTCGCCGTCGAAAGAGATTTCAGTGGGCGAAGTGCGTCGCGTCAAGCGGATGCAGGTGTGGGAAGGCGGCTTTAACGACCTCAAGGTCACCGCCGCCGACGGCAGCGCCCTGCCCTTCACGCTCAACGACACCCTGATGCGTATTGATCTGGCGCAGCCGCTGAAGTCGGGCGAAAGCCTGACCTTTACCGTGGCGTGGAGCGTGCCCCTGCCCGAAACCCGCGTGGTTGGCGGCCGTTCGGGCTATGAATGCTTCACCAAGCCGGGCGAAGACGGCAACTGCATCTTTCTGGGGGCGCAGTGGTTCCCGCGTCTGGCCGTCTATTCGGACTATGAAGGCTGGCACAACAAGGCCTTTATCGGCTCGGGCGAATTCACGCTGGAATTCGGCGACTATGAGGTTGAGCTGACCGTCCCTGCCGATCACGTTGTCTCAGCCACCGGCGAACTGCTTAACCCCGGCGAGGTCCTGACCGCCGCGCAGCAAAAGCGCTTCACGGAAGCGAAGACGGCCACGTCCCCGGTCTATGTCGTGACACCCGATGAGGCCGCAGCCGCCGAAAAAGGCAAGGCCACGGGCACCAAGACGTGGAAGTTCAAGGCCGACAATGTGCGCGATTTTGCCTTCGGCTCGTCGCGCAAATTCATCTGGGACGCCATGGGCGTAAAAAATGCCGACCCAGCGCACCCGACCGTTATGGCCATGTCCTTCTTCCCGAAGGAGGCGCGCCCGCTGTGGGACGCCTATTCGACCAAGTCGATCGCCCACACGCTGAACGTCTATGGCAAGTTCGCCTTCGCCTACCCCTACCCGACGGCGCAGTCGGTCAACGGGCCGGTCGGCGGCATGGAATATCCGATGATCACCTTTAACGGCCCGCGCCCGGTGAAGGACAAGAAGACGGGGGAGCTGACCTATACGGAACGCGCCAAATACGGCCTGATCGGCGTGGTTATCCACGAGATCGGCCATATCTGGTTCCCGATGACGGTCAATTCCGACGAGCGTCAATGGACGTGGATGGACGAAGGCATCAACTCCTTCCTCCAGTTTCAGGCCGAAAAGGCATGGGACAAGGACTACCCCACCCGCCGCGGTGAGCCCAAGTCGATGGTCGAGTACATGCTGAGCGAAAATCAGGTGCCGATCATGACCAATTCGGAATCGATCCCGCAATTCGGCAACAACGCCTATGGCAAGCCGGCGGCGGCGCTGACCATCCTGCGTGAAACCGTGCTGGGGCGCGAAAAGTTCGATTTTGCCTTCAAGGAGTATTCGCGCCGCTGGCAGTTCAAGCGCCCGACCCCTTACGACTTCTTCCGCACCATGGAAGAGGCATCGGGCACCGACCTCGACTGGTTCTGGCGCGGCTGGTTCTATTCGACCGACCACGTGGATATCGAGCTGGCCGATGTGAAGAAGGCCCGCCTCAACACGCGCGATCCGGTCGTCGAAAAGGCCTGGGAAAAGGTGCAGGACGACGCGCAGCCCGACTCGCTGACCGCCGCGCGCAATACCGGCAAGACGGTCGTTGAGACCGATCCGGCCACGGTTGATTACTACAATACCGATGACAAGTGGGAACCCACCGTCAAGGAGAAGAAGAAGTATGCCGACCTGCAAAAGGACATCGACCCGGACCTGAAAGAAGCGCTGGCGGTGAAGGACAACTTCTACAACTTCACCTTCCGCAACAAGGGTGGGCTGGTCATGCCGGTGATCCTCAAGATGGATTACACCGACGGCACCTCCGAAACCGTGCGCATCCCGGCCGAGGTCTGGCGCTATAATCCAGCGCAGGTCACGTGGCAGCACGCGACGCTGAAGACGCTGAAACAGGCGGTCATCGACCCGCTGTGGGAAACGGCGGACGCCGACGTCTCCAACAACGCCTTCCCGCGCAAGATCGACGAGCAACGCTTTGAGGTCCGCGAAGGCGAAGACGGCCCCAATCGTATGAAGGACGACGATCTGGTCGTCACGCCGGACAGCCTGAAAACCCAGCCCAAAAAGGCGGACAAGAAGTGATCCGACGCGGTTTCCTGCTCGGAGGGGTGGCCCTGATGCTCGCCTCTCCGACGCTGGCGCATCGCGGCCATCATACGCTGAGTGTGGTCGAAATCGCCGCTGACGGCACGGTGACGGTGATCCATACCCTGTCGGCGCACGACAGCGAGCCGGAGCTGGTCGAACTGGCCCCCGACGCGCAGCCTTCCGTAGATGATCCCGACGCCCTTAAGGCGCTGGAAGCCCACCTGCGCGACGCCTTCACGATCAATGGTCAGAGGTTCGACTTTTTTGCCTACGAAGCCTGGGGCGACGACCTGCAATTCACCTTCAAGGGCAAGCTGGACCACGTGCCCAAGAGCGTGATCGTTGCCTATGGCCTGTTGCCGAACTCGCGCAAAACCGGCGTGGGACTGGTCAATGTGCGACTCAACGGCGTGACCAGAAGCCTGACCTTCGCCAAGGGCGATGCGCCGAAGACGGTGGAGTTTTAGTATTTGTCCCCCACCTGTACATAAGCGGCATTCTATTGTAATTTACAATCGAACGCAGACAGAGTGCCGCTATGTCAGTCGCCCGCCAAGCCCACAAAACGCATCCCGTTTCTGAAAAGGATGATCTAGAGCAATTTCTGAAGGCTTCTGAGGCCTACGGAAAAAAAGCGACACGTTCCAAAGCGGCAGCGCTGGCGACTTTGCAGCGAATTGGCATCCTGACCAAATCAGGCAAGCTGAGCAGTAAATATAAGAAATAAGCCTATTGCACAGACTTAGCGCCTCATTCGTGCTTGCCTACCATGGCTGCGATCAAGCCGTGGCAGACGGTCTGTTAAACGGGCAACCTTTCCGAACCAGCCAAAACGATTACGACTGGTTGGGGCACGGCATTTATTTCTGGGAGGCAAACCCTAAACGGGGTTTAGCATGGGCACAGGAAACATCTGCACGCCCAAACTCGCATATAAAACATCCAGCCGTAATTGGTGCGGTAATAGACCTTAGATTTTGTCTGGACCTCACCACGTCCGGTGGCATTTTACAGATACAAAGCGCTTATGAGCGCTTGAAATCCTTGTACGAGCTTTTGGACTTGCTGGGCGGCGCCCAAATGCCACGCAATGACACCAAACGTAAACGGCATAATCTCGATTGCGCCGTCGTGAACCTCCTCCACGATGCCAGAGAAAAAGAAAATCTTCAGGCTTTCGATACGGTAAAGGGCGCATTTCTTGAAGGCGAGGCGGCTTACGAAACCTCAGCTTTCAATACGAAGACACACATTCAAATTTGTGTCCGGAACTCCGACTGTATTCGGGGTGTTTTCCGGGTTCCGGATAAGGATCTGACTTAAACCAGCCCCGTCTGGCCGATCTTGTAGAAGCGTTCGGCGCGCTGGGCCACAAGCTGATCCGGCGACAGATAATCCAGCGCCTGAAGCTCGGATTCCACCACATCGCCGACCTTTTTGATCGCCGCGTCCTTGTCGGCGTGCGCGCCGCCGGCGGGTTCTTCGATGATGCGATCGACGATCCCCAGTTTCAGCAGGTCGGTGGCGGTGATCTTCATCTGATCGGCGGCGTCCTTGGCGCGCGAACCGTCGCGCCACAGGATCGAGGCCGCGCCTTCCGGCGAGATGACCGAATAGATCGAGTGTTCAAGGATCAGCACGCGGTTGGCAGCCGCCAACGCAATCGCCCCGCCCGACCCGCCCTCGCCGGTGACGGTGGCGACAAACGGCACCTTCAGCGTCAGGCCGCGCTCGGTCGAACGCGCAATGGCCTCGGCCTGACCGCGTTCCTCGGCCCCGATGCCCGGATAGGCCCCGGCCGTATCGACAAAGGTGATCACCGGCAGGCCGTACTGTTCGGCCATATCCATCAGGCGCACCGCCTTGCGGTAGCCTTCCGGGCGCGCCATGCCGAAATTGTGGCGCAGGCGCGAATTGGTGTCGTGGCCCTTTTCATGGCCCATCACGACCACAGAGCGCCCGCGAAAACGCCCCAGGCCGCCGACAATCGCCTGATCGTCGCCGAATTTGCGGTCACCGCGCAGTTCCACAAAGTCTTCGATCAGGCCGCTCAGATAATCGACCAGATGCGGACGCTCCGGGTGGCGGGCGACCATGGTCTTTTGCCACGGCTCAAGGCGGTCGTAGGTTTCCTTGATCAGTACCTGGGTGCGCTCACGCAGGGCGCGGATTTCGGTGTCGAGATTAGCCCCTCCCGAAGACGACAGGGCCGATAATTCCTCGATCTTGGCTTCCAGATCGGCGATCGGACGTTCGAATTCGAGATAATGGCGCATGATCTTCCGGGACTCAGGTTCCGTTACAAACCTTGGCGTTTAGCCCAAGTCGCGGCGAGGAGCAATATGCCCAAAGGGACAAGGGCTCAGGAATCGCTTACCCAGTGCGGCGTTTCGACAGGGGGTGATGCGTTTCAACCACCTCTTTCAGCCGTTCGGTCGCCACATGGGTATAGACCTGCGTCGTCGAAATGTCGGCGTGCCCCAGAAGCGTTTGCACGACGCGCAGGTCGGCCCCGCCTTCGAGCAGGTGGGTGGCAAAGGCATGACGCAGGACGTGCGGTGAGACGCGCGCCGGGTCGATCCCGGCCTCAAGCGCCGCCTCGTCCAGCAACTGCCCCACCCGGCGGCGCGTCAGGTGCCCTTCGGCTCCGCGTGAGCAGAAAAGATAGGGGTTAGCCTTGTCTTTCGCCCCCAGAAACAACGGTCGGATGTCGAGATAGTCTTTAATCGCCGCGCGCGCCGACGGATTGAGCGGCACCAGCCGCTCAGTGCCCCCCTTGCCCTTGACGATCAGATAGGCCGGGTCTTTTTGTACGGCATCAAGGCGCAGGGCGACGATCTCCGACACCCGCATCCCTGAGGCATAGGCGATCTCGATCAGGCATTGCAGGCGGATGGCCTGATGCGCGTCCTTCGCGTCGGCAGCGGCGATCAGGGCGTCCACCTCTTGGCGGCTGAGGATTTTGGGCAGGGGCCGGCCTTTTCTGGCGGCGGCGATCTTGCGGCTGGGGTCGGTGTCGCTCAGCCCTTCGCGCACGCAGAAGCGATAGAATTGCCGCACGGCGGCGCGCTTACGCTGAAGCGTCGATGAGGCCAGTCCGCGCGCATCGAGCGCCGCAAAAAACCCGGCAATATCGCTTTCGCCGAGCGTCAAAAGCCCGTCGGCATCGACGTTCGCATGATTACGCAAATCGAGCAGGTCCTGACCATAGGCCTCACGCGTGCGCGGTGAGGCATTGCGTTCGACGCTGAGCATCTCAAAAAAAGCGGTGAGCGGATCGGGACGCATGGTCTGGCTTTCGAAACGGGGACGATTAACCGTCCTTGGAACGATCTGGGGCACTATCAAAGCAATTTGGTTTATGACTGGCTAAATCGGGCCAACATCGTGTAAAGCACCTGCATGCATATCGTTTTTCCGCGCACGGGGCGCGCGCGTCGTGCCTGAGACCTCGAAACCGACTGAACCGCGTCTGATCCTGCCGCGCCCGGTGGCGCTGGTGGGGCTGATGGGTGTGGGCAAGACCACAGTGGGCCGTCGGCTGGCCGAAGCCCTGGCCGTGCCCTTCCGTGATGCCGACGAAGAGATCGAAAAGGCCGCGGGCCTCAGCGTCTCCGACATCTTTGCCGCCTTTGGCGAGGCGGGCTTTCGCGACGGCGAGCAGAAGGTGATTTCGCGTCTGCTCGACGACGGGCCGCAGATACTGGCGACCGGCGGCGGGGCCTTCGTGCAGCCCGCCACCCACGACATCATCAAGCAAAAGGCCGTCACCGTGTGGCTGAAGACCGATCTGCGCGTCATCGCGCGGCGCGTCGCCAACCGCAATCATCGCCCGCTGCTGCGCGACCGCGACCCGATGGAGGTCCTGCGCGAGCACGAGGCGAAACGCTATCCCTTCTACGCCAGGGCCGACATCACGGTCGATACCGGCGATCAGTCGCACGGCAAGAGCGTCGAGCTGGTCATCGGTGCACTGAAAACCTTTCTGGAATCGAACTAATGCCCACACTTCCTGTCTCCGGCGGCGATTTCCGCCCCTATGAGGTCGAGGTCGGCACCGGCCTGATCGCCTCGGCCGGTCGTCGCGTCCTCCCCTTCCTGAAAAACCGCCGCACCCTGATCGTCACCGACAGCCATGTGGGGCCGCTGCACGCGGTGCGCCTCAAAGAGGTGCTGGAGGCCGAAGGCATTGCCGCGCAGATCCTCACCCTGCCCGCAGGCGAAGAAACCAAATCGTGGGAGGGGCTTAAGGCCCTGACCGACGGTCTGGTCGAGGCGGGGCTGGACCGCAAGGACGTGATCATCGCGCTGGGTGGGGGCGTTATCGGCGACCTGACCGGCTTTGCGGCCGCCATCTATATGCGCGGTATCGACTTCGTGCAGATCCCCACCACCGTACTGGCGCAGGTCGATTCCAGCGTCGGCGGCAAGACGGCCATTGACCACCCGAAGGGCAAGAACCTGATCGGGGCCTTCCATCAGCCGCGTCTGGTCCTGTGCGATCTCGACGTGCTGGCCACCCTGCCGGCGCGCGAAATCCGCTGCGGCTATGCCGAGGTGATCAAGTACGGCCTGCTGGGCGACAAGGCGTTTTTCGAGTGGCTGGAGGCGAATGATCAGGCCGTGCTGTCGCTGGAGCCGGCGGCCATTGAGCGCGCCGTCGCCCGCTCGGTAGAGATGAAGGCCGAAATCGTCGCCGCCGATGAACGCGAGGGCGGGCAACGGGCCCTGCTCAATCTGGGGCACACCTTTGGTCACGCGCTGGAGGCCGAACTGGGCTTTGGCGACACCCTGCTGCATGGCGAAGCCGTGGCCATCGGCATGGGCATGGCCTTCCGCTATTCGGCGCGCGTGGGTCTGTGTTCTCAGGCCGATGCCGACCGCGCCGTGGCGGCCATTGCCAAGGCGGGCCTGCCCACGCAGATGACGCAGATTCGCAACGCGGCCTTCGACACCGACACCCTGATCCGCCATATGGGCCACGACAAGAAGGCCGAGGGCGGCAAGCTGGTCTTTGTGCTGGTCAAGGGGATCGGTGAGGCCTTTGTGGCCAGGGATGTGTCCGCCGACTCGATCCGCGACTTCCTGATCGCCGACGGGGCCAGCGCCTAACCCTCCTCCCCTGCGAAGCGGGGGAGGAGAAATGAGGTCTATTCCCCCGCCACGGTTTCCGGATCGCTTTCCTTCTGGGCGCGGAAATATTTCTTCGTATGACGCCCCAGAAACTGCGCGAAGTCATCGACCAGCGTATAGGCCACCGGCACGAACAGCAGCGACAGAAGCGTGGACGTAATCAGCCCGCCAATAACCGCAATGGCCATAGGCGCGCGGAAGGCCACGTCGGCCCCCCAGCCCACGGCGATGGGCAACATACCCGCCCCCATGGCCACGGTGGTCATCAGGATCGGCCGCGCCCGCTTATGCGCCGCGTCCATCAGGGCGTCCATGCGCGGCATCCCGCGATTGATGGCCTCCAGCGCGTATTCGACCAGCAGGATCGAGTTCTTGGCCGCAATGCCGGTCAGCATGATCAGGCCGATCAGGGCGGGCATGGACAGCGATTTACCGGTGATCAGCAGCAGGAAGAAGGCCCCGCCAAAGCTTAGCGGTAGGGCCGTCAGGATGGTGATGGGGATGGTGAAGCTGCGGAACAGAAGCACCAGCACCACATACATCAGCATGATACCCGTGCCGATGGCCACCATGAAGCCGGTGGCCATTTCGGCCTGACTTTCCTGATCACCGGTGACCAGTTCCTGCACGCCCGCGGGCAGGTTCTTCATGATCGGCAGGTTGCGCACGGCGTCCTGAGCGATACCCGCAGGCACGCCTTCGGGCAGGTTGGCCTTCACCGTCGCGGTGCGCGACCGGTCGATGCGCGTGATCTGGATCGGACCGGAGCCGAAGCGCACGTCCGCCACCGCCTCCAGCGGCACAGGCACGCCTGAATTGGTCGGCACCTTCAGTTCCGCCAGCGTCTCCACAGCGGTGCGCGCCTGCGTATCCATCAGGACGCGGATCGGCACCTGACGGTCACCGATATTGTACTTGGCGAGAATCTGGTCGAAGTCGCCCACGGTGGCCACGCGCGCCGCCTGAGAGATGGCCTGCGACGACACGCCCATCAACGCCGCCTGATCCGGCTTTGGCGTCACCAGCACTTCGGGCCGCGACAGGTTGGAGGCCGAGAAGACGTTACGCAGGCTGGACAGGCCGCGCATCTGGCGCTCCAGTTCACGCGATGCGCGCTCCAGCGCCACCGGGTCGTCAGACGCCAGGGTGAAGGAGATGACGCCGCCCCCGCCGCCTTCCTGCCCGAACGAGGCGCGCACGCCCGGATAGCGCGACACGAAGGTGTTGAAGTCGGACTCAAACTGCTGCTGCGTCAGCTTACGCTCATGGCGCGGGATCAGGTTGATGGTCAGGTTGGCCTTGCGCAGATCGACCGAGGCAAAGGCGCTCTTGACCTCCGGACGCTTTTTCAGCTCTTCCATGACCGAGATGACCACGGCGTCGGTTTCATCCAGCCGCGTACCCGGCGGCATTTCGATGGACAGGAAGGAACGGCCATTGTCACCGACCGGGATGAACTCGCCCGGCAGCTTGCTCGAAATAAAGATCGACAGGACGAAGAAGCCGATACCGGCCATCAGAATGCCCCAGCGCATCTTCATGGCGTCGCCGCCGTGTTTGCGCAGAAGCGTCCACACGCCATAGGCCAGGGCCGCGAATATGGCAAAGCCGATCCCGGCGCCGATAAAGGCCCCCACACCCTTGGGCGGTGCGGCGGGCGCAGACGGCGGAGGCGGCATAAACGGTCCGGCCAGCATGAACAGGGCCAGCGCCGCAAAGCCCAGCAACATCAGACCCAGCGGCCAGCGCGCATGCACCTCGGCACGGCCGCTGATAAGGCCCAGCCCCAGACCGACCACCAGCACGCCCAGCCCGACGATGCCGGTCATCAGACCCGCCCCCTTGCCGACAAACTCCGCCGCGCCAATCAAAAGCAGCACACCGCCGACCGTGATCCCCAGCGTCCACAAAAGCGTGCGCCAGTAGAAGGGGCTCTCCAGCCCCCACCTCAGACTGCTCAGATAGCCTTTCATCCAGAACGGGTCGTCGTGCTCCTTGGCCGGATTGGCGCGCATCAGATAGGCCCCCATCAGTGGGGTCAGGGTGCGCGCCACCACCAGCGAGAAGAAGACCGAGACGCAGGCCGCCACCGCGAAGCTCTTGAAAAACTGCCCCACAATGCCCGGCATGAAGCCCACCGGGGCGAACACGGCGATGATCGTTGCCGTCGTCGCCACCACGGCCAGACCAATTTCGTCGGCGGCCTCAATAGCGGCGTCATAGGGCTTTTTGCCGTCGCGTATGTGTCTGACGATGTTCTCGATTTCCACGATGGCGTCATCGACCAGAATGCCGATGGTCAGCGACAGGGCCAGCAGCGACACGATGTTGAAGGAGTCGTTGATCACATACATGACGAAGAAGGTCGGCAGCAGCGACATGGGCATGGCCACGGCCGAAACGAAGGTCGCCCGCAGGTCGCGCAGGAACAGCCACACCACGAACACGGCCAGCGCCGCGCCGATCAGCAGGGTTTCCATCGAGGCCAGATAGCTTTCCTTGACCCAATCGACCGAGGCCGTGACCTCTTCGATGACCATGTTCGGATGCGCCTTGCGGATGGCGTCCATCGAGGCGCGCACCGAGTCGGCCACATCGACTTCGGACGAGCCGATGGAGCGATAGACGGCGAAGCCCACCACCTCATTGCCATTGAAGCGCGCGCGTTCACGCGGTTCGCCCCAGGTGTCGATCACCTGCCCCAGATCGCCCAGACGCACCGAGCCGCCGTTCGACAGGGCGATGCGCGTTTCGCGCAGGGCATCGACCGAACCGGCATTGCCGAGCGTGCGGATCGACTGCTCAGAGCCGCCGACCTCAAGCCGCCCGCCGGGCAGGTTGACATTGGTGGCCCGCAACTGGTTCGACACCTCGGCCGCCGTGATCCCCTGCCCGGCCAGACGCGCCGGATCGAGCTGGATACGGATTTCGCGCGTCACCCCGCCGATGCGCGTCAGCTTGGCCACGCCCTTATTGGCAAGGACTTTTTTGGAAATGTCGTTATCGACGAACCACGACAACTGCTCCGGGTTCAGGCCGTCGCCACGGATAATATAGTTGATCAGCGCCTCGCCCGACGCCTCTTCGCGGCGGATGATCGGGTCCTGCACGTCAGCGGGCAGGTCCGACCGGATCTGCGCCACGGCGTTGCGCACATCATTGGTCGCCTTTTCGAGATCGACGCCCAACTGGAACTCGATCGCGGTCGTGGACACCCCGTCATTGACGTAGGAGGTGATGTGCTTGACCGAGCCGATGCCGGAAACGGCGTCTTCGACGCGGCGCGTCACCTGGGTTTCCAGTTCCGCCGGGGCCGCCCCCGACTGCACATAGGTGGCGGTCACCACCGGCAGGTCGATATCCGGAAAGTTGTTGATGCGCAGGGCCTGAAACGCGCCCCAGCCGACAATGGTCATGACGATGAAGAACAGCACCGTCGGAATGGGGTTGCGGATCGACCACGACGAAATGGTGCCGCGATTTGGGGGGGTGACGGGGCTGTTCATTACTGGCCCCCGGCCTTTTCAGCCCCGGCCGGTGTGGTCGTTCTAGAGACGCGCACGGCGTCCCCATCGACCAGGAAGCCCGCCCCGCTGGTCACCACCTTTTCCCCGGCGCTGACGCCGCTGGCGATGACAATGGCGTCGCCGCGCCGTTCCCCTGTCTTCACCTTGCGGCCGCTGACCTTGTTATTGGCCCCGACGACAAAGGCCACCGGCTGGTTCTGCTGATAGACGACGGCCTTTTGCGGGATAAGGACCGCCGGCTGTTCGCCGACCGTGATCGAAGCGCGCGCGAACTGACCCGGCTTGAACCCGGCATCGGCGGGGATGCTGATGCGGGCATAGCCCAGACGCGTCTGCTGATTGACCGCCGGCGTCACAACCCGCACCGTGCCGGTGACGGTCTGACCCGTTTCGCCCGTAACGGTGGCGCTCATCCCGGCTTTCAGCGCGCTCAGCTCGGTTTCGACCACTTCCATATTCATTTCGATGCGGTTGTCGCGCACAATGCGGAACAGTTCCGTGCCCGGCGATACAATCTGACCGGCCACGGCCGTGCGTGAGGTGATCAGGCCCGATACCGGGGCGCGCACCACCGTCTGATTGAGCTGGGTCTGGGCCTGCGCCGCAGACGCCTCGGCAGTGGCGACCTGCGCCTGAGCGGTCTTGTAGGCGGCCTCCTTCTGATCGAGCGCCGATTGCGAGGCATAGCCCTTGTCGAACAGTTCCTTGTAGCGCTGGTAGGCGCGCTCGGCCTCAACGGCCTGCGCTCTGGCGCTCTGGATACCGGCCTGCGCCTGCTGAAGCTGGGCACGCAGCACGGCATCGTTCATCTTCAGCAGCGGCTGCCCCTGCTGCACATACTGTCCTTCGTCGGCCAGCACGGCGGTGGCGGTCAGGCCCCCGACCTCAGCCCCGATCGGCGCTTCCTGCCAGGCGGCGACCGTACCGGAGCCGGTAATCACCAGAGGCGCCACGGCTTCGGTAGCCAGCGTCGCCTCAACCAGCGCCCCTTCGGCGGGCTTCTTTTCCGCCTCACCCTTCTGACCGGAGCACGCCGCCACAGACAGGGCCAGCACACCGCTCAGCAAAAGCCGCGAGGCCGACCGTTTGAAAACCGTGGAAACATAAGGAGCCGAGGCCAAAGCGCGCATGGGCGATATCCTGAAGACTTGTAATCCGTAAAGGCTTATCGTTTCATTGACCAATCAGTCAACGAACAGCGTATTAAAAATAATCAATGCCGCCAAAACCCCACACTGCCCCTGCCGAGGACCCGTGCGCCTGCGGCCTGAAAGCCGTCGCTAGGCGGCTGGGCATCCGCGAGCGCGCCAAGGCGCTGCGGCCGGGCCAGATACTGGAGGCGGCGCGTGACGAATTCTGTCAGCATGGGTTTGCGGCGACGCGGCTGGAAGACATTGCCAAACGCGCCGGCATCTCCAAGGCGCTGATCTACGTCTATTATCCGACCAAAACGGATTTGTTTCTGGCGGTTGCCCGTCATGTGACCGACCCCATCAAAGGCGCAGACTTCGTACTGGACCCCGAACGCTCCGCCGAGGACCAGTTGCGGCACGAGCACGAACGCTTCTACGCCAACCTGCTACAGGATGAACATACGCTGGGCATCCTCAGACTGATCATTTCGGAGAGCCACCGCGTGCCCGAAATCGGCCAGTTCTATGCGCTGGAGCTGGTGGGCGGTGAAATCGAGAGCCTGCGCGACCTGATCCGACACGGCATGGCGCGCGGTGAATTCGCGCCCGACGCGCTGGAGCGGCTGACCGGCATCGAAGACATCGTCATCGCGCCGGGCATCATGATCATGCTGACCCAGATCATTGGCGGCGGCGTGCAATACGATCTGAGCAAATGGTCGAAGGCGCATCTCGACATGGTGCTGGGGCTGCTGAAGGCCGGTTGAGCCCACCAAGGTGTATTGTCTTCTTATCAGAGCCGCGTACACTTTCAGTTAAGCATAGCAAGGACAGGGCATCATGGTCGATTGGGAAGGCGGACGCCGCAGCGGGGTTGAGGATCGGCGCGGTCTGGGCGGCGGGGCCCTGATCGGGGGCGGCAGTATCGGGGCCATCGTGCTGGCCCTGATCGGCTATTTCGTCTTCGGCATCGACCCGCAGACCCTGCTCAGCCAGACGGCGCAGGTGTCGGGTCAGGCCTCCGGTCCGGCCGCAGTCGGGGCCTGCCCCGAAGGCGACAAGGCCTGCGAATTTACCGACGTCATGCACACCTCGGCCAATGAGGTGTGGGCCTCGGCCATCCGCGGCTATGAGCCCTCGACTCTTGTCCTCTATACGCAGGGCACCCAGACGGGGTGCGGTGTGGGGCAGTCGGCCATGGGGCCCTTCTACTGCCCTGCCGACCGCAAGGTCTATCTCGATCTCGACTTTGCCCGCACGCTGGAACAGCAACTGGGCGCATCGGGTGACTTTGCCCTGGCCTACGTCATCGGCCATGAGGTCGGGCACCATGTGCAAAATATCACCGGCCTGTCCGGCGAGGTGCAGCAAAGGCAGCAGCGCCTGAGCGAGCGCGGGTCAAACGCCCTGTCGGTCAAGCTGGAGCTTCAGGCCGACTGCTATGCCGGGGTGTGGGCCAAACGCTCGGACGCGCAGGCCCACTGGCTGGAAGCCGGCGATCTGGAAGAAGCGCTCAACGCCGCCTCAGCCGTCGGCGATGACACCTTGCAACGACGCAGCGGCGGCGAAGTCGTGCCGGATTCCTTCACGCACGGCACGTCGAAGGAACGGGTCTATTGGTTCAGCACCGGTTATGCGTCCGGCGATCCCAAGGCCTGCGATACCTTCAAAGCCTGAGCCCGACCCCGCTCAACTATACGATAAAACAACGACTTACGGCACGATTTTGGTTCAAACCTGGCGGAATCGGCTGTAGGATGCTGCCTGACACAGGGGCAACCAGACTGAGGCAGGGCCGGACACCGCCATGAGGGAAAGCGACGCCAACCGTATCCGTCAGTTGCAACTGCTGGCGACCATCTCCGATGAGGCCTTCGCGCAGATCACGCGCGGCGCGCTGGTGCAGACCTTCCCCGCCGGGGCCAACCTCATCTACGAAGCGGATTCGGTCGATTTTCTGTATATTCTGATCGACGGCATGGTCGAGCTTCAGGGCCACTGGCACGATAAGGAAAGCACGCTGGCCGTGCTGCGGCCCATCTCGACCTTCATTCTGGCCGCCGTGGTCCTCGACGCCCCGGCCCTGATGGCGGCGCGCACCCTAAGCCGCTCCCAGATCGTCATGCTGCCCGCCGAGACGTTCCGCGCTGCCATGCGCGACGACGCGGGTTTTGCCGTCGCCGTGGCCCAGGAATTGTCGGGCTGCTATCGCGGGCTGGTCAGAACCATCAAGAACCACAAGCTGCGGTCGGGCACCGAGCGGCTGGCCAACTATCTCCTGACCCAGCAGGTGCGGCAGGGCGGTGGCGACACGGTCGAACTGCCCTACGAAAAGCGCATATTAGCCTCGCTTCTTGACCTTACGCCCGAAAGCCTGTCGCGTGCCTTTGCCCAACTCGACAAGTACGGCGTCGCCGTTACCGGCAGCCGCGTCGTCATCGGCAATGCGGCGGGCCTGCGCAAGCTGGCGCGCCCCAATGCCCTGATCGACAACCATCAGCCGCCCAGAGGCGACGTGCAGGGCAAGGCCGCCAAGGAGCTGTGGCCCCTGCCCGGCGATCGCGGCTGCGGCATGGAAGTGGAATAGCCACTTATCAAATATCAAGTCGCCAAACGGCCTTGATCAATAGGGCCCCTATCGCACGTTAAGGCGCGTGCGGCGCGAGCTGCATATACCACTCCCTGAGGCTGTTTCAGGAGTGAGTCCATGTCTATGCCCTTTTCTCCAGACCCTGTTGAGGGCACGGATGCCCGTCTCCGTCGATAAGGCCCTGCGCACAGTGCGACGCAAGGGCTGGGAACCCACGCCGACCGACGACGGTCTGTGGTCGCTGGCGCACGTCGTGTTGTCCACGGACGAACTGATCGCGCTGGCGGCGGCTCTGGTCGCGGCGGAACCGAAGGCGGCCCTGGCGGACGATCCCACACGCCAAAAATAACAGCGGCTTGCGGCAAATTGCCCCGCGCCATTTGGCTCAGGCGCTTTTGTCCGCACGGAACGGTAACCACCCCCACACACACAGGCCGCCCAACGGCCTTTCACCCACAGCGAGGCGGCGGCCGGATTCCATCCGGCCCCCATCAGGACAGACACATATGACGGCGCACGAGGTCTTTTCGGGACTGTTCCCGGCCTGCGGCGCCCTTGTCGAGGGACAGGGGCCGCTGTGGCTTGGCCTGTTCCTGGCCGGTCTGACGGGCAGTGTCGCCCACTGCCTGCCCATGTGCGGGCCGTTTGTGCTGATGCAGATGGCTGCGCCGGGTCAGTCGCGGTGGGCGCGCCTGCTCTTACCCTATCACGCCGGTCGCCTGACCACCTATGCCCTGCTGGGGGCCGCCGCCGGGAGCGTGCTGTTCTTCCTGCCCGCCTCGCCTGTGCTGGAGCTGGTGCGCCGCGCCCTGCTGGCTCTGGTGGCCACGGCCTTTCTCTATCTGCTGGCCGAAGGGCTTCTGGCGCGGGTGGGTCTGCGCCTGCCTTTTCGGTTGGGCCCGAATCTCGGCCTGCGCCTGCCGTGCCGTCTCAAGGCGATGTCCGGCCACAACAGCCCGCGCGTGGTGGCGCGCTATGCGCTCGGCCTAAGTCTGGGTCTGCTGCCATGCGGCCTCGTCTTCGTCGCCCTGACGGCGGTGGCCGCGGCGGGCAATCCCCTCTCCGGCGCGCTGGGGATGCTGGCCTTCGGGGCTGGCACCGTCCCGGCGCTCAGCGCGCTGGGCCTGTTCGGCGCGCCCCTCCTGCAACGCTGGCCGTGGTTTCAGGACGCCCTGCGCCTGACCGCGCTTGGCGTCAATGCCGCCCTCCTCTTCGCCCTCAGCGCCCGATTCTGACACAGTAAGGAAACACTTCATGTCACAAACCGCTATAGCCCCACCGCCAAAGGTCGCCCCCGCTGCCGCCGCCTCCCGGCCGGTCTATGACGAGACGATCCTCAAGTACTTCACCATCGCCGCCATGTTCTGGGGCATAGCGGGCTTTGCCGTCGGCCTCCTGATCGCCGTGCAGATGGCCTTTCCCGACTTCAACATACCGCCCTATCTGACCTTCGGGCGGTTGCGCCCGCTGCACACCTCGGCGGTGATTTTTGCCTTTGGCGGCAATGTGCTGTTTGCCACCTCCTACCACGTGGTGCAGCGCACCTGCCGCGCGCGCCTCTTCTCGGATGGTCTGAGCTGGTTCACCTTCTGGGGCTATCAGACCTTCATCCTGATGGCGGGTCTGGGCTACGTCTTCGGCGTCACACAGGGCAAGGAATATGCGGAGCCGGAATGGTATGCCGACCTGTGGCTGACCATCGTCTGGGTGGCCTATCTGATCAACTTCCTCGGCACCCTGTGGAAGCGTCAGGAAAAGCACATCTACGTCGCCAACTGGTTCTATCTGGCCTTTATCGTCACCGTGGCCATCCTGCACCTCGTCAACAACGTGTCGGTGCCCATCCAGATCGGCAGCGTCCACAGCTATTCGGCCTGGGCGGGCGTGCAGTCGGCCCTGATCCAGTGGTGGTACGGCCACAATGCGGTGGGCTTCTTCCTGACCGCCGGCTTCCTTGGCATCATGTATTACTACATCCCGAAGCAGGCCAACCGTCCGGTCTATTCCTATCGCCTGTCGATCATCCACTTCTGGGCGCTGATCTTCATCTATATCTGGGCCGGTCCGCACCACCTGCTCTACACCGCCCTGCCCGACTGGGCGCAGACTCTGGGCATGACCTTCTCCATCATCCTGTGGATGCCGTCCTGGGGCGGCATGATCAACGGCATGATGACCCTGTCGGGGGCGTGGCACAAACTGCGCGACGACCCGATCCTGCAATTCATGATCATCGCGCTGAGCTTCTACGGCATGTCCACTTTTGAGGGGCCGCTGATGTCGATCAAGGCCGTAAACTCGCTGTCGCACTATACGGACTGGACCATCGGTCACGTCCATGCGGGCGCGCTGGGCTGGGTCGCCTTCATCTCGTTCGGCGCCATCTACTATCTGGTGCCGCACCTGTGGAAGAAGCCCGGCATGTATTCGACGAAGCTGATCTCGCTGCACCTGTGGGTCGCGACCGTTGGCATCGTCGTCTACATCACCTCGATGTGGGTGGCGGGCATCATGCAGGGCCTGATGTGGCGCGCCTATAACGAGATGGGCTTCCTGACCTATTCGTTCGTCGAAACCGTCGCGGCCATGCACCCCTACTACATCATCCGCGCCATCGGGGGCCTCCTGTTCCTGCTGGGGGCGCTGATCATGGTCTTCAACATCTGGAAGACCATCGCCAGCCCCGACAGCGTCGCCTCGGAAACGGACACCCCTTCGCTGACCCCCGCCGCCCTGCCGGAGCACGTCTGATGCTGGAAAAACATAAAAAACTCGAACGCAACTCCATGCTCCTGCTGATCTTCACCGTCATTGCGGTGTCGATCGGCGGCATCATCGAGATCCTGCCACTGTTTCGCATGCAAACCACGATCGAGCCGGTCAAGGGCGTGCGTCCCTACACGCCGCTGGAGCTGATGGGGCAGGAAATCTACATCCGCGAAGGCTGCAACACCTGCCATTCGCAGCAGATCCGCCCGCTGCGCGATGAGCAGCAGCGCTATGGCCACTACTCGCTGGCGGCCGAAAGCATGTACGACCACCCCTTCGTCTGGGGCTCCAAGCGCACCGGGCCCGATCTGGCCCGGGTGGGCGGCAAGTATTCCGACGAATGGCACGTCGCGCACCTGAAAAACCCGCGCGCCGTCGTCCCGGAATCCATCATGCCCAGCTACGCCTTTCTGGCTGAAAAGCCCTATGGCGACTGGCGCATCAAAAAGCGCCTGAAGGTGCTTCAGTCGCTGGGCGTGCCCTATACGCAGGCCATGATCGACGAGGCGCAGAACGACTATGAGGCGCAGGCCAATCCCAACACCATTATCGACCCCAGCGGCCTTCAGGAACGCTATGGCGACAAGGTGGCGGTGCGCGATTTCGACGGCAATCCCGATGAAATCACCGAGATGGATGCCCTGATCGCCTATCTGCAAAAGCTGGGCACCGATGTTGATTTCTCGACCTACGACCCGGACTACGCCCTGAAACCCAAGGCGGGAGCCGCCAAATGATGAACCTGTCGCTTATGGGCGGGCTCATCACGCTCGCCTTCACGCTCACCTTCCTCGGCATCGCCCTGTGGGCCTACTGGCCGAAGAACAAAGACGCGCTTCAGGCGCATCGCCTTATCCCCCTCCAAGACGAGGACACCGACCATGTCTGATGCGCCCGAACCCCACAAAGACATCGACTCCCACACCGGGGTCGAGACGACGGGCCACGAATGGGACGGCCTGAAGGAACTGAACAACCCCGCCCCGCGCTGGTGGCTGATCGTGTGGATGCTGACCATCGTCTGGGCCATCGGTTACTGGGTGGTCTATCCGTCCTGGCCGACGCTTAGCGGTCACACCAAGGGCATTGCCGGCTGGACCCAGTACGACAAGCTGAAGCACGAGCAGGCCGAGATCACGCAGCGTCAGAGCGGCTGGCTCGGTAAGTTCCACAAGGCGAGCTTTGCCGAAATCAAGCAGGACCCCGTCCTGTTTGAATTTGCCCGCGCCGGTGGCGAAGTGGTGTTCAAGGAAAACTGCGCCGCCTGTCACGGGGCGGGCGGCGAAGGCCGTCGCGGCTATCCCAACCTCAACGACGATGACTGGCTGTTCGGCGGCACGGCCGAAGACATCTACAACACCATCAATGTCGGCTCGCATTCGACCCACCCGAACACGCACGCCGTGGCCATGCCCGCCTTTGGCGCCGTCATGGGCCGCGAAGGGATGCTGACCCCGGCCCAGATCGACGACGTGGCCACCTATGTGAGCTATCTGCGTCAGCCGGTGGCCTCCGCCGCCTTCACGCGCGGTCAGGCGGTGTTTCAGCAGAACTGCGTCAGTTGTCACGGCGAAGGCGGTATA
The DNA here is from genome assembly GCF_046503825.1 of Asticcacaulis sp. W401b. NCBI lineage: Bacteria > Pseudomonadati > Pseudomonadota > Alphaproteobacteria > Caulobacterales > Caulobacteraceae > Asticcacaulis > Asticcacaulis sp. W401b. The sequence goes on from NZ_JBKFEE010000005.1 coordinate 164,829, forward strand.
GGCAACCGTCAGATGGGCGCCCCGCGCCTCAATGACGCCATCTGGCTCTATGGCGGTGACAAGGCCACCCTTGTCCAGACCATCACCAAGGGCCGCGCCGGCGTCATGCCGTCCTGGCAGTCGCGCATGTCCGACGATTCCCGCCGTCAGGTCGCCATCTACGTCCACAGTCTGGGCGGTGGTGAGTGACCCGTCCCCCTCCCGGCCCGCCCCTGCCGGGAGGGGGACACTTTGATTTGTCGCGATGTGGAGGCGGAAAACCGCTCACACGTTTCCGCACATCGCCCCTGAGTGTGTAACCATGTCCCTGTTTGAAACCGCCCGGAAAATCTACCCGCGCCGCGTCAAAGGCACCTTCCGGTCCCTGAAATGGCTGAGCATGATCGTCCTGCTCGGTATCTACTACGCCGCCCCGTGGCTGCGCTGGGACCGTGGCCCGCACGTACCGGATCAGGCCATACTGGTCGATCTGGTGGGGCAGCGCGGCTACTTCTTCGGCATCGAAATCTGGCCGCAGGAGGTCTATCTGCTGGTCGGCGTGCTGATCCTCGCCGCCATCGGCCTGTTCTTCGCCACGGCGCTTCTGGGGCGGGTGTGGTGCGGCTATGCCTGCCCGCAGACCGTATGGACCGACCTGTTCGTGTGGGTCGAACGCTTCGTGCAGGGCGACCGCAATGCGCGGCGCAAGCTGGACGAAAGCGCGTGGACGCTCGAAAAGCTCTGGAAAAAGACGCTGACCCACCTGATCTGGCTCCTGATCGGGGCGGTCACCGGCGGGGCGTGGGTCTTCTATTTCAATGACGCGCCCACCCTTTTCAGCGACCTGTGGCATCTGGACGTCTCGTGGTCAGTGCTGGGCTGGATCATGGCGCTTACGCTTTCGACCTATTTCATGGCCGGCTTCGCGCGCGAAAACGTCTGCACCTATATGTGCCCCTATGCGCGCTTTCAGTCGGCCATGTTCGACAAGGACACCCTGATCATCACCTATGAGGCCGAGCGCGGCGAACCGCGCGGCAAGCACAAGAAGGGCGAAAGCTGGGACGGCAAGGGCCACTGCATCGACTGCGACTCCTGCGTCATCGTCTGCCCCATGGGCATCGACATCCGCGACGGCCTTCAGATGCAGTGCATCTCCTGCGGCCTGTGCATCGACGCCTGCAACAGCGTGATGGACAAGATCGAGCTGCCGCGCGGCCTGATCCGCTATGACACCGAGTCGAACCAGCGTCAGCGGCGCGAAGGCTATCGCACGCTCGATATCGCTCACCGCAAAGGCGGCAAGACCGTCGTGCCGCCGCAAAAGATGCGCTGGGTACGGTCGCGCACCGTGGCCTATGCCCTGATCCTGTCCACCGTGGGCAGCCTGATGCTGAGCGCCATTGTGCTGCGCCCGATGACCGAACTGACGGTCAACCACGCCCGCGCGCCGCAATTTGTGCGCCTGTCCGACGGCAGCGTGCGCAATAATTACCAGATCAAGATTTTGAACAAATCGCACGACGACCGCGCCTATCACCTCAGCACGCAAGGCCTGCCTCAGGCGCGTCTGGAGGTGCTGGCCGCCGGGGATGAGGCGGTCAAGACGCTGCACGTCCCCGCCAACAGCGTCGCCAGCTTCCGCGTGCGCGTCGATACGCCGGAGGCCCCGACGCATGGCCGCAGCGATATCCGCTTCCTCTTGTCTGACACCCAAAACCCTGTGAAAACACCGGAAAGCGCCCGCCATGACAGCTACTTCATTCGCTGAGGCCAAGCCCCTCTCTCAGGCCGAGATCGACCGCCGCCGTGGCCGCTTCGTGCCGTGGGTGATCGCGGCCTTCTTCCTCAGCTTCATGATCCCCCTGATCTGTTTCACGGTCATCGCCTTTCGCCACCAGCCCAGCGAGGTCACGCCGCAGGCCTATGAAAAGGGTCTGGCCTATAACCAGACTCTGGAAGCCGCCGCTGCCCAGAAGGCGCTCGGCTGGCAGGTGACGCTCAGCCATGCGGACGGACGGCTGAGCGTGCTGGCGCGCGACGCCAAGGGCGCACCGCTGGACAACGGGCGGGTCGAGGTGTGGCTGATCCACCCGGCGCAAAAGGCGCTTGACCGCCATCTGGTGCTCACGCCCGAAGGCCAGGGCATTTATGCGACCGCCGCCGCCCTGCCCTCCCCCAGCGTGTGGACCGCCCACATCACCGTGCAGGTGGCGGACCAGCAGATGCAGACACGCGCCTTCGTGGAAAACTGATCGTGGACATTCTGATCCTTCTGGTGGCGGCGGCGGGCGTGCTGGCCCTGATTGCGGGGGCGGCCTTCATGTGGGCCCTGCGCAGCCAGCAGTTCGACGACCCGGAGATGCAGGCCGAGCGCATCCTGCACGACGATGACGAGTCATGACCGACACCCTGACCGATTACGGCTGCTACGTCACCGAAGAGGACGACGGCCATCAGGCCCTCTATCTGCGCGTCGAGGGGATGCGCTGTGCGGCCTGCGCGTGGAAGGTCGAAAGCACGCTCAATGCCTATGACGGCGTCAGCGCGCGCATGACCTACGCCACCCAGAGGCTGAAACTGGTATGGGACAAGGGTGATTTTACCCGACGCGCCAATGATCTGGCCGCCGCCGTCGAGGCGCTGGGTTTTTCCGTCGCCCCCTTCGACATTTCAAAATCCAGCGAAGGGGCCAAGGCCGAAGAGAGCCTGCTGCTGCGCTGTCTGGCCGTGGCCGGGTTTGCCACCACCTTTGTCATGCTGTTCGCCGACGCCCTGTGGTTCAGCGACGACGCCTCGCTCAACGGGGCGACGCGCGACCTGATGCACTGGGCTATGGCGCTGGTCGCCCTGCCGACCACGCTTTATGCCGGCCGCCCCTTCTTCCGCAGCGCCATCGCCGCCCTCAGGCACGGCCGCAGCAACATGGACGTGCCGATCAGCGTCGCCGTGCTGCTGACGGCGGGGATGAGCCTGTTCGAGACGATCCGCCACGGGCCGCACGTCTATTTCGACGCCTCGGTCATGCTGCTGTTCTTCCTGCTGATCGGGCGCTACCTTGACCTCAAGGCGCGCGGCAAGGCGCGGGAAGCCGCCGAGGGGCTGCTGGCCATGCTCGACGGCACGGCCAGTGTACGCGAGGACGACCAGGTGCGGGCGTGTAAGATCAGCGACCTGCGCCCCGGCATGACTCTTGTGGTGGCCGCCGGTGAAAAGATCGCCGCCGACGCCACCCTGACGCGCGGCACGACCGAGGTCGATACCAGCCTGCTGACCGGTGAGACCCTGCCGCGCGCCGTCGGCCCCGGGGAGACGGTCTATGCCGGCACGATCAATGTCGCCGCCCCCGTCGAAGCCGTCATCACGGCGGCCTCAGAGAACAGCCTGTTGTCGCGCACCGTGGCGCTGATGGAGACGGCCGAACAGGGTCAGGCGCGCTTTGTGCACATTGCCGACCGCGTGGCGGCCATCTATGCGCCGGTGGTGCATATTGTGGCGGCCCTGACCTTTGCCGGGTGGGCCCTGTGGGGGCATGGCGGCTGGCAGGACGCGCTGCTGAAGGCCATGGCCGTGCTGATCGTCACCTGCCCCTGTGCACTGGGGCTGGCTGTGCCGGTGGCGCAGGTTCTGGCGTCGGGGCAATTGTTCCGGCGCGGCATCCTGCTGAAATCGGCGCGGGGGCTGGAGCGTCTGGCCGCCGCCGATACGGTCATCTTTGACAAGACCGGCACCCTGACGCGCGGTCAGCCGACCTGGATGAACCCGCAGGCGCTCAATGAATACGAGACGCGGCTGGCTGTGGCGCTGGCGGCGCAAAGCCGTCACCCCCTGTCGCGCGCTTTGGTGCAGGCGCGGCCCGACCTGCCTGTCCTCCCCGCCACGGTCGAGGATGTGCCCGGCTGCGGCCTGCGCGGCGAGGTGGAGGGTGAGCCGGTAAGGCTGGGCAAGGCGACGTGGTTGGGTATAGACAGTGCGGGTGACAGCGCCCCGGAACTGTGGTTCCGGCGGGGTAACAACGCCCCGGTGCGTCTGGTGTTCGAGGACACGCTGCGGCTTGATGCGCGGCGGACCATCGACGCGCTGAAGGCGCGCGGGCTCGACATCTGGCTCCTGTCCGGCGACCGGCACGTCGCGGCGCAACGGGTGGCGGCGGAGTTGGGCATCGACACCTGTCACGCCGACCTGTCGCCGCTGGAAAAACTCGGCACCGTGCAGCGGTTACAAGCCGAAGGGCGCAAGGTGCTGATGGTCGGCGACGGGCTCAACGACGCGGCGGCCCTGTCGGCGGCCAGCGTCTCTATCTCCCCGGCATCGGGCATGGACATCACGCAGAACGCCGCCGACCTCGTCTTCCGTGGCGATAGTCTTTGGCCCGTGGCCGAGGCGCTGCGCGTGGCCGAACGCACCGGGCGCATCGTCACGCAGAATTTCGTCCTGTCGTTTGGCTATAATCTGATCGCCATTCCGCTGGCCGTGGGGGGCTGGGTGACACCGCTGATCGCCGCCATCGCCATGTCGGCCTCGTCACTGGTGGTGGTGGCCAATGCGTTCCGGCTCAAACTCCCGGGGCGCATAGCATAGCACAAAGCCGCCCGTCGCCGGGCGGCTTCCCTTTACGCTGACTGTACGCTTACTAAAACCTACGCCACCAGGGCTTCGACATTTTCCTTCACCTCTTCAGAGGCTTGCGTCACGTCGTTAAAGGTGGTGCTCAGGTGACTGAGTTTTTGATCGATCTCATGCACCGCGGTCACGGCGGCCTGCATATTGCCCGATATCTCAGCGCTGACGGCGTTTTGCTGCTCGATAGCCGAGGCGACCCCGGCGACATTGTCCATTACCGCCGTCATGCTGGAGGTAATGATGCCCAGCGCGCCCACCACCTCGGTCGTCACCGTCTGCATGTTGGCGATTTCCTTGGAGATGGTCTCCGTGGAGCGCGCCGCCTGATTGGCCAGCGACTTGACCTCAGACGCCACAACGGCAAAGCCCCTGCCCGCCTCGCCCGCGCGCGCCGACTCGATGGTGGCATTGAGCGCCAGAAGATTGATCTGGCTGGCGATTTCGCGGATCATTTCGACCACATTGTTCATCGAGGTCGCTGAGTCATTGAGCGCCCCTGCAGACTTCCCGGCCCCTTCGGCGTGACGGAAGATGCCTTCGACGCTTTCGCGCGCCTGACCCATATTGCCGGCGATTTCCTTGACGCTGGCGCTCAGTTCCTCAGACGCCGCCGCCACCGCATTGACCACCGAGCCGGTTTCCGTCGAGGCCGTCGAGGCCGTGGCCGCCATCTGTGTCGCTTCGACCATCTGTTTAACGACGCCGTTCAACTGACGATCGACCTCACGGCTCAGTTGTTCATTGCGAAGACGGCGTTTGACGGCCTCGGTCGTGTCGGTAGCGAACTTGACCACCTTGATGACCGCACCGGTGTCGTCAAAAACCGGATTGTAGGAGGCCTGAATATAGACCTCCTTGCCACCCTTGCCCAGACGCCGGTATTCCGCCGCCTGAAACTCACCGCGTTGCAGCCGCTCCCAGAACTGACGATATTCCGCCGATTGCGCGTATTGCGGTTCGCAGAAGAGGCGGTGATGCTGACCGACAATCTCCTTGAGACTATAGCCCAGGGTTTTCAGGAAATTGTCATTGGCGGTCAGAATCTCGCCCTGCGGCGTGAATTCGATCACCGCCTGAGCGCGGGAAATGGCTTCGACCTTGCCCGCATGATCAAGGGATTTCGCCTTGGCCTCGGTGATATCGGCAGCGAGCTTCACCCCCCGCACGACCTTGCCGCTCTTGTCCTTGACGGGGTTGTAGCTGGCCTGAAGCCAGACGATCTTGCCATGATTGCCGATGCGCTTGAATTCGCCCGCCTGAAAGCGTCCGGCGGCCAGATCGCTCCAGAAATGGCGATAGGCCTCCGACTGCACATAGTCGGGCAGGCAAAAGAGTCTGTGATGCTGACCGACCACTTCGCGCTCGCTATAGCCCACAGCCGCCAGAAAATTGGCATTGGCCGAAATGATCTTGCCGTCCGGTGTGAACTGGATGATCGCCTGCGATGTATCCAATGCGTCAAGTACAGCCTTATCCAGGCTGGTGTTTGAACCGAAAAACACTTTAATCCACCCTATCCCTACGCGGACACGTTGGCGTCCGCTCAGCCTCAACTTACCGCAGCTTCAAGGCTCTTTCCGGCCTCTGTTGCATCACTGCGCCTGATTTTGGGGCACAAACCTTAACGCGTCGATAACGCCATTATCGTTAGTAGGGTCTTTACGCCCCACTACATAGGTGTCGCTCAGGCGATCACCTTGCGGCGCAAGGCTTCGGCCACCGCGTGGGTGCGCCCGCGCACGCCCATCTTCTTCGCCGCCGACTTGGCATAGGTATAGATGGTATCGGTGGCATAGCCCGTCACCTGATGGATGGCGGGCACCTCAAGACCATCGGCAAAGTGTTTGAGGCAGGCCAGTTCGCCCTCGGACAGACCCAGATGCTGGTTCATGGCACTGAGAAGCTGATCCGACAGTTCGGCGTGCACCACGCGCGTCGTCATTTCGAGGATGAATTTTTCGTGATCACTAAACGGCGTGGTCCGGCAGAAGGTCACGCCGCCGAAGCGGTGTTCGCCATTGAAAAAACCGACGGCGCTGCGCGTCGTGATATCGAACTGCCGCTCCAGTTGCCGGATGCGCTCGACGCCGGGTCCGGTCAGCACGTCGGGCCCCAGATCGTGCCAACTGCCCCAATGCTGCTCCGCCGTCATCAGGTAGGACATGGGGTCCTGATGATAGAGCTTTTCAGTGAGGAACAGGCGGATAAACGCTTCCGGCATATCCGAAGCCAGCATGACGCCGCGCCCCACGCCCAGTCCGAAAAAGGCCATGCCCGACATGGCAAAGCTGTCGAAAGGCACGATCTGGCGCAGGGTTTCCATCAGCGGGTGCCGGGCGTGCGTGCGCCCGAACTGATTGGCGATCACTTCCATCGCTGCCTGCCGGGCGGGGTCCGCGACGCGCTTGGAGATATAGCTGGGCATGTCCCGTCCGATTCGAAGAAAAACCAGTCCGGTTACACTTATACCGCGAACACGACTTTGCAATCGTCTTCACCCGCCAAACGCCAACATTTCATCTTGTGGCGTTAACGCTCCGACGTCTGAGCTTATTTACGGGCTTGCGTAAACAGCACTGCCGACTCCGTCTGCGCCTTTTGCGCCTCAGGGACATAGGCCGTGGTTTGCAGGAAGGCGTGGATCAGGCTTGGGTAGTGCAGGCGTTTAACCATCACCCCCGCCCCGCTCAGCTTATCGGCAAAGGTGCGCTGCGAGTCTTTCAGCGGATCGAAACCGGCCGTGACGATCACCGTGGCCGGCAGGCCTTTCAGGTCGGCCTGCATCGGCGAGGCGTCTTCGGCAGGTGGCGTTGTGCCGGCGGGATAGACCTGCGCCGCCAGATACTCCAGATTGTCGGCGTCAAGGCCGTAGCCGCTACCCAGTTCCGTCATCGACGGATAGCTGTTCACCCGATCCACCCCCGGATAGTAGAGCAGAAGCCCCGTCGGATGGACTGCCGCCTTTTTCTGTTTCAGCGCCACCGACAGGGCCAGCGTCCCTCCGGCGCTGTCGCCGCCTAGGCTCAGGCGTTTCACGTCCCCGCCAAACTCTTTGGCGTGCGCGGCGACCCACGCCCAGGCGTCTTCGGCGTCCTGATGCGCCGCCGGGTACGGGTGTTCGGGGGCCAGCCGATAGCCGGGGGCGACCACGATCATCTTCAGGTCGCGCGCCAGCGCCCGCAAGCTGGGGTCAAAGGCGTCGAGGCTGCCGAACATAAAGCCGCCGCCGTGATAATAGACCAGAACGGGGGCGGATTTGACGCCCTGCAAGGCCGCCGGGACGAAGATACGCACGGGCAGGTCTCCGCCGCGCGTCGGGATGCTCCGGTCGCTGGCCAGTACCCCTTCGACGGGCGCGGTGCGCGTCGCCCAGTAGCGATTGAGCGCGGCGCGCGTGGCGTTGCGCCCGGCCTCAGTGGCATAGACGGCGCGCATCTGCGCCTTGACGGCAGGCGTCGCCGCCGGGCGCGTCACGTTTTCGAGCACGTATTGCAGACGCGCATCAAGCGCGTGGCCCTCCGACACTTCGCGCGGCCCTTTGAGGTGGGCGATAAACCACGCCTCATCCTGCTGCATGAAGGCGACGGCCTGCGCCTCGACAGGCGTCGGCACGATGGGTTCAGCCGCCAGCGGCGTGGTCATAAGGCAGACTCCGACGGTCAGGACAGGCAGCAGGCGTTTCATGTGGCGTCTCCCGATTGTGTTTTTGAGGAGAATGACCGCATCCCCCGCCGGGCGCAATGCAAAATTCAACAGCCGTGGAACTTATGCCCTCGCTGCCGCCTTTGCGCGGTCTTCCATGGCCTGAAACGCCCCCAGATGGAAGCTGATCAGGTGCTCATAGGCGTCTTCGGCGTCGTCCGAGCGGCACAGGCCGTTCGACAGGTGGTCGATGCGCCCGGTCGAGGCCATGGTCAGGGTCAAAGCCCCCGACAGGCAATGATAACCCCAGTACAGCTCGCGGTCAGCGACGTGCGGCAGGACGCGGCGCAGGGCGTCGATGAATTTGAGGATCAGGCGGTCGAAATGCGTGGTCATCATCGGGGCCAGCACGCCCGACGAATTGACCTGCGCCACCAGCCGGCAATAGTTGCGAAAGCCCGGATCGGCGGCGGCGTGCATGGTCTGCACCGGCACGATAAAGGCGCGCAGGATCGACTCCAGCGTGGGCGCCTCTTCGCTGTCCATCACCGTGCGCAAGGCCGCCTCGCGCCGGTCGTTGAGCACCAAAGCCCGTCGCCCGAAGACAGCGTCGTATAGGCCTTGTTTGGACTCGAAATAGTAGTTGGGCAGGGCCACATCGACGCCCGCCGCCTGTGCCACCTGACGCACCGTCACCCCGTCAAACCCGTGCTGTGAGAACAGGGCCTCGGCGGCATCGAGCACCAGATCGCGGCGCGAGGGCGCATCCGACACCTTGCGGCGGCCCTTGGGGCTTTTGACGATCGGTTCAGGGGCAGAGGCGGGCGGCATGTATCCACGGGATGAGATTCGATGATGGTTCCGTCTAACACAGGCGCGCAGATGGCGAAAAGGAAAACGTTTTCCACGCATTCGTCTGCGAATACAGGGTGCGCCGATTTGGCCACAACAAAGTTAATTTCTACGGAAATTGAATTTAGCGGCTTGACATTCAACGACCGTTGAAAAATGCTCTGGTTACCGGCCTGCATAAAGAAGCCGGACCTACACGGGAAAAACAGCACAGGACACAATGCCATGTCGGCAGGGTTAACCTACGACGACGTGACCTATCGCAGCGGCGCAGATTCGCTGGGCAGCGGACGGCTGAGCCTGTACGCCCGCGACTACAACCCGACGGCTGAGCGCGCGGTGTTCTGCCTGCACGGCCTGACGCGCAACAGCGCCGATTTCGAGCCGCTGATGGCGCACCTGCCCGCCGATCATCGCTTTATCATCCCGGATCAGCGCGGACGCGGGCGCTCCGACTATGACAGCGAACCGGCCCACTATGCGCTCGGCGTCTATGTGCAGGACATGCTGGCCCTGATGGCGCATCTGGGGGTGGAGCGCGCCACCTTTATCGGTACGTCTATGGGCGGGCTGATCTCGATGCTGCTGGCCGCCACCGCGCCGCAGTCCGTGCGCGGCATCGTCCTCAACGATATTGGTCCGAAGCTGTCGCCCGAAGGGCTGGAACGCATCCGCGGCTATGTCGGCAAAGGGAAACCGGTCACCACCTGGGCTGACGCTGCGGAAAACACCCGCCTGATCAATGCCGAAGCCTTCCCCGGTTTCGGCCCGGATGAGTGGATGGCCTTTGCGCGCCGCACCCATGTGGAGGTCGAAGGCCGCCCCGTCCCCGCTTACGATCCGGCCATAGCGGCCGGCATGGCACCGGGCAGTCAGGCCGTCGCCCCGCCCGAACTGTGGGACCTGTGGGCCGGGCTGAAAGACATACCCGTCCTTGCCCTGCGCGGGGCCCTGTCCGACCTCTTGTCGGCGGAGGCCTTGCAGCGCATGGCCGACACCCACCCGCAGACGCGCACCGTCACCGTCCCCGACCGGGGTCATGCGCCCCTGCTGGACGAACCGGCGGCCCTGTCGGCCATCCAAGCCTTTTTACGGGAACAGGCCCTGCGCCCCTGATCCGGGCTTTGGTCGCTGCCGCCTCAAGTATGCGTTTCAACTATAAACCTACAGGGAAACCCCATGAAACAGACCTTCAAACCCTTGCTGATGGCTTCCGTCGCCAGCCTCGGCACCCTTCTCGCCCTCGCCGCGCCGCAGGCCTTTGCCCAAACCGCACCCCAGCCCGCCGCCTCCGCCGATGAGGTGACCGACGTCGTCGTCACCGCCCGCCGCCGCGCCGAAACCCTGAAAGACGTGCCGATCGCCGTCTCCACCTTCTCTTCGGCCAAGCTGGACCAGACCGGCGCGCAGGACATCACCGCGCTTCAGCAGCAAGCCCCCAACATGACGCTTCAGGTGGCGCGCGGCTCCAACTCGACGCTGATCGCCTTCATTCGCGGCGTGGGTCAGCAGGACCCGCTGTGGGGCTTTGAACCGGGCGTCGGCCTCTATGTCGATGACGTCTATGTGGCGCGTCCGCAAGGCGCCGTGCTCGACATCTATGACGTGCAGCGCGTCGAAGTGCTGCGCGGTCCGCAAGGCACCCTCTATGGCCGCAACACCATTGGCGGCGCCATCAAATACGTCACCAAGCCGCTGGACATGACCTCGCCCACCTTTATGGCGCGCGGTTCGCTGGGCAGCTATAATCAACGCGATCTGGTTCTGACCGGCTCGATCCCCCTGACGGATCAGTTCGCGGTCGGCGCGGCGATTGCCAAATATAACCGCGACGGTTTCGGCAAGAACCTGTTCACCGGTGCCGAGCACTACAACAAGGACGTCACCGCCGTCCGCCTGAGCGCTGAATATAACCCGACGGACAAGCTTTCGCTGCGCCTCGCCTATGACCGCACACAGGACGATTCCAACGCCCGACATGGTCACCGCGAAACCCCGGCCCTCAATTCGGTGGGCGGCCCGCTCTATACCGGCACGCAGGCCGTGTGGAACACGCCCCCGGCCGATCCCTATGACACCTATGCGGGTCTGGGCGACAAGAACAAGGTCGAAACCGACGGCGTGTCGCTGACGGCGGAATACAAGATCTCGGACACGCTGACCTTCAAGTCGATCTCGGCCGTGCGTTCGGGTGAGACGGCGACGAAGATCGACTTCGACAACACGCCGGGCGGCTTTATGGACGTGCCGGCCAAGTACGAAGACACGCAGGCGACGCAGGAACTTCAGTTCACCTATGGCGGCGAACGCTGGTCGTGGGTGGCCGGTCTCTTCTATCTCAACAGCACGGCATCGGGCGCGTTCGACACCACCATCCTCGGAAATGCGGCCACCACCCTGACCCAGGGCAAGGTGCGCACCAACTCCATCGCCGCCTTTGCCGACTTTAACTACAAGCTGACGGACAAGTGGTCGCTGTCGTTCGGCGGCCGTTACACCAAGGATAACAAGCGCGGCACCGTCTATCGTGCCAACTATGCCGGAGCCCCCTCGCCCGTCTTCGGCGGCACAGGGGCCGTCACCCTGCTGCGCTCGAACTACTCCAACGACAAATCGTTCGACAAGTTCACGCCGCGCGTTTCGCTGTCCTACGCCTTTACTCCGGCCCTGACCGGCTATGCGGCGGTCTCCGAAGGCTTCAAGTCCGGCGGCTTTGACATGCGCGGCGACGTCATCCTGACGCCCTCGACCGTCAATGGTTACAATCCGGAAACCGTGCTCAGCAAGGAAATTGGCCTGAAAGGTACCACCTTTGACGGCCGGATGAACTTTACTCTGGCCGTCTTCGACTCGAAGTACGACGACATGCAGATCACCCGTCAGACCCCGGTGGGCGCGACGGTGGCCTCTCAGGTCGAAAACGCCGGTAAGGCCTCGATTCGCGGCGCTGAATTCGAAGGGACGCTGCGCTTTACGGACAAGCTGACCGGCAATTTCGCGCTTGGCTATACGGGCGCGGATTTCGACGAATTCATCAGCTACAACGTGCTTACCGCATCTTACGTCAATCTGGCTGGTGTCTATAACTTCCAGATGACGCCGGAATGGACCAATAATTTTGGCCTGACCTACAAGACAGACGCCTTTGGCGGCTCGCTGGTGGTGTCGCCGCAGGCCAGCTACCGCTCCGACATGCAGATGTTCGAAGCGGCCAATGCCGCCCTCGATCAGAAGGCCTACTGGCTCTATGATATGGGCGTCACCTGGACCGCGCCGGGCGCCAAATACAAGGTCGGCCTCTATGGCCGTAACCTCGGCGATGAGCGCTACCGCACGGGCGGCTATAACTTCCCCAGCAGCGTCTCGCCGCTGTTCGGCAACTCGGTGTCGGCCTTCTACGGCGCGCCGCGCACCGTGACCCTCACTCTGGAATATCGTTACTAGACAATAAATTAAGGTCTGTATCCTGACCTCTCTCCCGTGACACCCTGCGGGGGAGAGGTTCTTTTTTCCAAGGTTTCCAATGACCAGCCCCACCCCCGACGCGGCCCCGATCAAGGGGCGTTATCTGGCCCTGTTTGCCCTGATCGTCGTCTATACGTTCAACTTCCTCGACCGGCAGATCATCTCGATCCTGAAAGACCCCATCGCGCAGGAACTGGGCCTCAGCGATACGCAACTGGGGCTGATGGGCGGGCTGGCCTTTGCGCTGCTCTACACCACCCTGGCCATTCCGGTGGCGTGGCTGGCCGACCGCACCTCGCGCGTGTGGATCATGACCACGGCTCTGACCATCTGGTCCGGCTTTACCGCCCTGTGCGGTCTGGCGCACAACTTCACCCATCTGTTTATTGCCCGCATGGGCGTCGGCGTCGGCGAAGCGGGTGGCGTCGCCCCGGCCTACAGCCTGATTGCCGACTATTTCCCGCCCAAACAGCGGGCCAAGGCGCTGGCCATCTATTCGTTTGGTATTCCGGTGGGCTCCGCCGCCGGTGTGCTGTTTGGCGGGCTTCTGGCCGCGAAGGTGGACTGGCGCTTTGCCTTTATCGCCATCGGCTGTGCGGGCATTCTGATCGCGCCGCTGTTCCGTCTGATGGTCAAGGACCCGCCGCGTGGACGCTATGACGCCGCTGCGGGCAAGCCGCTGGGCTTTATCGCCGCGTGCAAGCTGGCCTTTGCCAAGCCGACCTTCTGGCTCCTGTCCTTCGGAGCCGCCTGTTCGTCCATGGTCTCCTATGGTTTCATGTACTGGCTGCCGACCTTCCTGTCGCGCTCGCTGCACCTCGACCTCGTGTCGCGCTCGTGGTTTCTGGCCGCACTTCTGTTCGTCGGCGGCGTCGCGGGTATGGCGCTGGGCGGCGTGCTGGGCGACAAGCTGGGGCAGAAGTCCAAGCGCGCCTATCCGCTGATCCCGTGCGTCGCTTTTATCATCTCCGTGCCGCTCTACGCGCTGGGCGTGCTGGCCACCACGCCGGAGACAGCCTTTGCCCTGTTCCTGCTGCCGCAGGCGCTGGGCCTGATGTGGCTGGGGCCGGTGCTGACGGCGGTTCAGCATCTGGGTCCGGGCCATTCGCGCACCATGATCTCGTCGCTGTTCCTGCTGATCAATAATCTGATCGGCATTGCGGTGGGGACGTGGTTCTTCGGCGCGGCGTCGGATTATCTGAAGCCCCTCTATGGCGACGCCTCGATCAAGTACGCCTTTCTGGCGGGCCTGAGCTTCTATGTGCTGGCGGCGATCCTGCTGTTCTTCGCCTCGCTGCGCATCCGCCGCGACTGGGTGGATTAGATCATTATATTTAGCGCCTCGCCGGGTGCGGGCTCCGCCACCTTGGCCGCCGCCTCAATGGCGGCTTGAGTGGAATGATTTTAGAAATCATTCCACTCTAATACCTACTGCGCGGTCCATCCCCCGTCGATGGGGATGGCCGTCCCGGTCACATTGTGGGCCAGAGGTGAAGACAGCCACAGGGCCAGCGCCGCGATTTCGTCGGGGGCGCTCATGCGCTGCGACGGCTGTTTTTCGGCCAGAAGCGCGGCGATCCCCGCCTGACGATCGCCCCCGGCGGCCGCAGCGCGCGCCTGTATCTGCGGCTCGATCAGGGCCGTCTCGGTCCAGCCGGGGCACAGGCAGTTGATGGTTACGCCGGTGCGCGCATATTCGAGCGCCGCCACCTTCGACAGGCCGACCAGCCCGAATTTCGAGGCCACATACGGCCCCTTCTCGACCGAGGCGACGAGGCCGTGCACCGAGGCGATATTGATGACGCGCCCGAAGCCGCGCGCCGCCATGCGCGGCAGGGCATAGCGCAGGGTGGCCATGGCCGCCGTCAGATTGACCGACAACACCGTATCCCAGGTGGCATCATCTATCTGGGCAAAGGGCAGGGTCTTCTGCACCCCGGCATTGTTGATCAGTATGTCGATGCCGCCACCCCAGTTCCACGCGGCCGCCATCAGGCCATCAATGGCCGCCCGGTCGCGCAGATCGCCGTCGAAAAAGCGCACCTGTGCCCCCAGACGGCGGATATGATCGGTGGCGGCATCAACCTGTTGCGGCGTCGCCAGCCCGTGCAGGGCGATATTGGCCCCCGCCTTGGCAAAGGCTTCGGCTATGGCCAGCCCTATGCCCTGAACAGAGCCGGTAATCAGCGCGGTCCGCCCGCGAAGAGAAGCGTCGGTCATGGTGTGTGTCCCTGTTTTGGCCCTTCTGTGCACGGTGGCGGGGCTTCGGGCTTGACTATCGGCGGGCCGTCACAGGGGGTCAATGAAAAATTCAACAAATGCTGAATTTTTTGCTCGCAAGGGGATGACAAACGGCGCTGGAGTGCGTAGGAATGCGCAAAAATACACGGGAGAGACCGATGCCGTCGAAGATATATGCGGACGCGAAGAGTGCGCTGGAGGGGCTGACATTTGACGGGATGACGGTGATGGCCGGAGGCTTTGGCCTGTGCGGCATCCCCGAAAACCTGATCGCCGCGCTGCGCGACTCAGGCGTGACCGGGATCACCGCCATTTCCAACAATGCCGGGGTCGATGGCTTCGGGCTGGGGATGCTGCTCAACACCCGTCAGATCAAAAAGATGATCTCGTCCTATGTCGGCGAAAACAAGGAGTTCGAGCGGCAGTATCTGGCGGGCGAGTTGGAGCTGGAGTTCAATCCGCAGGGCACCCTGGCCGAACGCATTCGTGCCGGCGGGGCCGGGATTCCGGGCTTCTACACCGCCACCGGCGTCGGCACGCTGGTCGCTGAGGGCAAGGAGCTGAAAGACTTCAACGGCAAGACCTATGTGCTGGAGACGGGTCTGGTCGCCGACCTCTCCATCGTCAAGGCGTGGAAGGCCGATGAACGCGGCAATCTGATCTTCCGCAAGACGGCGCGCAATTTCAACCCGATGATGGCCACCGCCGGCAAGGTCTGCGTGGCCGAGGTCGAGGAAATCGTGCCGGTGGGGTCGCTCGATCCCGACACCATCCACACGCCCGGCATCTATGTCGATCGCCTGATCAAAGGCACGTTCGAAAAACGCATCGAACAGCGCACCGTGCGTCAGAGAGAAGGCGCCTGATCATGCCCTGGACACGTGACCAACTGGCCGATCAGCGCTCAAGCAGCGAAGCGGTAGCGCAACAAAAAATGCGCGAGGCCTGCCCGGCGCACCTTGTTTTGGAGTTTTAATCATGCCCTGGACCCGTGACCAACTCGCTGAGCGCGCCGCCAAGGAACTTCAGGACGGTTTCTACGTCAATCTGGGGATCGGCATCCCGACACTGGTGGCCAACCACATCCCGCAGGGCATGACCGTCACCTTTCAGTCGGAAAACGGTATGCTGGGCATGGGCCCCTTCCCCTATGAGGACGAGGTCGATCCCGACCTGATCAATGCGGGCAAGCAGACCATCACCGAACTGCCCGAAACGAGCTATTTCTCGTCGTCGGACTCGTTCGCCATGATCCGCGGCGGCCATATCGACCTGACCATATTGGGGGCGATGGAGGTCGGCGAAAACGGCGACATCGCTAACTGGATGATACCGGGCAAGCTGGTCAAGGGCATGGGTGGGGCGATGGACCTCGTCGCCGGGGTGCAGAAGGTCGTGGTGGTTATGGAACACGCCAACAAGCACGGCGAATCCAAGGTGCTGAAACGCTGCGACCTGCCGCTAACCGGGGCGGGTGTGGTCGATCTGATTATCTCGACGCTGGGCGTTTTTGAGGTGAAGCCCGACGGCTCAGGCCTCGTGCTGGTCGAACTGGCCCCCGATGTCACACTCGACGACATCGCCGCCCAGACACAGGCCACCTATGAGGTCGCGCTGCGGGCTTAAAAGCTGTTTATTCCGCTTTCAGGCGCCGCTTACGGCGGCGGATAAACAGCCACGCCGCCAGCAGGACGACGATCACCCCGACGCTGTAGCCCGCCGTCGCCGCCGGAGAGTGCCCGACCAGCGGCTCCAGCACGTATTTGATCAGATTTATGATGTAGTAGGACAGGGCAAAGACCGACAGCCCTTCGACCAGTTCGGACAGCTTGACCTGAAGCTCGGCGCGCGCATTCATGTTTTGCAGAAGCAACTGGTTTTGTGTCTCAAGTGAGATCGACACCCGCGCGCGTAGCAGGTCCCCGATGCGTCCGATACGGCCCGAAATGTCCATCAGCCGCGCCGACGCGGCCTCACAGGTCCGCATGGCGGGCTGAAGCCGCCGCTCGATAAATTCGCGCATGGTCGAAAACCCATCGACGCGGCGTTCGCGCAAGGAGGTCAGGCGATCCTCGACAAGCCGCGCATAGGCCTCGGTTGCCCCCAGCCGGAACCCCACCTCATTGACGCGCTGTTCGATATCCGACGACAAAGCCGTCAGGCGCTCATAGATCACCTCCTGCGAGGTGCGCCCCTCATTGAGCTGCCGCGTAATGTCCACCAACGTCCGTTCGGCCCCTTTCAGCCAGCCGAGGACAGCACGCGCCTCACCGAAGCCCAGCAGGGCCAGCTTGCGGTAGTGGCCAATCTCGATCAGGGTCTGCAACAGGCGCGACAGCTCGTCATTCTGTAAACCACGATCGTGGATGAAGATGCGTCCGGCCCCGGTGTCGTGGCTGCGAAAATCGGTCCACAAACGCGCGCGGCCGTCAAACACTTCGCAACTGACGCAGGTGGCAAGAGCCAGACAGGCGCTCAGTCGCGCCGGGTCAGGGGCCTCGGTCATCACCGAGATTTCGACACTGCGGAACACGCGCCCCGGTGCGCCTTTGAGCCACGCAAAGTCCTCGCCACGGATCACGCCAAAGCCCAGCCGCTCAGAGGCCGCGGTCTGCACTGCTCCTTCTGACGTATAGCCGAGCCAGGTCGAAAACTCTCCGTGGCGCTCCCAGATTCGACCGCTTTCAGCCTCGATATTCGCCAGACGCCCGTCTTCGGGGGAGGCCTCGCTCAGCCCTTCGACCCACGCGGCCTCTGCGGCCCGCTCCGTATCCTCGACCAGCAATACCCAACTGCGCACCGCCACGGGCGCGGTAAGGACGGGCAATGCGCGTTCGTGCATCAGATCGCTGAGGGTCTGACGCAGGGGGTGATCGGCAATCGGAGACATGGCGGGGGCCTAAGCGAATAACCAGAGCGAAGAAGACGTCTCACCTTGTGGGAACCCGGAGAAGGAAGCAACAAAAACCGCTCATTTGTCAGACATAAGGCCGGACACTTTCGGCAACAGATTATAAAAGCCGCCGCCAATTGTTTACAATTAAATCTTTATTTCATATTTGACACCCCCTCTGACGCGCTGTAGCTACAGACGATAATTACGACGAGGTTCCCCATGGATACGGTCATCTGCGAAAGCCCCGGCAAGCTGGTACGCATTCAGCGCGACAAACCGGTGCGACAGGCGGGTGAGGTGCTGGTCCGTGTGCGCCGCGTCGGCATCTGCGGCACGGACATGCACATCTTCCGTGGTACGCAACCCTATCTCAGCTATCCGCGCGTCATGGGCCACGAACTGTCCGGCGAAGTGGCCGAGGCCCCGGAAGGTTCGGCGCTGAGCACGGGCGATGTGGTCTATATCATGCCCTATCTGTCGTGCGGCACCTGCGCCGCCTGCCGCAAGGGCCGCACCAACTGCTGCATGAAGATTCAGGTGCTGGGCGTACACCGTGACGGCGGCATGACCGAATATATCAGCGTCCCCGAAGCCTTCGTCTTCCCGGCCACGGGCATCGGGCTCGACGAAGCGGCCATGCTGGAATTTCTCGCCATCGGCTGCCACAGCGTGCGCCGCGCGCAGGTGCAGCCCGGGCAGCGCGTGCTGGTCACCGGCGTTGGTCCCATCGGCATGGCCACGGCCCTCTTCGCCAAGCTGAAAGGCGCAGAGGTGACCGTGCTCGACGGACAAAACACGCGCGTCGAGGTCTGCCTGAAGACGCTCGGCATGGACCACGGGGTGGTGCTGTCGCCCACTACACGCGACGACTTGTCAGCCCTGACCGAAGGCGACTTCTATGACGCGGTGTTCGACGCCACCGGCTCACCCAAGGCCATCGAGGCCGGTTTCGGCTATGTTGGCCACGGCGGCACCTATGTGCTGATTTCGGTGGTCTCCGCCGACATCACCTTCAATGATCCGGAATTCCACAAGCGCGAGACCACCCTGCTGGGCAGCCGCAACGCCACGGTGGAAGACTTTGAAGAGGTGCTGAGCGCCATCCGCGCCGGGCTGATCCCTACGGCCGCGCTCAATACGCACCGCGCGGCACTGAATGACCTGCCTGACGTCCTGCCCGGCTGGACCGCGCCCGAAGCCGGGGTGATCAAGGCCTTGGTGGAGGTGTAGAGCGGCATGATTTCATGCCGCTCAAGCCGCCATTGAGGCGGCGGCCAAGGTGGCGGAGCCGCCGCCCGGCGAGGGCCAAACAAAAATTTCGATCATTATGTTTTACTAAACATAATGATCGAACCTCACAGACTTTTTGTGATTTGTAACTGAACTTGACACAGTCCTGCCTTGCAATTGCCGCATCGCAGCATATATGATGCAGGTGTTCGATGCCTTGCATCGATTGCCCTTCCTGGGCGTTTCCTCCCTGTAAACTGGCCGCGCCGCAATGCGCGGCTTTTTTTTGCCTGCGACCAAAGGTCCGCGAGGCCTTTTTGACGCCGCAGCGCGAAACGGCTATCACATTATCAGTAAGCCAATGGAATCGTGATGTCCGAACCGACCTACAGCGCGCCTGCCCTTGAAAAGGGTATTGAGATTCTTGAGTTTCTCGCCGGGCGGTCGGGCCCGCTGAGCATCGGTGAGATCTGCGCCGGAGTCGGCCGTTCCAAGGCCGAAATCTACCGCATGATCCTGACTCTGGAGGGCAAGGGGTATCTGCGGCGCGATATAGCCGGTCGCTACACCATGACCAGCCGCCTGTTTGACTTCGGTATGCTGTACCCGCCGCGCCAGAGCCTGATCGAAACGGCCCTGCCGCATATGCGCGCTCTGGCCCGCGACAGCGAACAATCGTGCCACATGACCGTCCTGTCGCGTGAGCACATCGTCGCCATCGCCCGCGCCGAAAGCGAGAGTATGACCGCCTTCGGGGTTAAGGTCGGCTTCCGCGCCCCGGCGGCCACGGCCACGTCCGGGCGCATGATCTTCGGCTTCCTGCCCCTGCGCGATCAGCTCAACTGGTATCACACCATGCGTGGCCGCATTGACCGCCCTGTCCTGCGCGCCTTCCTTGACGAAGCGCGTGAAGCGAAGCGTCAGGGCTATCTGGTACGCGACAGTGCCTATACGCTGGGCATTGTCGATCTGGCCGTGCCGATCTTCGCCGCCCGCTCAAACCACGCCGTCGCCGCCCTGATCGTGCCCTTCATGACGCACGTGGTCTGCCATATGGACAAGCCGCAGGTGCTGGAGCGCCTGCGCCAGACGGCGCAGGCCATTTCCAGCGAGCTGTATTAAAGCTTCACAAGGCCCTCGGCCCGCAGGCTAAAGGTCGCCGACTGGCCTTTCTTAAGGGTAACGGGCAGGCTATGCTCCCCCAGCACCAGCGTCGCCTTTTCGCCAAAGGCGCTGCGGATCGTCACCCGCTCCAGCGTCATGTCGGCCCAGTGGAGGTCCACCGTAAAACCGCCGCGCGCCTTCAGGCCCGTGACGTGCCCCTTCGGCCAGGCGGTCGGCAGGGCCGGCAGCAGGATGATCTGATCGTCATAGGACTGCATCAGCATCTCGGTCATGCCCGATGTGCCGCCGAAATTGCCGTCGATCTGGAACGGCGGGTGGGCGTCGAACATATTGGGATAGGTGCGCTCCGGCCCCAGCAGCAGTTTGAGAATGCTGTGCGTGCGCTCCCCCTCGCCCAGCCGCGCCCACAGATTGATGCGCCAGCCGATGGCCCAGCCGGTGGACATGTCCCCACGCAGCTCCAGCGATTTTTTGGCCGCCGCCGCCAGTGCCGGCGTCTTGCGCGTGGTGATCTGATGCGACGGGAACAGGCCATAAAGGTGCGAGACGTGGCGATGGTGCAGGTCCGGTGCCTCCATATCCCAGTCGTCCTTCCATTCCTGAAGCTGACCGGCCTTACCGATCTGGTTGGGCACCAGCCTGTCGCGCATGGCCAGAAGCTCAGCGCGTAAGGAGGCGTCGGTTTTGAGGATGTCCGCCGCCCGCGCCGTATTGGCGAACAGGTCGCGCAGGATTTGCATGTCCATGGTCGGCCCGGCGCAGATCGAGGTGCCGAACCTGTGCTCGTTTTCCGGCGAGATAGAGGGCGCCGTGACCATGTAACCGGACGCCGGGTCCTTCACCAGCGTATCGAGGAAGAACTGCGCCGCGCCTTTGAGCAGCGGATAGATGTCTTTCAGATAGGCCGGATCACGGCCATAGTCGTAGCGATCCCACAGGTGCAGGCACAGCCACGCCCCACCCGTCGGCCAGGTGCCGTAAAAGGCGGCGTCAATGGGTGCCGTGGCCCGCCACAGGTCGGTATTGTGGTGCGCCACCCAGCCGCGCGCCCCGTACATGATCTTCGCGGTTTCAGCGCCGGTGACCGAAATCTCCTTCACCAGCCGCACCAGCGGCTCGGTCAGTTCCGGCAGGGCCGTCGGCTCAGCCGGCCAGTAGTTCATCTCGGTATTGATATTGATAGTGTATTTGCCACCCCACGGGGCGTTCAGCTTCTCGTTCCACAGGCCTTGCAGATTGGCGGGCTGCGTGCCCGGCCGCGAACACGATATCAGCAGATAGCGGCCATACTGATAATAGAGCGCCGCCAGCGCCGGATCGTTTTGCGATGGCGAGCGGGCAATGCGTTGCGCCGTCGGCTGATCGGCGGCCTCGGTGCGCCCGAAATCGACGTGGACGCGATCAAACAGCTCACTGTGCGCCTTCAGATGCGCCGCATAGAGGTCATCGAACGAACGCGTCGCGGCCCCGGCGATCTGGTCTTTCGTGATGATGGTCGGGTCGCCCGACACATCGCGGAACGATTTGTAGTTCGTCGCCGCCGCCATCAAGACCAGCACGCTGTCGGCCCCGCTGACGACAAGCTCATCGGTGCCGGTGCTTTGCTGACCCCCGCTCGCCACCACGCGCACGCGGCTTTCAAAGCGTAGCGCCCCGTCCTTGCCATTATGGCCGCCATTGCGACCCGACAGCACGATCTCCTGTGGGCTTTCGATGGCCACGGTCGCCATCTGCGGCGTTTCAAAGCCGAGCTGGAAGCTGATCTTACCCGGCTTATCGGCACTCAGGCGCATCACCAGCACCTGATCGACCGGGCTTATGAAGGTTTCGCGCTTATAGGTCACGCCGTCCTGACGATAGGTCACGGTCGAAAGCGCCTTGGTCAGGTCCAGTTCCCGGCGATATCCACTGGCATTGGACGATGGCCCGAAGGTCAGGGTCAGCTCACCGATCGTCTGATACGACACCTGCCGCACCGGATTGCCCATGAAATGGGCGTCAATAAGCCTTTGTGCCTCAACATATTTGCCCTCAAAGATCAGCTTGCGGATCTGCGGCAAGGCTGGCGGGCCATCGGGATTGGCCGGCTGATACGGCGCCCCGGCGTACAGGGTATCCTCGTTCAGTTGCAGCCGCTCGCGCGCCACGCCGCCAAACACCATCGCCCCCAGGCGTCCGTTGCCCAAGGGCAGGGCCTCGGTCCATTCGATAGCCGGCTCGCGATACCACAGGGTAAGGTCGTTGCTTGCGGTTGGGCGGGTTTGCGCGGCGGCAACCTGCGGCACAAGCGCGGCCAGCGAAAGACCAGCGGATAGTTTGAGCGTTTCACGACGGCTGAACGTCATTTTGGGGTTCCCTCTCTGAATTATGTTTTATGGAACAATAGCCGTTTTACGGGCGAACGGAAGCGTCAAATGCGAACAACCAACCCAGGCCGTCATTTCGCAGCGTGGCTTGGCTGGATCGGTAGCTATCGGATAGCCGATCACAGCTAAAGCCGCGCCATTCTGGCAAACCAAACGGCACGCAATCGTTTTTATTTCCCCAACGGACGTTTTGCCCCTTTTCAGGGCGACAAAGCTCGGCATAGGTTGCGCCACCGGTGTCACAGGCACCCAAAACAAGGAAAGCCCCGGCACAGGGGCCCTGCCCATACAGAGAAAAAGGAAACATCTGCATGACCGCCTCCGCCTCACCGGCCGCGACGGGCCCGGTCACCCGCTATCGCTGGGTGATCTGCGCGCTGTTGTTCATCGCCATCGGCATCAACTATATCGACCGCCAGATGATCGGCATTTTGAAGCCCACCCTTCAGGGCGAGCTTCAGTGGAGCGAAACCGACTATGCCAACATCGTGTTCTGGTTTCAGTGCTTCTATGCGGTGGGCTTTCTCACCTTCGGGCGCGTTATCGACGCGGTTGGTGTGCGCATCGGCTATGCCGTGGCCTTTACCATCTGGACCATCGCCTCGATCGGGCACGGCCTGATCCACACGGTGACGCAGTTCGCTGTGGCCCGCGCCGTACTGGGCTTCGGCGAGGCCGGGGCCTTCCCCGCCTCGCTGAAAGCCGTATCGGAATGGTTCCCGCAGAAGGAGCGCGCGCAGGCCGTCGGCATCTTCAACGCCGGCACGGCCATGGGGCCGATCATCACGCCCCTGCTCGTCCCGGCCATTACGCTGGCCTTCGGCTGGCGCGCGGCCTTCATCTCCATTGGCATTGTCACCGCCCTGTGGCTGGTGGCGTGGCTGATCATGTACCGCCGCCCGCAGGAGCACCCCAAGGTGTCGCCTGCCGAACTGGCGCATATTCAGTCCGACGACACGAGCGCTACTGAGACCGCAGCCCCCACGGCGAAAATCTCGTGGTTCAAGCTCCTGACCTTTCGGCAGACCTGGGCCTATGCGCTGGGCAAGTTCCTCACCGACCCCATCTGGTGGCTCTATCTGTTCTGGCTGCCCGACTTCCTGAACAAGCGCCACGGCCTTGATCTCAAAACCTTCGGCCCGCCGCTGATTGCCATCTACATTCTCGCCGATTTTGGCTCGGTTTTCGGGGGCTGGGCGTCGTCAAAGCAAATCAAAGCCGGGCGCACGCCCAATGCGGCGCGCAAATCCACCATGCTGGTCTGCGCACTTCTGGTTACGCCCATCTTCGCGGCGCAGTTCGTTGATAATCTGTGGGCCGCCGTGGCCATTATCGGCCTCGCCGCCGCCTCGCACCAGGCGTGGTCGGCCAATCTGATGACCCTGCCGTCGGACCTCTTCCCCAAACAGGCCGTGGCCTCGGTCATCGGCATCGGCGGCATGGCCGGGGCCATCGGCGGTATGCTGATGACCACTTTTAACGGCTATATCCTTGAGTTCTTCAAATCGTACCAGCCGATCTTCATCGTCGCGGGCTGTGCCTATCTGGTGGCCATTCTCGTCATCCACACCCTGACGCCCAAACTCGAAAAAGTCCCCGAAGAGAAGATTTTGAAGGCGTAAAAAACAGAAAGGCCCGTTCCGATGAGGAGCGGGCTTTTCTTCTTACTGATGCCTCAGCGCCTTGCCCGGTTCGGTCGAAGCGCTGCTGAGCGCCAGCCCCCCCACCGTCCCCAGCGCGATGGCCAGAGCCGCCGCTGTGGCGATAAGGAAGAACAGCGGGCTGATGCCGATGGCGTCGTCGAACTGCGACAGCCACTGCCCCAGCGCCAGCCACGCCAGAGGCCAGGCGATGACGCTGGCGATCAGCACCGGGCGCAGGAATTGCAGCGTCAGGAGCCGCACCACCTGACCGCGCGACGCCCCCAGCACCTTGCGCAGACCAATCTCACGCGCCCGGCGCGAGGTATTGAACGCCGCCATCCCATAAAGCCCGATACAGCCGATCAGCGCCGCCACCCCGGCCCCGACCCCGAACAGGTTGGAGCGGTCACGTTCCGGCTTGTAATACTTGTCGAGGTTCTCATAGGCGGAGGTGACTTCAAACGGCACGTCCGGCGCGATCTGACGCCACACCTTGCGCAGACGTTCGCGCATCACGCTTTCGCTGACCCCGGCATAGCGGACAAAGCCGACCGCCGCATAGGAGACGTGGGCATCGAACATATACAGCTTGGCCGGGATGGGCTCAGACGGGTGATAGAAGCGCGCGTCTTCGACCACACCGACGATGCGTACCGTATGATCGGCGAAGCGCGCCGTCTGCCCTACAGCGGCCTGTGGTGTCTTGAAGCCCAGACGCTGCACCGCCAGACGACTGACGATGATATTGGTCACCCGCTTGGGGTCAGACTCCGCATGACTGCCCACCCAGGTCTGATCCTCGGCAAAACGCGGATCAAAATAGCGCCCGGCCAGCAGCTTGATACCGATCAGCTCGAAATAGCCCGGCCCGACCACGGACCAGTTGACCGTCGGCGATTCGGTCAGCTTGTCGCGCTGTCCCGGCAGGACGATATTGGAGTTGTTGACATTACTCTGATCGCCCGGAATGGCATTGGCAAGGGTGACCGCCGTGACGTTCGACAAGGCGCGCACCGCGGCCTGAAAGCCTTCGCGCTGTGCGGCATTGATATTGACGTCGCGGATCGAATTGACCAGCAGCAGGCCGTCGCGCTTAAAGCCAAGATCGGCCGACTGGATATGCTCGATCTGCTTGATGAAGCCGAGCATCAGGGTAAAGGCCATCACCACCGCTGCGAATTGCAGGATAACGAGGCATTCGCGCAGACGCATCCCCAGACGCCCGCCCGCTGGCGTGCGGCTCGACGCCAGCACCTGCGCCGGTTTGAAGGCCGACAGGGCAAAGGCCGGATAGAGCGCCGCGACCAGACCGGCCAGCACCACCACCCCCAAAAGCCCGGCCAGCCACACTCCGTCTTTCATGTAATCGAGCGCCAGAGACAGGCCCCCGGCGGCATTGATCAGCGGCAGGGTCAGTTCGACCAGAGACAGACCAACGATAAAGGCCACCAGCAGGGTCAGCAGGGCCTCCCCCAGAAATTGCAGACGCAAAGCCGAAGGACGCGCCCCCAGTGTCTTGCGCACCGCCACTTCACGCGCCCGCAGGCCGGCCCGCGCCGTGGCCAGATTGACGTAGTTGATCAGGGCCAGCCCCAGCGCCACCACACCGACCAGACCCAGCGTGACGATGGCCGCCTTCTGTTTGGGGTCGATCAGGTGCATATCAGCCAGCGGCACCAGCACCAGCTTCATCAGGCTGCTGCCCTTTGTGCCGGGGCCGAAGCTGTCGCCCACCTGACGGTCGGTAAAGGCGTCCATCTGGGCCTGTAAGGCGCGCGCCTCAGCCGGATCCTTGAATTTGAGGAAGGCCATAAGCTGCACCGAGCCCCAGTGATGCCAGGTGTCGGGCTCCATCGCCGTGCGCTGCGACGTGATGCGCCGCATCAGGCCCAGCTTCAGATCGGCATTTTTGGGCAGGTCGCGCATAACGGCGCTGACCAGATAGGGTTTGCGCCCCTCGGCGTCACTGAGCGTCAGGGTCTTGCCCACCGCGTCCGCCGTGCCGAAATATTTGCGCGCCTTTTCCTCGCTGATGACCACGCTACCCGGATCATTCAGCGCGCTGGCCGCGTCGCCTCCGCGCATGGGCACGCCGAAAAAGGTCAGGAACTCCGGATCGACCAGCTCGATCTGCTCGGCATAGACTTCCGACCCCTTGTGCACCGTGACCGGGTTGGACCAGTCGCGCACGGTGACCAGCTGCGGATAGCTGGCCTTCAGTTCCTCGGTCAGGCCGCCCATGGCCCCGATACGCACCTCATCGGTCATGCCGGGGAAGAAGTAGCGGGTGCCGACGGTATAGATTTTGGCGCGTTCGGGGCTCCAGCTCTCATAGCCGGTTTCAAAGCGCACCAGCAGGCTGAGGGCGATAAAGACGGCGATGCCGAGGCTGAGGCCCAGAAGGTTAAGGCCGCCATACAGCGGATGTCGGGTGAAGGAGCGCCAGAAGGCGATGAAAATGGAGCGTAACATATCAGGCTCACAACATCTGGGCGACGGAGGCCACCAGTTGCCCGTCGAGAATATCGACGCGGCGGCTGGCCTGATCGGCGTGGCTGGGCGAGTGGGTGACCATGATGATGGTCGCCCCGGAGGCATTCAGCCCTTTGAGGATATCCATGACCTGCGCGCCGTTTTCGGTATCGAGATTGCCCGTCGGTTCGTCGGCCAGGATCAGGTCGGGATTGCCGACAATGGCACGCGCAATAGCGGCGCGCTGCTGCTGACCGCCCGACAACTGATGCGGGAAGTGGCGCGCCCGATGGGCGATGCCCACACGGTCCATGGCCGTTTCAATGGCCTGACGGCGCGACCCGTTCTGCCCCTGACGATAGAGCAGGCCCAGCTCGATATTCTCATAGATGGTCAGGTCATCGACCAGATTGAAGCTCTGAAAGATGAAGCCGAGATGGCGGGCGCGGTGCTGCGCCAGCTTCGCTTCACTCAGTTTGGCCAGATCGACCCCGTTGAACAGATAGGCCCCGGAGCTCGGGCGGTCGATGGTGCCCAGCGTGTTGAGCAGGGTCGATTTTCCGCAGCCCGACGGCCCCATAATGGCGACGAATTCACCCTGACGGATGGTCAGGTTGATATTGTGCAGGGCCGTGGTTTCGATCTCATCGGACCGGTACAGGCGGGAGACGTTTTGAAGCTCAATCATGAATTCGAGTCCGACTTGATGTGGAGATATTGCGCATTGCGCAGGTTGGAGACCCCGGCCGTGACGATGCGCTCGCCGGGTTTGAGGCCGCTGAGGATTTCGACCTGTTCAGGATTACGGCGGCCCACAGTGACGGCGCGGCGGCTGGCCTGATCGCCCTTGGCGTTGAGCACAAACACCCACGCCCCGCCCGATTCCGTCAGCCAGCTCCCCGACGGGGCCAGAATGGCCGGCGTCGTCTGACCCAGTCTCAGGCGGATATCGACGGTTTCGCCGCGCTTGAGATCAGCGGGCGGCGGCGTGACGAACTGCAATTCGGCGACGACGCGGCCATTGGTCACCTGCGGAAAGACCTTGGAGACGGCAACACTGACCGTCTGACCGTGCAGGCTGGCCTCGGCCTTCTGCCCTTCGGACAGGCGTTGCAGGTAGAATTCATCGACCTCGGCGCGCAGTTTGTAGCTGCCTTCGGAATCGACCTGCGCCACCGCGTCGCCCTCCTTCACCGCCTGCCCCGGCTTGAGGCTGAAGGCGGTCAGGCGGCCCGCGGCGGGGGCCGCGATGGTCAGGGCGTCGAGGCCGCGACGCACCTCACCCAGATTGCGACGCAGGTCCTGCGCATTGTCCTGCACCTGACGACGCTGACCGGCATAGAATTGCGCGTC
The DNA here is from genome assembly GCF_046503825.1 of Asticcacaulis sp. W401b. Lineage (NCBI taxonomy): Bacteria > Pseudomonadati > Pseudomonadota > Alphaproteobacteria > Caulobacterales > Caulobacteraceae > Asticcacaulis > Asticcacaulis sp. W401b. The sequence goes on from NZ_JBKFEE010000005.1 coordinate 192,716, forward strand.
GGGCGTCTGGGCGGTCTTCAGCACTGCCACGCGCTGACGCTGATAGGCCACCTCATCGGCATAGGGCTTGACCGCCGCCGCATTGATGAAGCCCTTGTCGAGCAGGGTCTGACGTTTCTGATATTCCTGTTCGGCGCGGCTGAGGGCGTAGGCGGCATCGGCCAGCGCCTGTTCGCGGTTTTCCTGCGCGGTTTTCAGCGCCATCAGCTGATTGGCATTGTCGGCCAGCCGCGCCGAAATATCGGCCTCACGCCCCGACACATCCAGCGTCAGGGCCGGATTGACCAGATAGACCAGCGCCTGCCCCCTGGTCACGCGGTCGCCGTCGCTGACCGCCACGGCCTGTACGCGGCCGGCCGTCGCCGCCGTGATATAGACCGTATCGAGCGGCACGGCTTCGGCGCGCAGCGGCACATAGTCCTGATAAGGGGCGCGCACCACCTCCCCGGTTTCGAGGGTGCGCGCCTCGACCGTTACCGTACCCGACCTGGGCAGGGTCAGGTAAAAGGCGAGGCCCGCCGTGGCGATGAGGACGGCGGCAGCGGTGATCTGAAACGGACGGCGGCGATACCACGGCCTGACGCGCTTGCGGTCCATGTTGGTGGGGGATGAGAGGACGTTATCGGGCATGTTAAAACGCTAACACAGAGTTTTCAATTCATATAAATAATTCATTTTGCTTGCTTTTTGTCGATTTTTGCCCTCAAATCAGGATTGAAATCACCCCGCAGGTGTCCGAATCCGAACATGCCTTCCGAAGCCGAAACACCCCCTCTGACGCGCGCCGTCTTCCTCGACGACGACCTCGATATTCTGGCGGCGGCCGAGCTGGTCCTGACACGGCAGGGCTTCACCCTGCGCACGGCGCAGTCGCCGGATGAGGCGCGCGCTTTGCTTGAGTCTGAGACGCCGGATGTGCTTCTGCTCGATCTCAATTACCGGCGCGGCGATACGTCAGGCGAAGCGGGTCTGGCCTTTTTGCAGGAACAACTGGCAAAGACCCCGCACCTGCCGGTGGTCGTCGTCACCGGCCATTCGGGCATGAGCATTGCCATTCAGGCCATGCGGCTGGGGGCGCAGGATTTCGTGGTCAAGCCGTGGAACAATGAGCGGCTGGTCGCCGCCCTGCGTGCCGCCATTGAGACGCCGCCGCGCATCCCCGCCGACCTGCCGCCGCAGGACCTTAATCTGGAGCGCTCCGAGCGTGAGCTGATCAAGGCGGCGCTCAGCCGGCATCAGTTCAATATCTCGCACGCCGCCAGAGACCTTGGCCTGACGCGGGCGGCGCTGTACCGGCGCATGGAAAAGCACGGTCTGTGACGCATGGGGTCTCATCGCATCTGGCTCAGCATTGTCGCGCAGGTGGGCGTCTTCGCCCTGGGGGTCGGGCTGTGGCTGGCCCTCAGTCAGGGCTATTACGCCACGGCGCTGGTTTGCGGACTGGCCGCCGTCGGTCTGGCCGTGGCGGGCGTCAACAGCCCGGCCTTCCATCTGGCACGCGAACGCCTGCGCGCCCGGCTAAGCCCCGCGCCGATCTTTACAGCGGAGCTGGGACGGCGCAGGCTTCAGATGCTGCTCGATCAGGCCCCCTCGCCGCTTTTGCTGCAAACCGATGACGGGCAGATCATCGCCGTCAATCGCGCCGCACGGCAACTGTTCGGCGTCGCCTACGCCCTGCCTCTGGCGGTGCGCCGCACGCTTGTCGGTGAGGGTGGCGACCTGTTTGCGCCGGGACAGCAGATCGTCTGGGAAGGCCGCACCTTCGCCGTTCAGCACAACGAACTGATCGAGGATGAGCGCACCTCACAACTGGCCATCCTGACCGATATTTCCGCCGATGTGCGCGCCGCCGAAGCCACGGCGCTGCGCGATCTGCTGCGGGTGCTGAACCACGAACTGATGAATGCCCTGACGCCCGTCGCGTCGATGAGCAAAAGCGCGCTCGACCTGCTGCATGACGACACGCCGCACTCGCGCGAACTGGCCATCAAGGCGCTGGAGCGGGTGGTGGCGCGCACCGAAGGCCTGCACGACTTTATCAATGCCTATCGCGCCCTGACCCGCCTGCCGCCGCCCAGCCTGCAACCGGTGCGCCTGTCCGAATGGCTGGATGTGCTGCACGAAAGCTTCACCGCCCAATGGAGCGACAAGGGGGTCAGCCTTTTGTGGGAGGTGCCCGCCGAAGACGCCCTGATCCGCATGGACGAGGATCAGATGTGGCTGTGCGCCGGGAACCTGCTCAACAATGCGGCGCAGGCGGCGCTGGAAAAGGGCGGCGACCCCAAGGTGCGCCTGCACGCCACCACCGGGGACAGCAGGCTGACCCTGGTGATCGAGGATTCCGGTCCCGGCATCCCGGCCGAACATGGCCGTCAGGTCTTCATGCCCTTCTTCACCACCAAGGCCACCGGCACCGGGGTGGGCCTCAGTCTGGCCCGCCAGATCGTACAGGGCCACGGCTCGGACCTCAGCCTGTTGCCGCTCAGTCCCGGCGATCCGGACGCCCTGGGCGGCGCCCGTTTCGCGTTTAGTCTTTCTAAAATCTAGAACTTCTTCGACAGGGTGACGAAGGTGGACTCGCCGTACTTGGCCCCCAGATCGCCCTTATCCGTCGTAGTATAGGTCAGGCTGACCAGAAACTTCGGCGTCACCGCATAGCTCACCCCGGCCAGATAGCTGGTGTAATCCACACTGTCCTGATTGTGGCGGAAGCCGTTGGCCGCCTGAAGCGTCAGTTTCGGCGTCACCTTGTAGTCCAGCCCCCATTCGCTGAAGGTGGCCTGCTTTGCCTTGCCATAGTTGTCCGGCGAATAGGCCAGATTGAGCTTGGCCGTCAGGCGCGCGTTCAGCTTGCGCGCGGCATTGATCTCATACTCCGTAAACTCGTTATCAATGCCGATTTTGGTGCCGTTATACTGCTTGAAGATTGCGCGCGACGTGACGTCATTGCCCAGCCACTTCGACTTGTACCCGATCAGAAGCTGGGTCTGGTTATCGACGCCGGTCGTGCGGTCACGCATCGACTTGTACAGGAAGCCGCCAAACACCTTGCCATAGGCGGCCTGCCCGCCGACGGTATACTGGGGGCGGCCTTCTGTCTGGCTGACGCTGCGATAGATACCGTCGCTGAGGGCTTTGATTTCCGCCGAATATTTGACCGTTTCGGCCTGAGCGACCGTTGGCAAGACAAAAAGCAGGGCGGCGGGCAAAAGGAAGCTGTTCGCAGACATTAGGGTCTCCGTTGGCGAAACCGCAGCGCAGTCTCGCATTCATCTCAAAAGAAGGGATTAAAAGGAACCCGTGCCGGGGGCTCGAACCGATACACCGGCACGGGTCAGTGAAGATGGAACCGTTAGGGGGGACACGACCGGGCTACGGCCGGAAGGTTCCATCCTTAAAAGATTAGTCCGCGCTCTTCTCGCCCAGTTGCAGACCTGCCGGAGCGCCGTGGATGGCCATCACCGGTTCGGCCTCGATCATGGGCTTGCCATTCATGGCGGCGCGGAAGGTGTCCATGTCGATCGACTTTTCCCAGCGGCTGACGACGACGGTGGCGACCGCATTGCCGATGAAGTTGGTGATCGAGCGGCATTCCGACATGAAGCGGTCCACGCCCAGAATGATGGCCATACCGGCAAGCGGCACGGTCGGCACCACCGACAAGGTGGCGGCCAGGGTGATGAAGCCCGCGCCCGTCACCCCGGCTGCGCCCTTGGACGACAGCATGGCGACCGACAAAAGCAGCAGTTGTTGCTCAAGCGACAGGTGGGTGTTGGTAGCCTGAGCGATAAACAGGGCGGCCAGCGTCATGTAGATGTTGGTGCCATCGAGGTTGAACGAATAGCCGGTCGGCACGACAAGGCCCACGACCGAACGCTTGCAGCCCGCAGCCTCCATCTTTTCCATCAGGCTCGGCAGGGCCGATTCCGAGGACGAGGTGCCGAGCACCAGAAGAAGCTCCGCCTTCAGATAGCCGATCAGCCTGAAGATCGAGAAGCCGTTGGCGGCACAGACAGCGCCCAGAATGACGATCACGAACAGGGCAGAGGTGGCGTAGAAGGTGCCGACCAGCGCCGCCAGATTGACGATGGAAGCGATGCCGTACTTGCCGATGGTGAAGGCGAAGGCACCGAAAGCCCCGATGGGCGCGGCCTTCATCAGGATCGACACCATCTTGAAAATGGCGTGGCTGACGGTTTCCAGCAGGTTGACCAGCGGCTTCGCGCGCTCACCCACAAAGATCAGCGAAATGCCGAACAGGATGGCGATAAACAGCACCTGAAGGATGTTGCCTTCGACAAAGGCCGAAGTGAAGGTCGTCGGAATAATGTCCATCACGAAGCCGATCAGGGTCGTTTCGTGCGCCTTGGCGGCGTATTCATCTACCTTGGCATTGTGCAGCGTCGCCGGGTCGATATTCATGCCGTGACCGGGCTGCACCACATTGGCGACGATCAGGCCGACGATCAGGGCCAGGGTCGAGAAGGTCAGGAAGTAGGCAAAGGCCTTGCCCGTGACCGAGCCGACGCCTTTCAACGAGCCCATGCCGGCAATACCGGTGACGATGGTCAGGAAGATGACCGGTGAAATGATCATCTTGACCAGCTTGATGAAGCCGTCACCCAGCGGTTTCAGCGCCTCGCCGGTCTGCGGGTAAAAGTGCCCGATGGCCGCGCCCAGAGCGATGGCGACCAGCACCTGAAAATAGAGATGGGCATAGAAGGGGCGCTTGCGCGGCGCGGCCGCGGTCAGCGTGTCCGTAGGGATATGCATCTGCATGGGTGTTCCTCGACCCTTTGGTGGTTTTTGTTAACGCACCATAATCCGGCACCACCCCTGTGCCCACAATTCGGCCAATTTTCATTAAATCATTGAAATTTAGAAATTTATAGTAGAGGCAAGCCCCTATTTTGTGTGAAATTTCGCACACATAAGCCAGACATTGTGCGAAATTTCGCAAAGGTTTATGATGCCTACATGTTCCTTGTACCGCGCAAGATTCGACGGCCTCTGCTGATCCTCGCCGGCCTTGCCTGCGTGGCCGGTCTGGGGCTGGCCCTATGGGGCGTCTATAGCCTAAGCTACACCGGGGCCCTGCGCAGCGTCTCTGAGGACGTCGAAACGCGCGCTCGCTTGCGCGCCGCCGTCCTGCAAAGCGAGATGGAGCGGCAGGCGACGGTGGCGCTGGTCCTCAGCGACGACAGCGACGTGACCGCCGCGCTGCTGGGCAACCAGCCCGCGCTCTACAGCGGCGTCTCCAAAAAGCTGGATCGACTGCGCACCCAGACGCGCAGTTCGGTCATCTATATCATTCAGGCCTCCGGCCAGACGGTGTCGGCCAGCAACTGGGCCCTGCCCGTCTCCTTCGTCGGCAGCAATTACAGCTTCCGGCCCTATTTCCGCGAAGCCATGATGAACGGCACGGCAACGCAGTTCGCGCTGGGCACGGTCAGCCGCAAGCCCGGCCTGTTTTTCGCCCGCGCCGTCACCGCCTCCGGGCGTCGGCTGGGCGTGGTGGTGGTGAAGATGGAGTTCGACCCTATCGAGGCCACCTGGGGTGGGCTGGGCGAAGACACCTATGTCACGGGCCCCACGGGTGAGGTCTTTCTGACGGCGCACCCGGAGCGACGTTTTAAGCCCCTCCCCGCCCTGACGGCGCGCCAGATCGACACGGTCATCGACCTGCCCGGTGTCGGCTGGAAGCTGCACGTGATCAGCAGCGATCAGGCGGCGCGCGATACAGCCATCGCCGCCACCCTGACCGCCGCTCTGGCCTTTGGCCTGCTGGGGACGCTGAGCGCCTGGCAATGGCGACGGCTGCGGCAGAGGCGGCTGTCGGCGGCGCGTGAAACCGAATACCGCGAGCGGCTGGAGCGCGATGTCGCCACCCGCACCGAGGCCCTGAGCGCCACCAATGACCGCCTGTCGAAGGAGATCCGCGAACGCCGCAACGCCCAGCGTCGCCTCAGCCGCCTTCAGGCCGATCTGGTGCAGGCCAACAAGCTGGCCAGTCTGGGGCAGATCACCGCCGGCGTGGCTCACGAAATCAATCAGCCGGTCGCCACCATCCGTGTCCTGGCCGAAACCGCCGCCAGCCAGAAACCGTCAGCGCGCGGGGCCAAGGCCCTGATTGCCGAAAACCTCAGCGCCATTATCCGCATGTGCGACCGCCTCGGCCACATCACCGGTGAATTGCGCACCTTTTCGCGCAAGGCCTCCAGCGAGGTTGAGCCCGTGCCGCTGAAAGAGGCGGTGGACTCGTCCATCCTGCTCAACGAAAGCCGCCTGCGCGACCACCGCGTCAGCCTCCGTTGCGACCCCATCGACCCGCAATTGCGCGTCATGGCCAGCCGCGTGCGACTGGAGCAGGTGCTGGTCAATCTGCTGCAAAACGCCTTTGAGGCGCTGGAAGGCGTGCCCGATGCGCAGGTGCGCCTCAGCCTCAGCGCCGACGGCGATCAGGTGCGCCTGCGCGTCGCCGATAACGGGCCGGGCCTGCCGCCGCAAGTGCAGGCGCAGCTTTTCACCCCCTTCGTCACCACCAAGCCCAAGGGGCTGGGTCTCGGCCTCGTCATCGCTCACGACATTCTGCGCGATTTCGGCGGCGCGCTCAGCGCCGAAAGCTCTGAGACCGGTGCCACCTTCATTCTGACCCTGCGTAAAGCCTCATGACCCCGCACATGAACCCTGTGACAGCACCCCTGATCCTGATTGACGACGATGCCGACCTGCTGGCGGCGCAAAGTCAGGCCCTGCGCCTCGACGGCTTTAGCGTGCAGGCCTTTGCCAGCGGGGCCGAGGCGCTGAAGGTCCTTGATGCGACCTTTCCCGGTGTGGTGATCACCGATGTGCGGATGCCGGTCATGGACGGCCTTGAGGTCTTTGCCCGTATCCGCGCCCTTGATCCCGACCTGCCGGTGATCCTGATGACCGGGCACGGCGATGTGCCGATGGCCGTGCAGGCGCTGAAGGACGGGGCCTATGACTTCCTGTCGAAGCCCTTTGCGCAGGACGATCTGCGTCAGAGCGTGCGCCGCGCCGTGCAGACGCGCGAACTGGTGCTGGAAAACCGCCGCCTGCGGCAGGCCCATGCGCAACTGGCCGATCAGGACAGCCGCTACCCCCTTCTGGGCGATTCCGCCGTCATGACCCATCTGAAAAGCGTGGTGGTGCGCGTGGCCGAAGCCGAGGTCGATACGCTGATCAGCGGCGATACGGGCGTAGGCAAGGACCGCGTGGCGCGCGCCCTGCACGCGCTCAGTGCCCGCAAGGGCCGGGCCTTTGTGCATATCGGCTGCGCGGCGTTGGACGAGGAGCGGTTTCAGAGCGAGCTGTTCGGCAGCGAACAGGGCCTGCGCCCCGGCGCGCCCCGCCTGATCGGGCGCATCGAAAAGGCGCATAAGGGGACGCTGTTCCTCGATGAAGTCGAGGGGCTGACGCTCAGCCAGCAGGCGCGGCTGTTGCGCGTGCTGGAAACGCGCGAGGTATGGCCGGAGGGGGCCGAAAGCCCGCGGCAGGTCGATATCCGCGTCATCGCCGCCACGCGCATTGATCTGGTGCAGGCCGTGCGCGACGGGCGGTTCCGCGCCGACCTCTATTACCGGCTGAGCGGCGTGACCCTGCGCGTGCCGCCGCTCAGCGAACGGCGCGAGGACATTCCGCTGCTGTTTCAGCACTTCCTGCTGGCGGCGGCGGCGCGCCTCAACCGCCCGGCCCCGCGCCTCAGTCTTCAGGCCCAGAGCCACCTGCGCCAGCACGACTGGCCCGGCAATGTGCGCGAGCTGGAACAATATGCCGAACGCTACGCGCTGGGCATCGACGACAGCCTGCCGGGCAACGATGTCGATGCGCCGGGTCTGGCCGAACAGGTGGCGCGCTACGAAGAGGCCCTGCTGCGCGAAACCTTGGAGCGCCACGAAGGACAGGTGCGCAGCGTCATGGAGGCGCTGAAACTGCCGCGCAAGACCTTCTACGACAAGGTCAATCGCTATGGCATCGACCTCAACCTCTATCGGGGGCATTAGGCTAAAACCACAGATTTCACAGATTACACAGATCAAAGCGCGGGTCATACGGCGTGGTCTGGACGACCTCGGGCAACCCATCTGTGTAATTTGTGAAATCTGTGGTTACCTCATGAGGGTACACAGAAAGGGTGAGGTGTCCCCCGCCCTTTCGCGTTTGACTGTAAGACCGCCTAAGCGCCCTTTTTCAGGCGGCTATGCCACTTGCCGTAAGAGAAATAGACGACCAGCCCAATCGCCATCCAGATCAGGGTAAAGAGCTGGCTCTGGATCGGCAGGCTGTAGAAGATAAAGGCGCAGCCTAAGATCGCTGCAATACCGACCAGCAGATAGGCCGGAGTCTTGAAGGTGCGCGGCAGGTCCGGGAAGCGGCGGCGCAGGATGATCATCGACAGGGCGACGGCGATGAAGGCGATCAGCGTCCCGGCATTCGACAGGGCAGCAATCTCTTTCAGCGGCACAAACCCGGCAAAAATGGCCACGAAGATGCCGGTGATCAGGGTGATCAGGGCCGGTGAACCCTTCTTGTTGACCTTGGCCACCGCCTGCGGCAGCAGGCCGTCGCGCGCCATGACGAAGAAGATGCGGCTCTGACCGTACATCATGACCAGAATGACCGACGGCAGGGCGACAATGGCGGCCAGACCCACCAGACCGGCCACCACCGGATAGCCGATTTCGCGCAGGATATGCGGCAGCGGCTCGGCGCTGTTGGCGATTTCCTGAAACGGCGCGACGCCGACGGCCACCCCGGCGACCAGCATGTAGATCAGGGTCGAAACGGCCATGGAGCCCAGAATGCCGATGGTCAGGTCGCGGCCGGGCTTCTTGGCCTCTTCGGCCGAGGTCGAAACCGCATCAAAGCCGAAGAAGGCGAAAAAGACGATGGCGGCGGCGGCCATGATGCCGACCTTTTCGCCGCCGATCTGCTGACCGATAAAGCCATAGGGGGCGAACGGATCGTAATTCCCGGCCTGAATGGCGGGCAGGCCGAGGACGATAAAGGCCCCCAGCGCGACGATCTTGATGATGACCAGCAGGATATTCAGCGTGGCGCTTTCGCGCGCGCCGATCATCAAAAGACCCATCACCGCCAGCGACACCAGCACCGCCGGCAGGTTGACGAGGCCGCCCGCGTGCGGCGCATTGAGCAGGAAGGCCGGCAATTGCAGGCCCATCCCCTCATTCAGCCAGCCGACAAGGTGGGCCGACCAGCCAACCGCCACGCTGGAACAGGCCAGCGAGTATTCGAGGATCAGCGCCCAGCCGACAACCCAGCCCGCCACCTCACCGATGGCTGAATAGGTATAGGTATAGGCCGAACCCGCGGCGGGGATCAGGGTGGACATTTCGGTGTAGCACAGCGCCGCGCAGGCACAGACCAGACCGCACAGGGCAAAGGAGACCAGCACTCCCGGCCCGGCCAGTCCCGCTCCCACGCCGGTCAGCGTGTAGATGCCCGTGCCGATAATGCCGCCGATACCCAGCGCCATCAGATGCGGCCAGCTCAGCGTCTTGGCCAGCGCCTTGCCGTCTTCTTCCGCCCGATGCAGCGGTTTTAGCGGTCCAAACAGTCCCATGAAAAGTCCCTTAAACAAGACGCCGCAGCGTCGATCCCCGTTTCGTATACGATTTGTGTCGCTTTTACTGCGGCTGTCAACCGTCCAGTTGACGGTCGCGCGCCACTCGTATCAAACGCAACTTTTAAACCTTGCGCAAGCGGGCTTGAATGCGCAAAGCGCCGCCCTGTGGCCCGATGACCACATCTTCGCCCTCGACGACCGCTTTTTTGCCGTCCACTGTGACCGAGGCCAGTCGCATCTCTTTCGGCACCCGCAGACGCAGACGCACCTCTGAGGGCCGGGTCGCCCCACCAAGACGAACCTCGCCGTTGAGCGTAAGCCCCTGTCTTTGCAGGTGCAAATCGACCGACCCCCAGCGCGTCGGCGCGCCGGTGATGGCAATGGGCTGTTCGGACGCAAACCATTGGCGGGGCACGGCGCGGCCCAGCCACAGGGTGTCTGCGTCCGAGGCCTCGAACACGAGTGCCCAGCGCACCAGCTTGGGGATGGTCAGTTGCGCCGGAATGCAGAACAGCGGCAGGCCGCCGGTGATGCCTGTGACCTCCCCCGCCACCCAGGTGCCCGGCGTATGCGAATGGTAGCGGTGCGAATGCAGGAACAGGAGGTATTCCTCGATGCGGTCCGAGCGCAGCAACTGCTGGGCATAGCCGTAGGAGATAAAGCCAAGCTGATCGCGGCTGTCGTCGCTGGGCGGGCCGAAATTGGCCAGTACGCCGATGGCCGTCCCGCCATGCCCGCGGACGGCGTTGATGACCGTCTGGGCCAGATCGTCGGGCAGGACGTCGGCATGCAACAGTTCGGCATAGGCGCGGTGCGCCCAGCCCTGTTCGTTGCCGGTCTTGCTGCGAGCGGATTCGATCATGGCCTGACGATGGGTCCGTGTGGCCCCCGGCAGGATGGCCACATAGGGCGGTGTCAGGTCGTGGCGGATATTGGCGCGCAGGGTCTTTATCAATTGCGCCTGAAGCGTATCGGCGCGCGTCTTCCAGTCGGCGGCCAGACTTGCCTTATCAGGCGCAATAACGGCCCACACCGCCGCGATGTCACGCCAGCCGCGCACGGCGAAGGCCGAATTGTTCCAGTAGGGTTTCCACCACACCGAGGGGTCCGGATGCAGGCAGGCGTCGGACTCGCTCCAGCCGTCGAGCAGGCCGAATCCGGCGTCCCCGGCGGGCTTTTTCAGCGCCACGTCGTGCAGTTCGGTGAGGATGGCCGCCGTGTTTTCGATCTTGCCGGCAAAGCGTTTCAGCGTCGCCGTATCGCCCGTATAGCGCAGATAGCGCGCCAGCAGGCTGAGCGTCAGGCCGAACTGCGCCACCTCCGGCCCGCGCATATTAATCTGCCCGTCGGCGAAGACGAAATCCTCGAAATAGTTGATCAGGACGGCCCTGGCCTGATCAAAGCGCCCCCACTCCAGATTGGCGTAGAGCGACGAGGTGAAGGTGTCCTGAAACCCGTCATATTCCGAACCGAAATAGTCGCGATCGACCACCCCATATTTGGGATAAACACCTTGCGGGCGCACCATCAGCTCCTTGGCAAAGGCGTGGCTGACCATGTCCGACAGAGCGGCATCAGGAATATTGAGCGTCGCCTGATCCTTGAGCCGCGCCTGCCAGTCACCGGCAAAGGTCAGAAGCCCTTCATAAAAGGCCTCGGCGGTCGGTTCGACGCGGCGTGGCGGGAACGGGGCGTAGGAATGGCCGAACGCCGTCTTGACCGGTTTGCCGTCGTCATATTGGATGGTGCGGTGCCAAGTCTGCACCACCAGCTTGTCGGTCGCCGTCACATCGGCAAAGACCAGCAGGTCATAGTGCCGCGTCGGCGAGATTTCGATGATCTTGTGAACCGCAGGCAGCCAGCCGCCCAGCAGCCCCTCCCAGCGGCGTTTGACCTTATCGTCACCGCTCAGTTCGGGAAACACGTGTTCGGGGCGAAAGGTGCGCGTGCGTCCGTTGGGAAAGACGGGCATGGTGTCGCCCTGCTGCGCCGTGCCGACAAAGGTCGTCCACGGCATCCGCCACCACAGCGACTCACGGGTGAAATTCCAGCCGGCAGGCGGGGCCGCGCGGCGCACCTCATCCGGGTCCGGGTCGTCACCGCGCGCCAGCAGTTTGTCGGCGAGCAGGTCGGCATCGGCCTGACAGATGTCTTTCAGCGCCAGCCCCAGATAGGCGGGCGTGATGTCGTCGAACACCGCCTCCGGCCGCTTCGACAGGGAGAAGGCGCCCTTGTCCGAGGTGAAGACAATCGGTCCGTCGCGGCGTGTCTGATCCTCATAGACGCGCCACTGCGTACCGTGCGCGGTAAACTGCGCCAATGGGGTCAGGCCGTCGGTTCGCACCGCGCTCGAAGTGTCCAGTATGGGCAACAGAGGCGACGCCGACGCCGAAGCCGAAGCCGAAGCCGATGCCGCCGTAAGGCCTGCCGTTCCCGCGAGCGATCCCTGTAAGAAGGCACGACGATGAAATCCGGGGGTCATGGGGAGGCCTCACTGACAAAAAAATGGCGGCAAACCGTCACGCAATCGGGTTTGCCGCCCAAGGGGGACCCCGCCCGGCGGAGGGGGAGGAGGACCGCCGGATAAAATGGGGAAGTTTAAGATACAGAAGAACGTCAGGCCCTTAAGGCACCGGCGCTCCGTGCGGGCGGAGCGCCGGCGTCCTCATCAGAACTTGGCGTTGAAGCCGACGAACACCATACGGCCCAGCGGATCATAGACGCCCGGATAGGTGTTACCGTTGCCAAACTCGGTCAGAAGCGCGTCGTACATGTACGGCGGCGTCTTGTCGAAGAGGTTGTTGATACCGACGCGAGCCACGACGCCCTTGGTGACGTTGAAGGTCGCGGCGACATCCACGTAGCTGTATTCCGGGATCTTGGCGTCGATGGTCGATTTGGTCCCGGTCAGGAACGGCTTGCCGGTGTTGGACGCCAGCTTGACCACGCCCATATAGCGCCAGTTAACGGAGACGGCGGCCGGGAGGTAGAACTTGTCACCCCAGGTTGTTTGCCAGGTGGTGCGCAGCGTGTGACGCCATTCCGGGGCGGGCTGACCGCAAACCGGACCGAACAGGCCCTTACAATCGTAGGAGCCGCCATTCGGGATGGCTTCGGTTTCCAGCGACTTGAGCAGCGTACCCGTCAGGTTGAAATTGACCGAACCGTAGTCCTTTTGGAATACGTCTTCGGTTTGCAGCGTGTAGGCGGCATTGACGTCCCAGCCCTTGGTTTCGAGATAGCCGGTATTGACGTTGGTGCCGACGATATAGCCGCCGTCAGCACCGGGGCCAAAGATCGCGCCGGTGAGCGGGTCGCGATGGATCAGACCGCAGAAGACAGGGTTGCCGGTCTGCACGCACTGAGACAGGGCGACGGTCGGGCTGATCGTGCCGATATAGTCTTCGATACGCACTTTGAAATAGTCGAGGCTGACCGACAGGCCCGGCACGAAGCGCGGGGTGAAGACGACGCCATAGGTGGTGGTCTTGCCCGTCTCCGGGTTCAGGTTCGGGTTACCGCCGCCCTGACGCGTACAGAAGGTCGCCGGGCAATCCGGAATCGTCTTCGCGTTATATTGAGCCGTCGTGGCCCCCGTGCGCAGACATTGCTCCAGCGTTGCGCCGCTCTGGGCAATGCCATTCTGCGAACAGGGATCGGTCGCGGCAATATTGCCGTAGGACTGAGCCGCAAACAATTCACCGGCATTCGGCGCGCGCATGGCCTTGTTATAGCTGGCACGCAGCAGGACGTCCGGAACGGGCTGATACTTCAGCTCGTACTTATAGGTATCGGCGTCCTTTTCACGTTCAGGATTGGCGCTGTTCGATACCTTGATCGTCGAGGTCCGATAACCCAGGGCCAGAGACAGAGAGTAGATGAAGGGCTTGTCCTGAACGATAGGGGCTTCGATTTCGGTAAAGATTTCGTCCGTGGTGATCACGCCGTCCGAATTGACCGAACCCGCATCGATCTGCACCTGATCGAACTTGGTAACCGTCGTCTCTTCGCGGTGTTCGGCACCCAGAACCACCTGAAGGCCTTCTGAGGCCCAGGGCGATGTCACCCCATAAATGCCCAGATCGCCGCTGATGTAGCCGGACAGGACCTTCATGTCCTGATCATTGGCGGTGAAGGTCGGCGAATAGATGAAGTTATAGCCTTCTGTAGACGGGCCTTTGGCGCTGAAAACGTCGATCGGCTTACAGCTGCCTGAGGTGTCCTTACAGACGATCTGACCGCCCACGGTGACAGCCTGAAGCGCCTGCGCTGCCTTGTTCTGGTTGATATCATTCTGATAGTTGCTGCGTTCACGCGCGGTGACGTAGCTGTAGTTCACATCATAGCGGAAGGCGTCACTGAGCGTGCCGCGGAAGCCAAGATTGGCCCGGTAATAGGTGTGACGCATGTCATTGCGACGGCCTTCGCCGCCCACACCACGCAGCGCCACCCAGGTGGTCGCATTCCCGGTCGTGTTCCCGTTACACAGAAGCCCGCGTTGCTGCGTGCTGAGGAAAGGGTTGTCGCAGTTGACGGTAAAGGCGCGGCCCGTCCAGATACCCGATGGCGCGACCTGCGACACTGACACGTCGTCCATGAACATGAACGAACCGTAGGCTTCGATCTTTTCATTGACGGAATAGTTGAACAGGGCGCCCGCCGTATACCGTTCGCTGTCGCGCAGGATATAGTTATCCGGCGTATAGTTATAATAGAAGTCCGGGCCGTCCGTGACCCAGGTCTTGGAACCGTCCATCGCGTTGGCATACTGCACACCCGTTGGATTGGTATTGGTCGAGGTACCGCCAGCCGGCGTGTAGGTCAGCGGGCGGAACGAGCCGTAGGCGTGCGTGGCCGAGCCGCCGCAGACATAGGCCGTGCCGGCGGGCGCAACCGAAGCCGGCGGATAGTTGATGGCGCAGTTCGAATAGTCGTACTTATCCTGACGCACCGGGTCCATCTTGCGATAGCCGAAGTAGCCCGCGACATTGCCCTTGCCATCTTCAAGATTGGCACCCATCGCAATGTTGAAATCGAATTTCTTACCGGTCCAGACGTTTTCCGGCGCGAGCTTGTACTTCTTGTCCGACTGAATCTTGCGCAGATAGCCTTCGTCATTGTGGTGATTATAGATGCTGTACTGCGCGTTCATGCGCACGCCGTCGAGGTGCTTCATGAGGATGAAGTTGACAACACCAGACATGGCATCCGAGCCATAGACCGAAGACGCCCCACCCGTCAGCACATCAGTACGCTCAACCAGCGCCGACGGTACGAAGTTGAGGTCCATCGCCTGCGTTGGCAGGAAGCGCTGGCCGTCGATCAGAACCAGACTGCGGCCACCGCCAAGGCTGCGCAGGTTGACGGTCGCCCGGCCGCTCGATCCGTTAGAGCCGTTTTCGTTGGCCGCCGCTTCGACCTGAGGCAGCTTGGTGAGGAAGGATTCTACAGCCACCGCGCCCTGAAGCTGGGCTTCCTGCGCATCGACCGTGGTGATCGGCGACGCGCTCTTGAGGTTCGGGCGGCGGATGCGGGTGCCGGTGACCACGACCTCTTCGACGGCCTCACTGGCGCCGTCCGCCTGCGCCATGGCCGGCGCCGCCATCCAGCCGGAGAAGATGGCGGAGGCCGCCACACTACTCATGATCAATGCCCGAGTCATACGCTTGTTCATCTTAATCCCCTTGAGTGTGTGGAGAGGACGGGTTCCGTTACCCCCTCCGAAACATTTCTGACACAATCGAGCTAAACATCGTTGGTGGAGATCGTCAAATATATTTTATACGATTTTGCCACATAAAGTATACAGTGGACAAGGTGCGGCTTTTTTGCCAGCCTCCCCTCATCGCGTCGCAGGAAATCTGATGTCTGATCACCTCCCTCCCCTGCCCGTTTATAACCGCGCGGATCGCGCCACGTTTGAACAGCTTATCCGCCCGGCGCGTCATCCCGCCGTCCTGAAAGGCGTCGTGGCGGACTGGCCTGCCGTTCATTGCGGCCTGACGTCGGATGAGGCGCTGGCCGACTATCTGCTCAATCAAGACAGCGGGGCCCCCACCGGGGTCTATGTCGCGCCGCCACAGGCCAGGGGGACCTTTTTCTACGGCTTTGACACCCACGTCACCAATTTCAGCCACGGTCCGGCGACGGTGGCCGAGGTGCTGCAACGGTTGCTGGGCGAACGCGACAAGGCGGACCCGCTGGCCATCAGCCTGCAATCGACGCCCATCGCGTCGCAAATGCCGGGCTTTGGTGCCGAGAACCGCCTTGACCTGCTGCCCGATGTCGCCCCGCGCATCTGGATCGGCAATGCCGTGGTGACGCGCACCCATTACGATCTGAACGACAATATCGCCTGTGTTGTGGCCGGGCGGCGGCGCTTCAGCCTGTTCCCGCCGGCGCAGTTAGCCAACCTCTATCCCGGCCCCTATGAGCGCACCATCGGCGGCGTGCCGGTGAACATGGTCGATATCGACCGCCCGGACCTCAGCCGCTACCCGCGCTATGCCGAGGCGCAGGCCGTGCGCGTCGATATCGAGCTTGAGGCCGGGGATGCCCTCTATATCCCCCACGGCTGGTGGCATCAGGTGCGCTCGCTGTCGCCGTTCAATGTGCTGGTCAACTACTGGTGGGATGCGGCGGTTGCGCCCGACGCCGCGCCATCCGACGCCTTTTTGCACGCCCTGCTGGCCATCCGTGACCTGCCTGAGCACGAACGCGGTGTGTGGCGTAACCTGTTCGCCCACTATGTGTTTGGTGAGAATGGCGACCCGGTGGCGCACCTCACCCCGCGCGACAAGGGCCTTTACGGTCCGCTGGACGCCGCCATGCGTCGCAGACTAAAGCGCCAGTTGCAAAAGGCGCTCGAAGATAAACCTAAGCCGTAAGGGCCAGAATATCCTGATAAAGTCTAGCCGGGATCGTCACCGTTCCCGTGGCTGCGGTGCGCGCGCGCGCCTCATAGCGGCGCTGCGACGGCAGGCGCGCCCCCTGCCCCACTATAGCGTCAAACAGGGCTTCGGCGCGGCCCGCATGGTGGGCGTAAGACCCGTCCATAAAGGTCTCCGGGTCGATGGCCAGCAGAAGTTCACCGTGATAGGGCGTGGCCCCCTGTCCCGCATCGTAGGCGTAGGATTCCAGACTGAGGAAGTCCCCGATCAGCGGCCCGGCCATCAGCTCGATCATCGCCGACAGGGCCGAGCCCTTATGCCCGCCAAAGGTCAGCATGGCCCCGGACATAGCCGCCTCGGCGTCGGTCGTGGGCCTGCCGTCGCTATCGAGCGCCCAGCCTTCCGGGATGGGCTTGCCCGCCCGGCGGTGCAGTTCGATCTCACCGCGCGCCGCGGCACTGGTGGCGAAGTCAAACACGAACGGCTCGCCCTGCGGACGCGGCCAGGCAAAGGCCAGCGGATTGGTGCCGAACACGCCCTTGGTGCCGCCATGCGGCGCGACCCACGCATGGCTGGGCGTCATGGCCAGCCCCACCAGACCTTCGGCGGCGATGGCTTCGACCTCCGGCCACAGGGCCGAAAAGTGGTAGCAATGAGTGATGGCCAGCGCAGCTATGCCCTGCGTGCGCGCCTTTTGCGCCAGAAGCGGCAAACCGCGCGCCAGAGCCAGCAGCGAATAGGCCCCCTGCGCATCGGCCCGCACCAGACCCGGTGCCGCGTCGCTGATCAGCGGTTCAGCGTTTGACACCTTGCCCGCCCGCCGTGTTGCCACGCAGACCAGCAGGCGGTAAAGCCCGTGCGAGTGACATTCATCGCGCTGCCCGGCCAGAATGGTGGCGGTGATCGCCTCGGCATGGGCCTCGGAAAAGCCATTGCCGGTCAGGGTGCGCAGGCTAAGCGCACGGGCGTCGTCGAGGGTCAGGCTTACGGTATCAGTCATCTTGTCACTTTGGTTTCGGCAGGGTGTCAGGGCGCGCATTCCACTGCGGCGTCGCTTCGCCGCGCAGGTGGCGGATGAAGAAGTCGTACTGACGGCGCAGGCCGTAATTGACGTCGCCTGTGTTGCGCAAGGCGCCGTGGCCTTCGTTCGGCACCACGATCAGGTCGAAATCCTTGCGCGACTTGATCAGGGCATTGACCACCTGAAGCGTCGAGGCCGGATCAACATTCATATCCAGCTCACCGACGACCAGCAGAACCTCGCCCTTCAGCTTATGGGCATTATCAACCCCCGAAGCACGGGCATAGTTGTCATCGACGGGCCAGCCCATCCACGCCTCGTTCCAGCCGATCTTGTCCATGCGGTTGTCGAAACAGCCGGCATAGGCCACGCCGGCCTTATAGAAGTCAGGATATTCCTCAAGGGCGCTCAGCGTGTTCTGCCCGCCCGCCGAGCCGCCATAGATGCCGACGCGGCTGATGTCGTAAAACCCGTATTTGGCGGCCACCGCCTTATGCCAGGCGATGCGATCAGGGAAGCCTGCGTCCTGAAGGTTCTTCCACGCCACATCATGGAAGGCCTTGGAACGGTTCTGCGTGCCCATGCCGTCGATCTGCACGACGATAAAGCCCATATTGGCCAGAGACTGCATACCGATCACCTTGTCACCGCTGGAGTGCGGGCCGAAGGGCCAGAAGGTGTTGGGCACAAAGGACGAATGCGGCCCGGCATAGATGTTTTCAATGACCGGGTATTTTGTGTTCGGATCGAAATCGGTCGGGCGCACGATGACGCCCCAGATATCGGTTTTGCCGTCGCGACCTTTGGCCGTAAACACTTCTGGCGGTTTGAATCCGGCCGCCGTCAGGCGCGAAATGTCACCGCTCTCGACCGTAGCCACTAGGCTGCGGTCCGCTACCCGGCGCAGTTCCATCACATTGGGCAGGTCCACCCGCGACCAGGTGTCGGTATAGTACCGCATGTCCGACGAGAAGCTGACATCGTGATAAGCCGGGGCCGTGGTCAACGGCGTCAGATTCCTACCGTCGAAATCCACGCGGTAATAGTGCTGGAAGTACGGGTCTTCGCCCTTACGCATGCCGTTGGCGGCGAAATAGATCTGGCGCGCCTTGTCATCGACCTTCAGCACCTTACGCACCACATATTCGCCTTTGGTGATCTGCGTTTTCACCTTACCGGTCGTGGCGTCGTACAGATAGAGGTGGTTCCAGCCGTCGCGTTCGGACATCCAGATCAGTTCGCGCCCTTCGCCCCCGACATCGTAGCTGTAGCGGCGGCTGTAGGTATTGATGAAGGTGTCCGAGCGGTCCTCGGCCACGACCCGCGTCTGGCCCGTTGCGGCATCGGCCTCAATCAGACGATAGAGCTGATGGCCGCGCTGATCGTAGGCGAAGCGCACCCCGCGGCTGTCCTTGCGCCAGCTCAGAGCGTCCGTCGCCATCGGGTTGGGAAAGAGATCGGTGGGAATCTCTATCCGGCGGCGCGTTGCCACGTCGAACAGCACAGGACGGTCGATGTCGATGGCGTCACCGGGCTTCGGGTAAAGCTGCACATCGACCTTGGGCTGCACCTGATCGGGGGGCGAAGAGATCACCCGTACCACTTCGCGACGGAAGCCCGGCTGTACGCGTAACGCCACGATCTTTTGCGAATCCGGCGACCACTGGATCGACTCCGGATCGTAGAACAGGCCTTCGGAGCCATCGGTGGACAGGCGAATAACCTCGCCCCCGGCTTTGCGGCGGATCACAAGGTTGAAATCCTCGACAAAGGCCAGCCACTGACCATCCGGCGACGGCTTTGGCGTATTGTCGGCGGGCGATTTGAGGTCGCGTACCACGCCCGAAAAGCCGCGATCCTGCCGCCGGTCCACGGATTTTTGACACACATAGGTCGCGAGGTCGCAAGACCACATCGCCTCATCCCAGCGGATCGCGACCTTTTGGCCGCCGTCGCTGAACTGCGTCATCGAAAAGGGTGGCGTAAACGGCAGGGTCAGGCCGGTAAAATGTGTGCCGGCCGCAGTGTTAAAGGCCGCCGCCAGACGCTCGTGATCGAAAGCCACGCGCTTCTGCCCCGTCGCGGCGTCCATCAGCATGAACTGAAAACCGCCTTCGACCGACTTGCGATAGACGAAGGTTTGCGTTCCCTCAATCCACTGCGCAGGCTCCGCAATATCGCGCGTCAGACCCGACCACGCCTCGCGCAGGCCGATGGCCTTTTCATAGTCGGCCACCGCAGGCGCGGCCAGAGCCGGAAGACCCCACACCGGCTGGGCGAACAGCATGGTGGCGGCCAGAATCGCCGTTACCCCGTTTCTCATCGTCCCCGCTCCGTATCTTATTTGCCAGAGGCCGTCTTGGCCGCCACACGCGTCTTTTCCGCCGCGATATAGGCGCGCATTTCGCGCTCGAACGTCGTCAGCGGCACCGAACCCATGTTGAGGATGGTGTCGTGGAAGGTGCGCTGATCGAAGTCCGCGCCCAGTTCCTTTTCCGCCAAAGCCCGCATCTCCCGCATCTTCAGTTCACCGATCTTGTAGGCCAGGGCCTGACCCGGCCAGGCGATGTAGCGGTCCACCTCGTTTTCGATATCGAGCTGTGCCAGCGCGGTATTGGCTTTCAGATAGTCAATAGCCTGCTGACGGCTCCAGCCCTGCGTGTGCAGGCCGGTGTCGATGACCAGACGCGCGGCGCGCCACATCTCAAAGGTCTGGCGACCGAACTCTTCGTAGGGGGTCTCATAGATACCCATCTTGGTGCCAAGCCATTCGGTGTACAGGCCCCAGCCTTCGCCATAGCCGGAAAAGCCGGTCGAGCGGCGGAAATCCGGGCGCGGCGGGGCTTCGAGGGCAGCGGCGGCCTGATAGGAGTGGCCGGGCGTGCATTCGTGCAGGGTCAGGGCCGGCAGGTTGTACAGCGGGCGCGACGGCAGGTCATAGGTGTTCATCAGGCATGAATCGAGCCCGCCACGCCCCGACGTATAGATAGGGGCCACGGCGTCCGGCACCGGCAGGATGGCGTGACGATAGCGTGGCAGGACGGCAAAGAAATCCTTTAGCTTGCCGTCGGCTTTTTTCGATACATAGGCCGAATAGGACAGAAGTTCACGTGGCGTCTTGGCGTAGAATTGCGGATCGGTGCGCATAAAGACGAGGAATTCCGGGAAGGTGCCGGTGAAGCCGGAGTCCCGCATGGTCTTTTCCATATCGGCGCGGATACGGGCAACCTCCTTCAGACCCAGTTGATGGATCTCTTCCGGCGTCATATCCAACGTGACGAACTCACGGATGCGCGACTGATAGAAGGCCTTGCCATCGGGCAGCGACCAGGCGGCGAAGTCGCGGCGCGCCCTGGACTGATACTCGGTGCGAAAGAAGGTCAGGAGCTTGCTGTATTCCGGAACCGCAACGCTGCGGATGACCGTCATCGCCTCGGCCTTCAGGCGGGCCTGCTCCCCTGCCGGGATGGTTTCCGGCATGTCACGGAAGGCGTCATACAGCGGATTGCTCTCATCCGTCCTGGTGTAAGGCTCCATCGTCTTGTCGCGTCCGATGGTCGAGACGTAAGGGACGGTGTAGCCGCGCTTAAGACCGGCCTTCATATTGGCCGTCTGCTCGCCGAAATAGCGCGGAATATCGCGCAGGCGGGCGAGGTAGTTGTTATAGTCTTCGAGCGTGCGGAAGCCCTGACGCGCGTTGAGCGTCCAGAAGAAGGTGTCGGAATTGAACGGCGCTTCGTAGGTTTTGAAACGGATATTGTCGGCCTGAGCCGACACCGAGGCGAACCACACCTCGGCATTGATGCGCTCCTCGTGCGACAGCTTATCCAGCGGAATTTGGCTGTACGCCGCCAGTGCCCTGTCCCAGTAGGCCAGACGGCGGGCATAGGTTTCCGGCGTCACCGACGGCAGCTTGGCCCCACCCATGCCGCGCCCCAGCCCGGAGCGACCAAACTCCGCCTGACGCCAGGTCCATTCCGCCTCATAAAGGGCCTTGATATTGGCATCAGCCGACTGTGTTGCCTGATAGGCGGGCGGGGTTGCCGGCACCTGAGCCGCCGCCGCGATGGGCAAGACGGACGCGCCGGTCAGTAGACCGAGGGCGAGAAGGGTTGAAACCCGAACAAAACGCATCATCATAACAGGCCCTTGTGTTGAATTTAGTCCCATAAATTGTATGTTGTATACGATATACGTACAAGTCAACTCTCTCCGTCGTTTGATCTTAACTTTTAACGAGGGGGGCCATGCCGCTGAAACCGAAGGCACATAAGCGGTTGCTCGGCAATTGTCCGCCCAACGCTCTCAGGCCTAGAGCGATGTGCGGAAACGGAGTTCGGCGAAGCCAAAAGTGTGAGGTTTTCCGCAAAAACATCGCGACAAAACAAAAATTTAGAGCGAAATGGCGTTTCCACCTAAAGTCATTTCGCTCTAGTGTCCTGAGTCTGAAATTCGCATGCGCTTGATATCGTCCTCTGGCGAATTTCAGATCCAACAGGACACTAACAACTTATTGTATCTAGTATCGTTTTTGAATTTGAAGTTCGCTTCATTTTGATATCGAAAGCCGGGCGAACTTCAAATTCACGATACTAGTGACTCACGGGACTGAGTATGAAGCCATAGCTCAGCGGCGCATTGGGGATGCGGTATTTGACGTGCGGACGTCCGACCGTATTCCACCCCGTATCGCCGCCCACCCCCGTCTGAAGCGCGTCGATCATCAGCGTACCGTCGCCATGCGGCGTGATGTCCGACGAATGGCGCTGCCCCACCGGCTGCTGATAGAGGTCCTCAACCGGGAAGGCCAGGGCATTGGCCGACAATGGCTGATGACCGGTGACGCGCACCCCCTGCCCCGTCGCCGTGGTCAGGGCCATCCAGCGTACATCGGTCTTGTTGCCCGACTCCTGCGGCCGGGTGTAGTTGTGGTACTGATCGGCCACTTTGCCCTGATAGAGCCCGATGGCCGCCCCGGTCTTGCGATCGGCATAGGATTCCTGCGGCCCGCGCCCGTACCACTGAAGATCGGTCAGAGCGGGGTTGGTCGCGAACTTCAGACCGACGCGCAGCGGATCGGGCAGGTCGTCACGCAGCGGCACATAGTCGGCCTTCACATCCAGCGTGCCGTCGCCATAGAGGTGCCAGGTGGTGGTAAAGCGCACCGATCCCGCCCCGACGCGCCAGCCGACCCTGACTTCACCTGCCTCCGACACCTCCAGCGCTTCCAGCGTGCGCTTTTCGCTAAGGGTCTTCCAGATGGCGTGGCTGGTCACCACGCCGGTGCCGATGTCGTTATCGGTCGGCCCGCGCCAGAAATAGGGCGTGCCGCCGCTCAGCAGCACCTGCCCGTTGACGGCATAGGCGGTCAGCAGGCCGGTCTTGGCATCGAGGGTCAGGCGCGACGTCCCGGCGCTTAGTTCGACGGTTGCCGCCGTCCGGGTGACTTTCACCGGCCCGCTGGCGGTCAGGGCCGCCGGGCGCGCTGTCTGAAGGACAAACTGCGTCCAGCCCATCGAACTGCCTTTCGGCACGCCCGGCATACGGTCATCGGCGGCCACGGCCGAGACGGTCAGCACATATTCGGCCGCCGGGTCATAGCTGACGGCACCGAGATCAAGCGGCACCGCCGCGCGGCCTGCCGCCGGGGCATTGACGCCGTTCAGCACCCCGGTCTTCACCGTCACCCCGTCCTTTTCGAGTTTCCAGCCAAAGGCATAACCGGACAGGTCGATCAGGTCGTTGCGGTTGACGACCGTCAGCGCCCCCGATCTGGGATCGCCTTCGAACACCACCGGCGAATAGACCTTCTGAAGCTCGTAATATTCCGGGTCCGGCGTGCGGTCGGCCTGCACCACGCCGTCGCCGATGGTCGAGTCGTCTTCCCACTCACCCTTGGGGAAGTCGAAGCCCTGCGCCCAGTAGTCGTGACCCTTGTCGTCCTTGCGGATCACCGCCTGATCGACCCAGTCCCAGATAAAGCCGCCTTGCAGCTTCTTATAGGCGCGGATCGTCTCCCAATAGTCTTCCAGATTGCCCAGACTGTTGCCCATGGCGTGGGCGTATTCGCACTGGATCATCGGCTGGCTATAGCGGTTGTCCTGCGCATAGTCGGCCATCTTGACGGCGCTGTCGTACATGGGGGCGTAGATATCGACATAGGCATTGGGGCGGTGCTCCTCGCCAATCGTGCCATAGCCCAGAAAGTTGAGCAGGCGCGTCTTGTCGTGCGCCCGCACCCATGCGGCGGCGCGCTCAAAAGCCGGACCGATGCCCGCTTCGTTGCCCAGAGACCAGAAGACGACCGAGGTGACGTTCTTGTCGCGTTCGACCATGCGCGACACGCGGTCGAGGTGCGCCGCGTACCAGTGCGGCTTATAGCCCAGTTGCACCTTGTAGCGCTGATCGATGTCGCGGATCATGGCCATATAGGTATGGCTCTCGATATTGGCCTCATCCATCACATAGAGGCCGTATTCGTCGGCCAGATCATAGACGTGCGGATCGTTGGGATAGTGCGACAGGCGCAGCGCATTGACGTGCGCCTGCTTCATCAGTTCCATGTCCCTGCGCGTCGTTTCGGGCGACACGACGCGGAAGGTATAGGGGTCGTGCTCGTGGCGGTTGACGCCCTTGATCATGACGCGCTTGCCATTGACCTGCACCTCGCCATTGCGGATTTCGATGGTGCGGAAGCCGATCTTTTTCGAGGTGGCCGAAACCAGCGCGCCTTTGGCATCACGGTATTCGATAACCATGCGGTAGAGGTTCGGCGTCTCTGCCGACCATTGTCTGACGTTTTTGATCGTCCCCGACCCCTTGACGCCTTTCAGTTCGGCCTCCAGCGCGAAGACGCCGTCCGTATAGGTCTTGTCGAGCAGAGCCGTGACCGTATAGTCGCCCAGCCGCGTTTTGGGTTCGGCGTAGATATAGACCGAGCGCTCGATGCCCGACAGCCGCCAGAAGTCCTGATCCTCAAGGTAGGAGCCATCGGCATAGCGATATAGCTCGATACTGATGGTGTTTTTACCCGCCCGGACATAGGGCGTCAGGTCGAATTCCGACGGCAGTTTGGAGTCTTCGGAATAGCCGACCTTCTGCCCGTTGACCCAGATATAATAGGCCGCGCCCGCCGCCCCGATATGCAGGAAGACGTCCTTGCCGCTCCAGTTCGGCAACTCAAAATCGCGGCGATAGGACCCGACCTCGTTCACCTCGTGACGCACATAGGGCTGCTTGGCCCCGAACGGATAGCCGGCCCCGCTGAACAGCGGCACGCCATAGCCTTGCGCCTGAAGGATGCCGGGCACCTGCACGGTGCCCCAGCCGGAGACATCGAAGTCCGGCTTGTAGAAATCCACCGGGCGGGTTTCCGGCGTCTTGGACAGGGTGAATTTCCAGGTGCCGTCGAGCGACAGATAGTTGGCCGAAGCCGCCATCTGACCGGCCACGGCCTTTTCCACGCTCTCATAGTTGAAGAAGGTCGCCTTCATGGGCAGGCGATTGACCGCCATGACTTCGGGCTGTTCCCACTCGGCACGACCGGTGACATCGGGGGGCGGGGCATCGGCTATGGCCTTAAGCTCCGCCGCCGTCTGAGCCTGCCCGCCGGTCGCCGCCAGCAGCGCCAGACACGAAACCGATACCGCACACAGGACGCGGCGCGCCCCCACCTTGCTGACCATGATCTGCCCTTATTCGTAGCTTTTGGTCAAGCTATTATACGGTATACAATATGGCAACTCTTGTTCAGCGATTTTCGGCACCATGCAGAAAGCGCAAAATTTGCACCCGTTCAGCCGCAACACGATAGACAACAATGAAGGGCGTATGCCGTATGACCAGTTCCCGTGTCCCCTGGATACGGCCGGGCCGACCCATGTGCGGCTGATCAATCAGCAGATCGACTTGCCTGTCGATTTCAGCAAGCTGGCCCAGGGCGGCTTTGACGCTATCCGCAGCAATGTATTCGAGGGCGGCTGCCCGCTTCTTTTCAGCAATCAGCGACCAGACAATGCGCCTCATTCACCGGATGCCTTAAGGCGCGCCAGAAAATCCTGACGCTGCCGGTTCATATTGGCTTTCACCTCTTCGTGGGTCACCCAAACCGCATCTGGGTCATTGGCCTCGCGAAGACCGGCCTCGACCTCGGCTCGGAACCACGCCTCGTATTCACGATCTTTCCTTTGCCGTTCCACATAGTCGCGCATGAACTCACGCACGATTTGTGAGGCCGGACGGTGGGTGGCGGCCGCTTCGGCCATGAAGGCCTCGCGCAGCTCAGGCTCGATCTTCAGGGTGAATATGGCGTCTTTGGACATGGCTGCCCCTTCCGAAGTAGTGACTTCGTATATACACCGTTAGTACCCGCCTCACAACCGGTCGATGGCCGGTTGCGGTTCGGTAAACCATTTCGCCCCGGATACCGTGACGTACATATGATCTTCCAGACGGATACCGAAGCGTTCCGGCACCACGATCATCGGCTCGTTGGAAAAGCACATGCCCGGCGCCAGCGGCGTCTTGTCGCCACGCACCAGATAGGCCGGTTCGTGGATGCTCAGGCCAATGCCGTGGCCTGTGCGGTGCGGCGTGCCGGGCAACTGATAGTCCGGCCCCAGCCCGTGCTTTTCCAGAATAGCGCGCGCCGCGTAATCGACGCTTTCGCACGGCTTGCCCACCTCGACAGCGGCAAAGGCAGCGGCCTGCGCCTCCTTTTCGATGTCCCAGATGCGCTGCTGTTCCGCCGTCGCCTGCCCATAGACATAGGTGCGGGTGATGTCGGACGTATAGCCTTGCACGTAGCAGCCCGTGTCGATCAGTACGAGGTCGTTTTCCCGCAAGGTTTGCACGCCCGGCAGGCCGTGCGGATAAGCGGTGGCATGGCCGAACTGCACGATGACGAAGCTGTTGCCCGCCGCCCCCATCTTACGGTGTGCGGCCTCGATAAAGTTGATCACCTCGGTAGTGGTGATGCCCTCTTTCAGGATGCGCGCCGTGGCCCGGTGCACGGTTTCGGTCATCGACTTGGCCTGCTGCATCAGGGCCAGTTCCGCCTCGGACTTGTACATGCGGCAGCCATTGATCACCGCCGAGGCCTCGCGCACCTCAAGGCCGGTTTCGCGCATCAGGCGGCTGACCATTTCGAAGCTGATCGCCGGATCGACGGCCAGCACACCGCCGCCCAGGTCCTGCATGGCGGCGTGGATCAGGGCGTGCGGGCTCTCGTCCTCCTGCCACAGGCGCAGTTCCGCCGGGATCTTCAGATCGGCCTCCAGCGACCCGCGCTCGAAATAGGGGCAGATGATCAGCGGCTCGCCTTCGACCGGCAGCAGCATGGCCACCAGACGCTCCGACGCGCCCCACGGCAGCCCGGCAAAATAGCGCAAAGACGCCCCGGCCCCGACCAGCAGCGCCTTCGCCCCCAGATCGCGCGTCAACCGCCGCGCCTTGTCCAGACGCGCCTGATATTCATAGTCGCCAATGGCCGCCGCGGCCTGCGGCGGGCTCAGCTTCGCCAGTTCGGCCTCGATGGTGGAACCGCCAATGCTCATAGACATACCTCTTATCCGAAACGCTTGATATCAAAGGCCTGCGGCCCCACGCCGCTTTCGACCATGTCGGCGACGATCTCGCCGGTGACGGGCCCCAATGTCAGGCCCAGATGCTGATGCCCGAAGGCATAGTAGAGATTCTGCGCCTTGTCGCTGCGCCCGATGGCCGGCAGATAGTCCGGCAGGGTCGGGCGTATGCCCATCCATTGCGCCACCTCCCCGTCCATCGGCAGGCCCAGCTCGCTGACGTGCTGCCGCAGCCTCTGCCATTTGCGCGCGTCCGGCGGCGCATCGGGCTGGTTCAGTTCGACAAAGCTGGCGGCGCGCAAGCCGCCCTCAAAGCCCGTCACGATCATCGAACGGTCCTCGAACACCACGGGCGGCATCCCTGCGGGCCAGCCGTGCCGGGCACTCTGGATATGATAGCCGCGCTCGGCGATCAGTGGCACGGCGTGGCCGATCCCCTGCATCAAAGGCTTTGAGCGCGCCCCGGCGCAGACGATCACCGATTCCGCCGCACGCATCAGGCCGTCATCGCATTCGACCTGCGCATGGCCGTCGCGCAGGCTCAGCCCCACCGCCTTTTGCCTCACGACCTGACCGCCCGCCATGAGAAAAGCCGCCTCCATCTGCGCCAGCAGGCGCGCATTGTCGGCGACCTGACCCGTATTCTCAAAACGGATACCGCCAGACAGAGGCCGCGGCGTCAGGGCCGACACCGCCGCCCGCTCTTCCGGCGTCAGGACGTGGAAATGCGCGCTTCCCGTGTCGCTGTCACGCCATGCCGCCAGACTGGCCTTTGCCGACGCCTCGTTCTCCCAGACGACATAGTGACCGTCTTCGCGGATCAAATCCGGTGCCCCCAGCGACTGCACCAGCCGCCGCCAGGCGGGCATGGCCTCACGCATCAGGCCAGACAAGGCCGTCTTGCCGTGCGCAAAGCGCGCCGGTTCGGCTGCGGCCATCAGTCGCAACCCGAAGGGCAGCCACGCCGAAACCCCTGACGGCGGAAAGGATAAGGCCCCGCCGCGCGCAAACCAGCGCCGCCACGCGCTGCGAATCAGGTCCCATGAGGCCAGCGGCTCCACCTGTTCGATAGCAATATGGCCCGCATTGCCGTATGATGCGCCTTTCCGGGGGGATTCCGGGTCCAGCAAAATCACATCGCCGCGGCGTTTCTGGAGTTCCAGGGCGATGGACAGACCGACGATTCCGCCCCCGACAATGATAACCTTAGACAAATGCACGTTCCTTCTTGCGCCGCATCATTGCATATTGTATACGGTATATATTCTTACGCAAGCAGTTGGAGTAAACAATGAAAGTCGATTGGCGCGGCGTATTCCCGGCGGTCACCACTCAATTCAAAGAAGACCTATCCATTGACGTGCCCGAAAGCCAGCGCGTAATCGATGATCTGATCAAGGACGGCGTGACCGGCATCATCGCGCTCGGCACCTGCGGCGAGAACAATTCGCTGGAGCCTGACGAAAAGCGGATGCTGCTGTCCGCTATCGTCGAAGTCGTCAACGGCCGCGTCCCGGTCGTCGTCGGCACCTCCGAACTGACCACGCCGCGCGCCGTCGCCTTTGCGCGCGATGCCGAAACAATCGGTGCCAACGGCCTGATGCTGCTGCCAGCCATGGTTTATGTGCCAAAGACGAATGAACTGGTTGAGCACTTCACGCAGGTGGCCAATGCCACCGGCCTGCCGATCATGCTGTACAACAATCCGACCGCCTACCGCGTCAATATCGGCAATGATGCGCTCGACGCGCTGCGTCCGGTGAAGAACATCGTGGCGATCAAGGAATCGGCCGCCGATACGCGCCGCTTCACCGACGTTTATAATGCCTTTGGCAGCCGCTATTCGATCTTCGCGGGTCTGGACGACGTGGCCTATGAAGGCCTGCTGCTGGGCGCGCAGGGCTGGGTGTCGGGCCTGACCTCGGCCTTCCCGCACGAATCCGTCATGCTGGTCAAGGCGCTGGAAGCCGGTGACACCAAGACGGCGCTGGAAATCTACCGCTGGTTCCTGCCGCTGCTGCACCTCGATGCCGAGCACGATCTGGTTCAGTCGATCAAGCTGGCCGAGCAGGTCATGGGCCGCGGCTCCGAGCGCGTGCGTATGCCGCGTATGCCGCTCATCGGTGAGCGCCGCGCCCAGATCATCAAAATGGTCGAAGAGGCCGCCGCCTCGCGCCCGTCGCTGAGCATCAACAAGGCGGCGTAAGCGCCCCCAGACCGCTACGCGGTCTGGTCCACCTCCCCGCACAGCGGGGAGGTATAAAAATCCGCGCCGAAACGACGGGCCGCCCCGAGTTTCGGCACGTCCTTATTGATTTACATGAAAAAGTATCCCGATTTATCGGGAGACTTTTTTATGAGGCCCCCTATGCGTCACACCTTCTTCTGCATTGATGGTCACACCGCCGGTAATCCGGTGCGTCTGGTGGCGGGCGGCGCGCCGCTGCTGCGCGGATCGAACATGTCCGAGCGGCGGCAGGACTTCCTGACCCGCTTCGACTGGATCCGGACCGGCCTGTGCTACGAGCCGCGCGGTCACGATATGATGTCGGGCGGTTTCCTCTACCCACCGACGCGCGAAGACACCGACGCCGGTATCCTGTTTATCGAAACCTCCGGCTGCCTGCCCATGTGCGGCCACGGCACCATCGGCATGGTGACCTTCGCGCTGGAAAACGGCCTGATCACGCCGCGCACGCCGGGCAGGCTGAAGCTCGAAGTGCCCGCCGGGCTTATCGACATCGACTATAAAACCGACGGCCCCAAGGTGACGGCGGTCAAGATCACCAATGTCCCGGCCTATCTGGCCAGGACCGGCATTGAAATAGAGGTGCCGGACTTCGGCGCGATCACGCTCGATGTCTCTTACGGCGGCAACTATTACGCGATTATCGAGCCCACCAAGGACGGCCCCTATACCGGCCTCGACGCTCTGGGGGCCGCGCGGATCATCGAGCTGAGCCGCACCATCCGCACCTTGGTGCGCGAAGTCTATGAGCCTGTGCACCCGCTCGACCCGACCATTCGCGGAGTCAGCCACGTCCTGTGGGCCGACGCCCCCAAAAACGCGGAGGGGGAAACGACGCCCGCCCACGGTCGCAACGCCGTCTTTTACAGCGAACGCGCCATCGACCGCTCGCCCTGCGGCACCGGCACCTCGGCGCGGCTGGCGCACCTGCACGCCACGGGCCGCCTGAAGGTAGGCGAACCTTTCATCCACCAGAGCTATATCTGTAGCCGCTTTACCGGCGTGGTGACGAAAGAGGTCGATCTCAATGGTCAGCCCGCCATCATCCCGTCTATCGAAGGCTCAGCGATTTCGACCGGGTTCAACACCATCTGGATCGATCGCGAA
Source organism: Asticcacaulis sp. W401b (assembly GCF_046503825.1). NCBI lineage: Bacteria > Pseudomonadati > Pseudomonadota > Alphaproteobacteria > Caulobacterales > Caulobacteraceae > Asticcacaulis > Asticcacaulis sp. W401b. The sequence goes on from NZ_JBKFEE010000005.1 coordinate 223,170, forward strand.
GATCAGTTCTGGGACGGTTTTCAGGTCGTATAACACGGCTTCAGCGTCAAAAGAAACGCAGCGGGCGACGCACAGCCGTTGTCCGCTGCGGGCGTTTGTGACAAAGGGTGTGTGATTCAATGGCCGGAGGCGTCAGCCTCTTCGGCCGTCGCTATCAGATTTTCGCAGAATCAGGTTACAGTTATTGACTTGTTAGCGTTAGCACCACAGTGTTACAAAAAGCGTATACCATATAAACCCAAACAAGAGTCTCGCATGGCGCTGGTCGTCCAAACCCTCTCTGAACAGATCTTTACCCTCGTCCGGGATCGGATCATTTCCGGCTCCCTGCCCGTCGAGGTCGCCATCCGTCAGGACGCTCTGGCGGCAGAGCTGGGGGTCAGCAAGATTCCTCTGCGTGAAGCGCTGGTGCGGCTGGAGCAGGAAGGCCTCCTCACCTCTCAGGCCAATCGCGGCTTCTTTGTCCGCCCGATGACCGCCTCTGAGGCCGAAGAGGTCTATGCCCTGCGCCTGAAGATCGAGCCGGAAGCCGTGGCGCGCGCCGCCGCCCTGGCCACGCCCGCCGACCACAAGGCCGCGCGCGACGCGCTGGACGCGCTGGACCGCGCCGCCGCCGAGGACAACAAGAGCGAGGTGGGCAAGCTCAACCGTGCCTTCCACCTGTCGCTGGTGCGCCCGCTGGGCCGTCAGGTCACCCTGCAGATCATCGAGCGGCTGAACATCATCGCCGAACGCTACGTGTCCAAACATCTGGAACCCGCCGGCCGCGACGACCGCGCGCATCAGGAACACTCCACGCTTCTGGACCTGTGGATGCGCGGCAAGGGCGAAGAAGCGTCCGAGCTGATGCACGCGCACATCGCCGAAACGCTTTACGACCTGCGCAAGGAATTCGAGAACGACAAGCGCGCCTGATACCCCCAACGCAGCAAAACCGTCACACTCGAACGGTAAGAAGCTCCCGTTTCCGGGAGCTTTTTTCATGCGTCTGTCCTGTCTTGCCTTCACTGCACTGGTGGCTCTCGCCGGCAATGTCCACGCCGAAGAAGCGCGCTCCTGGCTGGCCGGGGATCACCATGTCCACAGCCGCTTTTCCGGCAAGCGCGCCGAAGACGGCACCTATGTGCTGGGCAAGGACGGCATCTACACCCTGCCCGACAATGCGCGCCACGCCCGCCAGTACGGCCTGAGCTGGGTCGTGCTGATCGACCACGGTGGCGAAGGCCTGTCGAAACTGCGCTACGAACAGGCCTATCCGGAGTTTCTGCAAGCACGTCAGGCGGTGCCGGACCTGATCCAGTTCTTCGGTATGGAACTCGATACGCCGGGCGGCGACCATTCGAGCCTGATCATGGCCATCGACCCGCGCGAGGCCGACACGCTGCGTCATCTCGAAAGCACCTATGCGGCGAACGAAACGAAAGACCCTGCGCGTGACGACCCGGCGCGCATGATCGCGGCGCTGAGCGAGATGCAGGGGTTGAACCCCCAGCCGCTCGTCATCGCCAACCACCCGTCGCGCGGCGCGAAATCACCGGACGGCTATGGCCGCCATACGCCGCAATCCCTGCGCAACTGGATAGACACTGCGCCCGACGTGGCCGTCGGCATGGAAGGCGCGCCGGGCCATCAGGGCGCCAGTCTCAAGAGCGGGGCGACGCCCGACACCCTGCGCAAGCGCGGCTATTACGAGCAGTCGCCGACCTATGGCGGGTTTGACGCCATGACGGCGCGCCTTGGCGGCGTGTGGGACGCGCTGCTGGGCGAAGGTCGCCACTTCGTGGTCACCGCCACCTCGGACTCGCACCGCAATGTCGCGGACGGCGGCGAAGACTTCTGGCCCGGTCAGTACGCCAAGACCTGGGTCAAGGCGCGCAAGGACCCGGCGGACATTCTCGATGGCCTGCGCAAGGGGCGCGTCTTCGTGGCCACCGGCGATCTGGTCAGCGAACTGGATATGGACGTCGCGGGTGCCCATCTGGGCGACACGGCCACGGTCAAAAAGGGTGAGACGGTGCAGGTGTCGGTGCGTCTGCGCGACCCCGCCGGGCCGAACGCCCACGGCGATCGCCCGGAACTGAAGCGCGTGGACCTGATCATGGGTGAAGTGACCGGACAGGTGGCCGAACGCAACCCCACGACCCGCGTAGTGAAGACCTTTACCCCCGCCGACTGGACGCGCGATGGCGAAATCATCACCTTCAACTGGTCTTTTACCGCCACCACAGACGCCTATCTGCGCCTGCGCGGCACGGCGACCGATGAGGCGGAGCCCCTGCCCGATCCGCTCGGCGAAAACCCGTGGCCGGACCTGTGGGTCTATGGCAGCCCGGTCTATATCCAGGTGCGGTAAACCCGTCTAAATAGCGCGCTCGTGCGTATAACGCACATGACCCAGACAACCGACGACTCCGACACACCCAGCCCCGAAATCGCCGCCTGCGGCACGGTCTGCCGCGAGGGCCTGACTGTCTATTTCGACGGCTCCTGCGCTCTTTGTTCCACCGAAATCCGCTACTATTCGGCGCGCGCGGGCGAGGCCCTGCGCTTTGTCGATGTGGCCGACCACGCGGTGACGCCTGAGCCCGACCTGCCGCGTGAGGCGGCGCTGAAACGCCTGCACGTGCGTCAGCCCGATGGCACGCTGTTGTCCGGGGCACAGGCCTTCATCGCCATCTGGTCGCAGGTCCCCGGCTGGCGCTGGCTGGCGCGTCTGGCCCGCCTGCCCGGTGTGGCGTGGTGTCTTGAGCGCGCCTATCGCGCCTTCCTGCCCGTGCGTCCCGCCCTGTCGCGCCTTGCCCGCGCTTTGGGGGCCAAACCGATGATACGTCAGCCATAGCGCTGTCTAATCTAAACGTCACTACCCGCCGTATAAATAGATAGAAGCGCTTCTGAGTTCGAGTTTATCGCCACGTTCGGCATCCCCCAACAGACGGAGACTAAACCCATGATTAAGCGCAATCTATTGCATAAGCTCACCATTGCCCTGCTGGCCACCAGCCTGACCCTGCCGGCTGCCGCTGTGGCTGGCGATTACGCCAAAAAGCCCACCACCACCATCGTTGAAACCGCCGCCGGTAACCCGAACTTCAGCACGCTGGTCGCTGCCGTGAAAGCCGCCGATCTGGTCGGCACCCTGTCTGGTCCCGGTCCCTTCACCGTGTTTGCTCCGACCAATACCGCTTTCGACGCCCTGCCGCAGGGCACGGTGCCGACGTTGCTGAAGCCGGAAAACAAGTCGAAGCTGACCAAGGTCCTGACCTATCACGTCGTCGCCGGTAAGGTGAAGGCCGCCGACCTGATCGCCGCCATCAACGCCCATAACGGTAAGTACACCATCACCACCGTCAGCGGCGATACGCTGGTCGCCTCGCTATCCGGCGGCAAGGTGCTGCTGACCGATGAATCGGGCGGCGTCGCCACCGTCACCACCACCGACCTCTATCAGAAGAATGGTGTCATCCACGTGATCGACAAGGTCGTTTTGCCGAAATAAAGGTTCGTGTGCAAAGAGGTCCGGTCCCCCTTCCGGGCCTCTTTTACCGTACGCCCGAAAGGTCACGCTATGGATATCATCGTCAATATCGCTATCGGACTGTCGCTGCTGGTCGTGCTGGCGACCTTTATCATGGGCATGTTCGCCTTTGCCCAGAACGGCAAGGAAGCGGGCGCCAAGCTCAACAAGGCGATGGAGTGGCGCGTGCGTACCCAGATCGTCGCCATCGGTATCCTGATCCTCAGCATGGCGATCAAGGCCGGGTCGTAGGTTTTAACGGAAGAGGTACTGGTATCTTCTCGGTTCGTTAACATGACAATGTTATCAATGGGCAAAGTAAATTACTTTCCGATTGCCTATGCCGACCCTGTTTCATCCTGTTTCATATCACCCGCACCTGTTGCGTCAGGCCTATCGCACGCTTGGACCGATGCTGCTGGTCAATCTGGCCTGCGTAATCGGCACCAGCTTTTTGCTGGACATAGCCAAAAATCCTCTGCTGTCTGGCTGGGTGGTGGTTCACGTGACGGTCATTCTGATCCGCGGCGGCTCGTGGGCGCGCTTTCATCAGGACAAGCGCAACTGGCGGCGCAAAAGCGATTATCAGTTCTGGAAGGCCAGCTATGCGGCGGGCCTGCTGGTCTCCGGCAGCCTGTGGTCGGCTCTGGCCGTCTATCTGTTTGCCAAACACCCTGAAACCGCGTCTGTCGAAGCGCAGTACGCCGTCCTGATCATCCTGTCGGCGCTGGCGGGCGGGGCCACGGGCGTTACCTCAAGCTTTGCGCGCGCCGGCAGTGTCTATATTGGCCTGCTGCTGCTGCCCGCCTCCCTGACTCTCCTGACCCACGACGACACGCATCGCACCCTGGGCCTTCTGGGCCTGATCTTTTTAGGCGTCATGCTGGTCACGCTGCGTGGCAATCATCGTCTGCTGGTGCGCAATCTCACCCTCGAAGACCGCAATCTCAGCCTGATCAAACAGCTCAGCGAGGTCAATCAGGTGCTGGAGGCCAAGGTCAGCGAACGCACCGAGCGGCTGGCGCGGCTGGCCCATACCGATAAGCTGACCGGCCTGTTCAACCGATACGGCCTGTTCGACTGGCACCAGAAGTGGATCGAGGCCGAGCCACACACCCGCACCGTCGTCTTCTTCCTCGATCTCGACCGCTTCAAGCAGGTCAATGACGCCCTGAGCCACGAGGCCGGGGACAAGGTGCTGACCGCCATCGCCCAGCAGATCGAGTCCGTGGCCCCGCCGCAGGCCAAACTAGCCCGCTGGGGTGGCGATGAGTTCGTTCTGGCCTGCCCGGTCACAGGCGACGTCAATGCGCTGGTCGATGAGGTGTCAGAGGCCGTATCGCGCGCCGTCGATATCCCGCTGAACATCGAAGGCACCGATCTCAAGCTGGGCGTCAGTATCGGCTGGGCCTGCCATCCCGATCATGACAAGACCTTTTCGGACATCGTCCACGCCGCCGATCTGGCCACCACCGAGGTCAAGCGCAGCGGCCGCGGGCGGACGCTGGCCTTTGACGAGACCTTTGCCGAAAGCCTGCGCCGCCGCTTCAACCTCAGCCGCGCCCTCAGCGCAGCCATCGGCAGCGACGCCTTGTACGTTGCCTATCAGCCGATCGTCTGCGCCCGCACCGGCGCGCTTATGTCCTATGAGGCCCTGTGCCGCTGGGACCACCCGGAGCTGGGTACCATCCGCCCGGACGAGTTCATCCGACTGGCCGAAGATACCGACCGTATTGTGGCGCTGGGCAACTGGGTGCTGGAACGCGCCTGCGCCGACGCCGTCCAGTGGCGCCGTCAGGGGATCGCGGCCAAGGTGGCGGTCAATGTCTCGGTCAAGCAACTGACGCTCGATACCTTTGCCCTGCATCTGGTGTCGATCCTGTCGCGCACGGGCCTTTCGCCGGCCTGTCTGGAGATCGAAGTGACCGAAAGCGTCTTTGACGACGGCCATATCGAGCAGGTCAGCCACACCATCAAACACCTCAAGGCGCTGGGCGTGCACATCCATATCGACGATTTCGGCACGGGCTATTCGTCGCTGTCGCGCCTGCGTCACCTCAATGTCAGCGGCATCAAGATCGATCAGTCCTTTGTCGCCGACCTGAGCGGTCAGAGCCGCGTGATCATCGAAAGCACCATACTGATCGCCCGCGCCTTTGGCCTGACCATCGTCGCCGAAGGGGTGGAAAGCCATGAACAGCGCGACCTGTTGCGCACGCTGGGAGTGGATCAGCTTCAGGGGTATCTGCTGGGGCGTCCGCAGCGCTTGGGGGACATTCTGGGGGCGGATACGCTCAGCGAAACGGCGGCGTGAAAAGGCACAAAAAACCCCGGAGCCTTCGCTCCGGGGTTTTTCATTCAGAGCCGAAAGCCGGATCAGAACTGCCAGTTCAGACCGACAAACACCGTGCGGCCCGACGTCGTGGTGTTCCACAGACGCTTGGCCCCGCGCGCGGCGTTACCGCCCGGCCAGAAGCTGTTGTACTGGATTTCCTTCTCGTCGGTCAGGTTGATACCGTCCAGCGTCAGGCGCAGGCTGGGCGTCACCTGCCAGAAGGCGGCCGCGTCCACATAGGTGGTCGAGGCAAAGCCGCCGCTGTCGATCGGATAGTCCGAACGGAAGTTCTCGGAGATACGTGCGCCCCACTTGGCGGTTTCATAGTAGATGGTCAGGTTGTGGTTGACGTCCGACATACCGGTCAGAGGCACGCCGGTGTCGTTCACATCTGAGTCAATGAACGTGACGTTGGCGACCATACCCAGATTGTTGAACGGGGCAGGCAGGAAAACGAAGTCCGTCTGAGCACTGATTTCCAAACCGGTCAGCTTGGCATTGTTCAGATTGATCGGACGCGTGTATTCAGCGACATTGCTGGACCCGGTGACACCGGCGACGAGATCGGTGGGAAGCCCCGTTGAGGAATAGGGCACATTGGTTTTCTTTTCCGAGACGACCAGATTGTCGATGTCCTTGTGGAAAACACCGCCGGTAATCATGCCTACGCGACCGAAGTACCATTCAATGCCAAGATCGAACTCATCCGACGTGTAGGGTTGCAGGTTAGGATTCCCCGTAGAGACGGTGATGGTATTTGTCGTCGTATCGTTACTCACCGTGCCGTTCATGGCATAGGCCGTCAGCGGCGGACGGTTAAGGTTCTGGGCGGCGGCAGCACGGATCTGAATGTTCTCACTCAGTTCCATAACCGCATTAACCGCCGGCAAGGTACCTGAGTAGCTGCTGGTCACACTCACCGGGGTAGTCACACCCTTTACGCTCAGGAAGCCGCTGGTGGTCAGTTCAGTCTCATAGCCACGCAGACCCGCGTTACCACGTACCGGTTTGCCAAACAGCGCGCTCTTGAAATCGACCTGAGCATAGGCGGCATTGGTGTCTTCAGTGACGCTGTAGTCGGCATTACGCACCCAGTTTACCGTGCGCGTCACACCGTAATAGTTGAGGGCCTTGTCAAAGTCGGCGATGACCCACGACTGGTCTTTGTGACCGGTGAACAGCTTGTAATAGCTGTTGACCTTGTCGTCCGGGCGCGTGCCCCAGGTGCCGTTTTCCCACTCCGACTTCAGGACGTCGTCATTGGTGTACTGACGGCCCGAATTGGCGAAGCTGCGATAGGACAGACCGGCCTTGAAGGTCAGGTTGTCGCTATAGGCATAGGCGGCGTTGATTTCGGCATTTTCCAGCTCGGTCGTCTGATAGCTGCTGAAAAAGTCGATTTCGTGGGCGCGGTAGTTGTTCGGATCGGTCGTGTCCCACTTATAGGTATTACGGCCGTAATACGGGTCCTGCGTATAGTCGGTGATCAGGCCGCCAAAGGCTTCCATATAGAACTTGTCCGAATAGGGCAGGTCGTAGGTGGACTTTTCCTTGCCCACATGACCGTTGATATTCAGCGTGTCCGACACCTGCCAGTCGGCGGTGAGAACCATTTGGTCAAAGGTGTTTTCGGCCTTCTGACGGCGGGTTTCGGTGGCGAAGACCGTATTATCGACGTCGGCATAGAGGACGCTGTAGTACTGATCGTACTGGATTGAATTCAGGCTGGGGGCCTTTTGCGTCGAAGCCGGGATGCCCGAATGGGTCATGGCCGTGCCGAGGACGGTCGAACCAACGCTGGCGCGCGTGGCCAGGTGCAGCTCGTCACGCTTGTTGGTGAACTCCCCGTGCAGCGCATCGAGCGTTAGGGTCAGGTTTTCCACCGGACGCCATTGCAGGGCCGTGGTGATGCCAAGGCGCGTCTGGTCCGAACCCCACACCGACAGGCGGTTCCCGCGCTGGAAGACCAGCAGGCCGGCGGTAGCCAGCGCCTGATCAGCGGCGCTCAGCTTGCTGACATTGGCGGCCAGCGCCTTCTGGTTGCCCGCACCGTAGGTGTTGTAGCCCTGCTCCTGCGTCTGACGCTCACCATAGGCGACCGAGATCAGAGCGCCGAATTTGCCGTCGTGATTGTACGACAGCATGGCCGCGCCGCGCTTCTGGAAGTCTTCGGTGTTGGAGTTGGTGCCGCCTTGCAGCGAGAAGGCACCCTTCAGGCCCGGCTTGTAGTCGAACGGTTTGGCCGTATAAAGGCCGACCGTCCCGGCCATGCCGCCTTCGTCCTGCTCGGCCGAGAAGGACTTCTTCACATCGACCTTGTTGAACAGGTCAGAGGCGAACAGGTTGAAGTCGAAGGCGCGATCGCGCGAGGTCTGACCGCGCGAATCCATCGGCGAATCGACATTGCCCAGCACTTCCATGCCGTTCAACTGCACGCGGGTGAAGTCCGGCCCCAGACCGCGCAGAGAGACGCGACGGCCTTCGCCGCCTTCGCGGTTGATGGCGACGCCCGGCAGGCGTTGCAGCGATTCGGCGAGGTTCAGATCGGGGAATTTGGCCATATCCTCGGCGACGATGACGTCGGAGACGATATCCGAATTGCGCTTCAGGGCGCGGGCCTGACCCAGCGACTTGCGGAAGCCGCGCACGACGACCTCTTGCGCCTCCTCGCCCGCAGGCGACACCTTGTTGGCCTCTTCGGTTTGCGCCAGGGCCGGCGCGGCGTGGATAAGCGACAGGCTGAGAACGCCGCAGGCGACCCCCGCCAGCAGCGTCTTTTGCGAAACAGACATGAAATAGCTCCCATAGCCACCGCAGGGGGGAGGACGCGGCGGATTGAGGCGCAGGTATGTTTTATTTGTGAAAGCGTGTTGTCACTAAAAATACGGTTTTATGACACCCCCCCACCTAACGCCGTTCGCTTGTGTTTTCTCGTCATTTTGTCATGCGGGCGTGGTACGGGCGCTACAGAGGCTTTTGACAACCGAGAAGGTGAACCCATGACCCGTCGCCCCAACCTGTGGCCTGTTGCAGCACTTGTCGCGGCCGTGACCGCCCTGCCCGCTATAGCCTGTGCGCAGTCACTGGAACCGAAGGCCACCGCCGGTCTGCATATGAACGACCTTCAGGCGGTGGGCACGCACAATAGCTACAAGATCGCCATTCCGCCGAAGGAACTGGCCCTGATCGCCGCGCGCAATGCGCAGGGGGCGAAGGCGCTCGACTACGGCCACCTGCCTCTGGCAACGCAGCTCGATCTGGGGATGCGTCAGCTTGAGATCGACTTCCTCTACGATCCGGACGGCGGGCGCTATGCCCATCCGCGCCTGCCGCAGCTCAGCGGCGAACCCTATGATGCCACGGATATGGATAAGCCTGGCTTCAAGGTGTTGCACATGCCCGATGCCGATGTGCGCAGCCATTGCCACACCTTCGTGCAGTGCCTGACGCAGATCCGCGACTGGTCCGACGCTCACCCTGATCACGTCCCCCTGCTGATCATGATGAATGCCAAGGATGGCGCCCCCAGCCTCGACGGCGGCGTGACGCCACTCGCTTACGACGCGCAGGCCTTTGAGGCGCTGGACGCTGAAATCCGCTCGCTCTTCGGGCCGGAGCGCCTGATCACGCCGGATCAGGTGCGCGGTCCGCACAAAACCCTGCGCGAAGGCGCGATGGCCGGCGGCTGGCCGACACTCAAGGCGGCACGCGGTAAGGTCTTCTTCGCGCTGGATGAAGGTCCGGCAAAGGTCGCCGTCTATATGCGCGGTCACGCCTCGCTGGAGGGCCTGCCCGTCTTCGTCAATTCGGTGTCCGAAGCGGCCGATCACGCCGCCTACTTCACCCTCAACGACCCGGTGAAACAGTTTGAGCGCATTCAGGCGGCGGTGAAGACGGGCTTTGTGGTGCGCACCCGTGCTGACGATTCGACCACCGAAGCGCGCAGTAACGATCTCAGCCGCTTCACAAAGGCGCTGGCGTCGGGCGCGCAGTATATTTCCACCGACTACCCCACCCCGCGCCCCGAATGGAGCCCCTATCAGGTCCGCCTGCCCGACGGCGTCGCGGCCCGTGCCAATCCGCTGCGGGGACAGGCACCGCGGCATTGAGGCTCCCGCGCCTTCCCTTGAGTCAACCTCGCTTCGGCTACACGCAAGGATAGACACTGCGGCGCAGTAATGTCTGTTTCTCTATACTATTGTGAACACAATTATCCGGGGTTTCACGCACTGGAAACTTCGCCATATCGGCATTTATTTCAATTTTTTATGTCAGCTCAGTTGACTTCGCGGGCAAACTGCTGTTTTGGGAAAGGAAAGGTAACAAGGATTCTTGGTTATGGAAGAACAAAACAAGCTGACCGATCTGGTTGTCGATATTGTCACCGCCTATGTCGGTAATAATTCGGTGCCGGCATCTGAATTGCCCGCTCTGATTCACTCGGTGCACAAGGCGCTGGGCGGTCTGACCGGTGAACCGGAAGCAAAGGTCGAAGAAGCCAAGACCCCTGCCGTGTCGATCAAAAAGTCGATTTCGGACGACTACATCATTTGTCTGGAAGACGGTCGCAAGTTCAAGTCGCTGAAGCGTCACCTGCGCACCAAGTACAATATGAGCCCCGAAGAATACCGCGCCAAGTGGAACCTGCCGAAGGATTATCCGATGGTCGCCCCTAACTATGCGGCGGCTCGCTCCAATCTTGCCAAACAGATGGGCCTCGGCACCGGCGGTCGTCAGGCCGCCCGCAAGCCGCGCAAGGCGTAAGACGTCTTTACAGGCTAAAGAAAACGGCAGGCTTGCGGGCCTGCCGTTTTTCTATGGCTACTTACACACATAGCCGCGCACGGCCTGCTCGACACTGGCGACCAGCGCGCGACGCTCCGCCTCGGTCATCTGCCGCGCGTCAGGGGGCAGGTGCTCAAAATGGGCCGGGCGCGGGTCGGCAATGTGCAGCCGAAACATCTCGCGCCAGTAGGCCCGATCGGCCTCGCTCAGCCCGGCCATAATCCCCAGCGCCTGATTGAACACCACCGCTGGGTCTTCCAGCGGATTCGCATAGCCGCCCCACCAGAAATTGGCCAGCACGCCCACCGGCCCTTCGGCCGTGACCTGATGCCACCAGTAGCGCGGGATAAACAGGACATCCCCCGGCTCCAGCGTCACGCTCTGCGCGTGTTCAAAGGCCTCACACAGGCGCGGGAAGTTCTCGAAATCTGGCGTATCGAGGTCGGCTATGCTGATCGGCCGCCCGGAGGGCGTGTAACCCAGAGGGCCTATATACAGATTACCCACCTGCTCCGGCGGGAACAGCAGGAAATGCCGTCTCCCGGCCACGAGACAGGCCAGGTTGAGGTCGTGGTCATTATGCAGCGCCGCCCGCGTCGCATTGCCGACCCACAGACGCGGCCCGATCTCTGGCGGCAGCAAGGGCATCGGGTTTTGCACGGCGAACTCAGGCGCATGGTCGCGGGCCGGCGCCGATTGCAGATAGAGGCCCGGCGGCATCGGATGGCCGCTCAGACGCACCAGCGTCGCCATGACTTCGGAGAGGGTTTGCTGCGCGTGACTGAAGTTCAGGGCCTCAAGATCGGGTGTGTAACCGAACCGGCCTTTCAGGTGCGCACTGACCGTCAGAACCCCGGCGGGGCGTCCGTTGTCGAGGCCTTGCAGATAGGCCGCCAGCGACGTCACGCCTTCGTGGGCCCACTGAACCGCCGGCCATTGCGCCACCAGACCACGCACCACAAACGGCGCGGTCGCCCTACGGATACGCGTCCGTATCTCAGCTTCATCTCCGGCTTTCAGTGCCTCCACGTCGCGGCTCATCCGGCCTCCTGAATACCCATGTAAGGGTAGGGAGATTCGACCGCACTACCCCCTTAAGTCAAGGCCGTGCGGCTTTTTATCGGTCAAAATGCGTATTTCAAAACGAAACTGAAAAGATGAAATGCGGCACAAAAAGCACACATGCAGTGCTCCGCTCTAAAAAAATATCAACGATATTGAAAGTTAAGTAAATGTAATTTATGACTTTTTTATATGAGATTCGGTTGATGCCGGATTTTAATGGTAGCGCTAGCAAATAATTTTGAAATCAAATTGGCTTAATGCGTTTTCAAAAACGCAGAGTTGATATAATTCTGTAATTGTCAGCGCTGTCAGGCATAGGCCTGTGGTGTAATCCCGTCTGGTCGTGTGACTGGCGGGCAATAAAAAAGTGGATACAGGTTTCGGGAAGCTCACAAGAGTGGGGTGCATAAGGCGCAATGACGTCTTCATGCTGTTTGCCTCCCCGAAATCTTTTTTTGAGATGAAGAGCGGTCAGGGAGGACTTGAACACATGACAGTTAAGTTGAAGCACGGCGTTTCGGCTATGGCGCTTCTGATTTCCGCCGGCGTGGCTATGGCCGGCGCGGCACAGGCGCAGACCGCGCCCAAGGAAGGCGAGCCGCAGGAAGTCGTCGTCGTTGGCGCGCGCAAAGCCTTGCAGAGCGCCCAGCAGATCAAGAAGAACGCCGACACGGTTGTCGATTCGATCACGGCCAATGACATCGGGGCCTTCCCGGACAAGTCGGTCGCCGAAGCGCTTCAGCGCGTGGCCGGCATCACGGTCAACCGCTTCGCCGCCACCGGCGATACCGCGCACTTCTCGGCTGAACCGTCGGGCGTCGTCGTCCGCGGCCTGCAACAGGTGCGTTCTGAATTCAACGGCCGCGACATCTTCACCGCTGACTCCAACCGCGGTCTGTCGTGGTCGGACGTGTCGCCGGAACTGATGGGCGGCGTGGACGTCTATAAGAACCAGACGGCTGAGCTGATCGAAGGCGGTATCGCCGGTACGGTCAATCTGCGTACCCGTCTGCCGTTCGACCAGAAGGGCCGCGTGCTGGCCGCGACCGCTGAATATACCTATGGCGATCTCGTCGGTAAGGGCGCCGCTTCGGTGTCGGGCATCTATGCCGACCGTTGGGACACGGAGCTGGGTGAATTCGGCGTGATGATCAACGCCGCTCACTCGGAAGTCTTCACCAACTCGGAAGGCGTGCAACTGGGTCGTATGGCGATCCACTCGAACGCCGCTACCTGGGGCACGACCGCCAAACGTTACTACCCGACCGCCATTTCGCTGCGCGACAATATCTATAACCGTATCCGCGACGGCGTAGCTTTTGCCGCTCAATGGAAGAGCAATGACGGCAATATGACCGCCACCTTCCAGTACAACCAGTCGAAGAAGCAGGAAAAGTGGGAAGAGTACGTCTCGACCGCTTCGACCGGCACCGACATGTGGGCCAAGGATATTGAGTACTTTGCCACGGGTGCGAATGAAACCCAATGCAAGACGGGCACCACCTGTACCTTCGATTCCAATGGTTTCCTGCAAAAAGGTACGCTCTTAGCCTCGTCTGATGTTTGGTATGGCAATATCGGCGCCCATCCCGGAGCAAACTCGCCGACCGGTAACCTGGTCTGTTATTCTTGGCAAAGCTGCGGCGGTTCCCAACGGGGCACGTCTTACGCCACCTCGACCCGCTTCAGCGACAGCGTCAACGACACAAGGGACGCCTCGTTTAACCTGAAATGGCAGGTCAGCGACAAGCTGTTCACCAGCTTCGACGTTCAGTATGTCGATGCCATTCAGACCAATTATGACATCGCCGGGACGCTTTCGACCTTTGCAGACGTCACCTGGGATATGACGGGCGAACACCCGACCTTCACGCTGGCAAAGCCGACCAGCTTCGTGACGATGCCCGGCGACGTTGCCAACCCGCAAAACTACCGCCTGAACGATCTGATGGATCACGTCACGGATTCGGATGGCAATGAGTTTGCCGTACGTGCGGACGCCGCCTACAGCTTCGACTCGCCTTGGCTGAATATGCTTAAGTTCGGCGTACGCCATGCCGAACGTGAACAGACCGTGCGCTGGTCTACCTACAACTGGGCTAACGTTGTGAACACGTGGTCCAACTATACCGCTGACAACTACTTCATCACAGGCTCCAAGTTCCCCAGCGCTTCGGCCTATGGTGTTCGTTCCTTCGACGAAGATTTCTATGGCGGCGGTCTGACCAACGCCAATACCGCCGTCTACCTGAACATGGACCTCCTGAGGGACCAGGAAGGTCTGGCGAACATGTTTGGCCGTGCGAGCTATAAGCCTCGGACCACTGCCGCGCTTGAACCCCAGACCATTCCGGATCCGAACGACCCGACGAAAACCATCCCGAATCCGAAGTATGATCCGGATGGCAACGTGTCGAACGTCTGGGTTCCGGTCTGCCGTCGTTCGGGCCGGGTGGACGGGTGCTTCCGTCCGTCCGAAATTGCCGAAGTGTCCGAAATCACCAACGCCGCCTATCTTCAGTTGAAGTTCGGGGGCGACGACGCGATGCTGTTTGGTAAGTTCCCTGTGACGGGTAATATCGGGGTCCGCTACGTCGAGACGAAGAACGAAAGCACGGGTGGTATCAACTTTGGTAACCAGATTGCTTACGCGACTGAGCCGACGTCCAAACAGCAGACCGACACGGGTGAGGTTACGGTTATCAATGCGTCATACTACGTGACGCAGGCTGACCGTAACTTCATGACGGTCAATAATACCCGCAGTGTCTACAGCATCACGCACAAGAACTGGCTGCCTAGCTTCAACGCGCGCATTACGCTGGATGATGCCTGGTATCTGCGTGTGGCCGCTTCGCGCGCCATGTCGCGTCCGGATATCGGTAACCTGAAAGCCTATACGTCCGTGAATGCGTCTCTGCCCATTGAAGCGGATCGCGTCTGCGGCAAGGGCTTTGTGTGTAACTCTGCCGGTCAGATCCAGTCGGTCGTTATGACCTATACCGGTGATGCCCAGAACCCCTATCTGAAGCCGGTGACGGCGGATCAGTTCGACCTGTCGTTCGAAAACTACTTCTCTTCGACCGGGTCGTTCACCTTCTCGCTGTTCTATAAGCAGTTCCACGACTACATCACCTACGGCACCTACTTCCGCGACTTCACCAATCAGGGCGTGACCCGCTCGGTGCGTATGCGTGGTCCGGTCAATGGTGACGGTGGGGCCATCAAGGGTTGGGAACTGGCCTATAAGCGCTTCTTCGACAACCTGCCCTCCCCGTGGAACGGCCTCGGTATCGACTTCAACTACACCATGCTCAACAACAAGGGCATCAAGTCGTCGAACGTGGTTGTGAACTCGGGTGACGGCACCTCCGGTCAAACCGGTGGCGGTACGTCGGTGGCGGCCAACTCCTTCACCGACCTGCCGCTGGAAGGTCTGTCTGACAAGACGTTCAACCTGGTGGGTATGTACGAAAAGGGTGCATGGTCGGCGCGTCTGGCCTACAACTGGCGTTCGGAATATCTGGTGACCTCGCAGGATTGCTGTATCGCTCTGCCGATCTGGCAGGAATCGGCGGGCTTCCTTGATGCCCGTCTGGCTTACCGCTTCAACGACCATGTTGAAGTCTCGATCGAAGGCACCAACCTGCTCAACACCGAGACCGTGCTGAAGCAACAAGTCGATGGGCCGACGCAGAAAAGCCCGAACGATACGCGCCTGCTGCTGCCGAACGCCTGGTTCCAGAACGATCGCCGCATTCAGGCTCAGGTTCGCCTGAAGTTCTAATCGGTACACCGTTCCAAACGGTAGGATGAGGCTGTTCGGGAGGCGTTCTTTCCCGGACAACCCGTTTCCCGCGCAGCGGTACGACCTTTGCGCGCCTCTCCCTCCGTCATTCACGGAAACCCTTACGGGACGCATCACACGTGGTGCGTCCTGTTTTTATCTGGGCCAATTCTTTTTGGGCCAATTGCTTTTCTGGGGATGAGACACAGTGACGCGCTTTTTTATCCAAAAGGGGCCTCACAGTTTTCAAAATACCCTCTAAGATCGCGACACTTAAAAAGACCCCACCCATCAGAAGCCAAAAGGGGAAGCAGGGATGACCCCCATTCGCAACATCACCATACTGGGCGGCGGTACGTCCGGCTGGATGGCGGCGGCGGTGCTGAGCCGCGCCTTCACGCCCGATGCCTGCACCATCCGCCTGATCGAGTCCGAAGAGATCGGCATTGTCGGCGTGGGCGAAGCCACCCTGCCGCAGGTGCGCGATTTCAACACCTGGCTTGGCCTTGATGAGGCTGAGTTCATGCGCGCCACCAACGCTACCTTCAAGCTGGGGATCGAATTCCGCGACTGGGGCACATCGGGCAGCTATCACCACCCCTTTGGCGTCCACGGTCAGTCGGCCGGCGGTATCCCCTTCCATCAGTTGTGGTTGAAGGCGCGCACCTTTATGGACCCCGGCGCCATCGAGGACTATGCCTTCCCCATACGGCTGGCGCGCGAAAACCGCTTCGATTTTCCGGTGGAAGACCCCAAGTCGATCCGTTCCGCCTACGCCTATGCCTACCATTTCGATGCGGTCCTCTATGCCCGCTATCTGCGCCAGTGGTGCGAGGCGCGCGGCGTGCAGCGCATCGAAGGACAGGTGACCGGCGTCGATCAGAACGCCGAAACCGGCTTTGTCGAACGCCTGACCCTGGCCAGCGGTGAAAGCGTGGGAGGCGAGTTGTTCATCGACTGCTCCGGTTTTCGCGCCGTCATCGCCGGTCAGGCGCTGAATTTAGGCTGGGAAGACTGGACGCCGTGGCTGCCGTGCGACCGGGCGCTGGCCGTGCCGTGCGAACGTACCGACGACCTGACGCCCTACACGCGCGCCACCGCCCGCGAAGCCGGCTGGACGTGGCGCATCCCGCTGCAACACCGCACCGGCAATGGCTATGTGTTTTCCAGCCGCTTCACCACCGAAGACCGCGCGCGTGAGGTGCTGCTGGGTGCGCTGGATGCCCCCGCTCAGGCCGAGCCGCGCCTGCTGCGCTTTCAGGCCGGCCGCCGCACGGCGTCGTGGCACAAAAACGTCATCGCCCTCGGTCTGGCCTCCGGCTTTCTGGAGCCGCTGGAATCGACCAGCATCTACCTGTCGCAGATCGCCCTGACCTTCCTGATGCGCCTGATGCCGGACACGCGCTTTGACCCGGCGCTGGCGCGCGAATTCAACCGCCTGATCGACATCGAATATGAGCGGGTGCGCGACTTCCTGATCCTGCACTACCACGCCAATTCGGCGAGCCAGGGCCCCCTGTGGGACTATGTGCGCTCTATGCCTGTGCCGGACAGCCTGAAGGAAAAGATGGCGCTGTTCCGCCACCGCGGCCACGTTCAGCAGTACAAGGATGGCCTGTTTTCCCCGGCAAGCTGGATTGCCGTCTTCATGGGGCAGGACGTCATGCCGCAAGCCTACGACCGGCAGGCCGATGGCCTAAGCGAAGAGGCCCTGACGGGCTATCTGAAAGACCTCAAACGCAAGATCGACAGCAATCTGGCCGTTCTGCCCTCACACGCCGAGTTTGTGGCCGCCCATTGCTACGATCCGAACAGCGGGATTTCCCATGACTGATACCTCCGTCCGACCGGTGCGCCACGTCGTCATCGTCGGCCGTGACGAGGCCCTGTGGCTGACCGCCGCAGTATTGCAACGCACCTTTGCCCGCAGTGATCTGAGCTTTACCGCTGTCGAGCTGCCGTCGCTGCTGCGCCCCGGCGAGGTGCTGCCGACACTGGGCAGTCAGGCCGGCTTCCACGCCCGTCTGGGGCTGGAGGAAGCGGTGCTGATGCGGGCGCTGGGGGCGACCTTCACGCTGGGTCAGCAATATGTGGGATGGGCCAAGACCGCGCCGCCGGTCTTTGTCGGGTATTCCAGCACAGGCGTGGCCCTGCAAAACGTGCCCTTCCATCATCTGTGGCTGCGGGCCCGCGCCTCCGGCATGAACGTGGCGTTTGAAGACTTCGCCATCAATGCCGCCTGTGCCAAGCAGGGGCGTCTGTTGACCCCGGAGGCCGACCTCAGCGGCTTTGCCGACGCCGATCGCGGCTTTCACCTGCCCGCCGCCCCCTATGCCGAAATGCTGCGGCAGGTGGCAATCAAGCGCGGGGTGCGGCATCTGCCCGCCGTGCACGTGTCTCCCGTCGTGAAGGGCCCGCAGATGACGGCCGTGGTCCTGTCCGACGGGCAAACAGTAGAAGGCGATCTGTTTATCGACACCACAGGCAGCGACGCACGTCTGCTCAGCCAGATGCCGGAGACAGGCTTTAGCTCGTGGCGGCAATGGCTACCCTTTGACCGCCTGCTGACCACCTATGCCGCCCCCGCGGCGCCTCTTCCGGCCTATGCGCAGATCACCGCCTTCCGCTCAGGCTGGGCCGGACTGTTCCCGCTGCGCGACTATACCGCTGTGCAACAGGCCTACATCCGCGACGAGCTGTCTGACGATGAGGCCTTTGAAACGGCGGCCATGGTGGTGAAGATGAACCTGCATCCGCAGGCGACGGTGACACCCTTTGAAGCGGGCCGTCGCCCGGCCTGGTCTGGCAATGTCATCGGGCTGGGCGAAGCCGCCGCCGTGCTCGATCCTTTGGGCAGCGCGCGGATGCCCGCCCTGCTGCTCGGCCTGTCGCACCTGACGGCCCTGTTCCCGCTGGACACATCCGGGCTGGAAAGCGCCGTGTACAACCGCACCGTAGGTCAGGCCTATGACCGTCTGCGCGATGCGCAGATCTGGCTCTACAGTCTCAACAAACGCCGCGATCAGCCGATCTGGGACCATCTGCGCAGCGTCAGCCTGCCGCCGGAACTGGCTTATAAGCGCGAGGTGTTTGCCGCCTGTGGTCACTTGCCGGTGTACGATGACGAAACCTTCGACGAGGCGTGGTGGATCGCCGCGGGCCTTGGCCACGGGCTGTTGCCTGCGGCCCATGATGTGCGCGCCGATCAGCTTGCGGAACCCGAACTGATCCGCCATTTTCAAACGGTCCTCGGCTATGTGCGCAAGCAGGTCGAGGCCATGCCCACCCCGGATGCCGTCTCACGGGCAGCCACTGTATAGGGTTTATCGGATGCAACAGACCATCAGGAAGATTGTGATCGTTGGGGGCGGCAGCGCCGGATGGATGGCCGCCGCTGCCCTGGCCAAAACACTGGGGGAGTCGCTCGATATCCATCTGATCGAGTCAGAGGAAATCGGCATTGTCGGTGTGGGCGAAGCCACCATCCCGCCCATCCTCAAATACAATGACCTGCTGGGGATCGACGAAGCCACCTTCGTGCGTGAAACCAACGCCACCTACAAGCTGGGGATCGAGTTCGTCGATTGGCGCGCCAAAGGGCACAGCTATTTCCACCCCTTTGGCCACAGCGGTCGGGAAATCGAAAGCTTCCCCTTCCATCACTACTGGCTGGCCGACTGGCGCCGCCGGGGCGGTGACTACGACTATACGCAGTTCAATCTGGAAACCGTCGCCGCCTATAAGGGGCGCTTCGGGCATCTGGCGGCCGAAGGCGACAAGCCCGGTCTGAACTATGCGTTTCAGTTCGACGCCGTGCTTTATGCCAAATTCCTGCGCAATTACAGCGCTGAACGCGGCGTCACACGCCACGAAGGCCGCATCGTCAGCGTCGAACAGCACCCCGAAAGCGGCTTTGTGACGGCGGTCGTCACCGCCGATGGCCGCCGCCTTGAAGGCGATCTGTTTATCGACTGCTCCGGTTTCCGCGGCCTGCTGATCGAAGGGACTCTGAACTGCGGTTACGAAGACTGGTCGCGCTGGCTGCCGATGAACAGCGCCGTGGCCGTGCCCTGTGAGCGCGTCGCCGACATCACGCCCTATACCCGTGCCACGGCGCGCGAAGCGGGCTGGACGTGGCGGATTCCGCTGCAACACCGCACGGGCAATGGCTATGTCTTCTCCGATCAGTTCCTCAGCGTCGAAGACGCCAAAACGCGACTGCTCGGTTGCCTCGACGGCGCGCCTCTGGCCGAGCCGCGCCTGCTGAAATTCGTTACCGGTCACCGCAAGCGCGTGTGGGACAAGAACGTAGTGGCCCTGGGTCTGGCCTCCGGCTTCCTTGAGCCGCTGGAATCGACGGCCATCCATCTGGTGCAATCGGGCATTACCCGCTTGCTCTCCCTCTTCCCCAAGACGGGGATCGTGCCTTCCGTCGTGGCGCAATATAATCGCGACGTCCTGTTTGATTACAACAATATCAAGGACTTCCTGATCGCCCACTACAAGATCAGCGAACGCGACGACACGCCCTTCTGGCGCTGGGTGCAGGCCATGGAGATGCCGGACAGCCTGAAAGAGCGGCTGGAGATGTTCCGCGAAACCGCACTGCTGATCGCGCGCGAACCGGAGCTGTTCCGGGAGACGAGCTGGCTGGCGGTCATGATGGGGCAGGGCCTGCTGCCCAAGACCAGTCACCCGATCGTGGAGACGATCGAAGCCGCCGATCTGCGTCTGCATATGAGCCGCTGGCGCAAGATGCTGGAAAGCCGTGCCGACAGCCTGCCCAGCCACGAAGACTATGTGCGCCGCTTTGCGCCCTCCGCCGATCTGAAGATGCGCATGGCCAGCGCCGGATGACACCCGTCCGCACGATAGAGTCCGTGACGGCGGAGGCCTTTGCGGGCGTGCAGGCGGCAGCGCAACCGGTTGTCCTGAAGCAACTGGTGGCCGACTGGCCCATCGTGGCCGCAGCCCGGCAATCGGATCAGGCCGTCACGGCGCTGCTGGCCGATCTCGATGCCGGACTGAAGGTGCCGCTGTCCATCCTGCCCCCCGAAGCGAACGGGCTTTGTCATTATGACGCCAGCCTGACCGGCGTGAATTTCCGCACCACGCCGCAATGGCTCGAAGACATCTGGCCAAGGCTGCTCTCCCCGCCGACCGACGGCAGCGGCTATTACGTGCAGTCCCTGCCCACCGAAACCTACCTGCCGCGCTTTGCCGAGGCGCACGCGATGCCCTTGCTGCCGCCGCAGGTCCAGCCGCGCCTGTGGCTGGGCACCCATGTGGCCACACAGACCCATTACGACCTGATGCGCAATATCGCCTGCGTCGTGGCCGGACGACGACGCTTCACCCTGTTCCCGCCGGATCAGCAGGCCAATCTCTACCCCGGCCCTGACGATTTTACCCCCGGCGGCGCACCGCTCAGCCTGCCCGACATCCGCAACCCGGATTTCGCGCGCTGGCCCCGGCTGCGGGCGGCACTGGACAGCGCGCAGGTCGCTGAACTGGAACCCGGCGACGCCCTCTACATCCCCTATGGCTGGTGGCATCAGGTGCAGTCTCTGGCCCCTTTCAATGCCCTCATCAATTACTGGTGGAACGACGCGGACGCCACCCGCCCCCTGCCCCGACTGGCCTTCAAAGCAGCGCTGGTGGCGCTGAGGGACCTGCCGGACGAACAGAAGGCCGTCTGGCGTCACATGTTTGAGCTGTTTATCTTTGGCGACAGCGAGGCGGCCATGGCGCACCTGCCGGCTCAGGCCCGCGGAGCCTATGGCGAACTGACCCCCGAACGGCTGAAAGCGCTGAAAGCCGAGATCGCGGCGGCCTTTAAATAAGGCCAAAAGCGGTAGCTATCGGATACCAAAGAACAGATTGGCCGTCAGGCGACGCGGGTTGCTGGCCTGCACCTGACCATAGTGGATTTGTCCCGCCCGGTAAAAGATCAGCCGGTTGAAGCGTGGTTCAATAGCGGCAATGGGCTCAAAAAACTGCGCCCGTGCCGCTTCGCCGCTACCCTCAAAACCATCCAGTTCCAGCCGTTTGGCGCGCTCAAAGCCATAGCTGCGGCTGGGGGTGATCAGCTCGTGCCCGCTGGCCCGATGGCGGAAAAAGGCCGTGCCGCCCAGATCCCCCTCAAACAGGTAATGCACGCTGGCAAAGCTGTTGAGGCTGAAGGCGTCGATATGCGGCGCGGCCTGCCGCACGTCCATGGCGTCGGGGGCCTGCGTGGCCACACCGAAAAAGCCAAACAGCGGTAAAGGCTGCGGCGTCACACCAAAATGCGGCAACAGGCGCGGCAGAAGCTCCGTCGCCACCAGCGTCTTATAGGTCTGTGGCAAAGGGGCATTAAGGCCGGGATAACGCGATCCGGGCGCGGGCGTGCGAAAGGCCGCCCCATCGGCTTCGGCGATCAGGGCCTGCGGATCGCTGAGCACCTCATCGACAATGATCAGGGGCTGCGCCTCATGGCCCAGAGACTGAACCGTCAGGGTAAGATGGGGATTGAGAGAGATCATACAAAAAACCGCCTGAGAGAACGATATTCCGGTTCCCTCAGGCGGTCAAAGCGCAAAGCGTCGCAATAAATCTATTGCAGACCACCGCCCGTGGCCGCGTAAAGCCGCGTCAGGTTCAGAGCCCGCGCCAGGCGCGTGGTGATCAGGCCCTGCTGCGCGCCGTAGAGGGTGCGCTGGGCGTCGGTCAGGGTCAGGCGCGAATCCACGCCGCGATCAAAGCGGGCACGCGACAGGGCTTCGGTCTCGCTGGCGGCTTCGACCACGCGGGTCTGGGCCGTCAGGCGCGTGTCGATGGTCGAGCGCACAGCCAGGGCATCGGCCACGTCGCGGAACGCCGTCTGGATCGACTTTTCGTAGGTCGCCAGCGCAATATCCCGCGCCTTTTTCGAGCTTTCCAGCCCGGCGATATTGGCCCCGCCGGCGAAGATCGGCACCGAGATCGACGGCGCAAAGCTCCAGGTATCGGCCCCGTCAAACAGGTTGTTGAGGTCGGTAGAGGCCTTGCCCACCGCACCGGTCAGCGAGATGCGCGGGAAGAAGGCGGCGCGGGCCGCTCCGATATTGGCATTGGCCGATTTGAGATCAAACTCGGCGGCCACCACGTCCGGACGCTTCAGCAGCACCTCCGACGGCAGGCCGACCGGCAGGTCGCTCAGCACGGCGTTTTCCGGCAGTGCATTCGGCAGGTTGGCGGCTTCGACCTCAACGCCGACCAGCAGGCGCAGGGCGTTCTTGTCTTGCTGCACCAGCGCTTCCAGTTGCGCCACATCGGCGCGCGCCTGTTCGGTCAGGGTCTGCTCCTGACGCAGGCCCAGCGCGTCGGTGGCCCCGAGGTCAAAGCGTTTTTGCGTCAGGGACAGGCTCTCTTCGCGCAGACGCAGGGTCTCACGCGACAGGCGCAACTGCTCCTGATCGGCGCCCAGAGTCAGCCACGCCGTGGCCACAGACGAGATCAGCGACACCTTGGCCGCCTTCTGGTTTTCGGCCGAGGCGAAATAGGTATTGAGCGCAGCATTGCTCAAAGACCGCACGCGCCCGAACAGGTCCAGCTCCCATGAGGCCCCGATGTCGGCGCTGTAGGACTCGGTGTCCGTACCGGTGCCGGTATCGCCGCGGCGACCACTGACCGTGCCATTGACGCCGGGGAACAGGCTGGCGCGCTGCACGCTGTACTGGGCGCGCACGCGCTCGGCGTTCAGCGTGGCGATGCGCAGGTCGCGGTTATTGACCAGCGCCTCGTAGATGACGCTTTGCAGACGCGGGTCGAGGAAGACCTTCTGCCACGGCAGGGTTTCCGCCGACTCTCCCTGCGCCGTGGCCGGCGTCGGGAACTGATCGGCCACCGGCAGGGTGCCGCGCTCATATTTCGGGGCCAGCGTACAGGCGCTGAGGACCAGAGCCGTGGCCGGGAGCATCAGACCGAGTTTAAGCGAGCGTGTCATTAGTGGTCCTCACGGTTGTGACGCGACTGTTCCAGCGCCGCCAGAGCTTCGCGCTCCGCCGCCAGAGTCTTAAGGTGCTTTTCGTCCGCCTTGAACATCTTTTCAATGATGACAAAGAAAAGCGGGATAAAGAACACCGCCAGGAAGGTGGCCGACAGGATACCGCCGACCAGACCCGTACCGATGGCGTTCTGGCTGCCCGACCCCGCGCCATCGGCGAAGAACAGCGGCAGGATGCCGAAGGTGAAGGCCATAGACGTCATGATGATCGGGCGCAGGCGGACGCGGGCGGCCTGAAGCGTGGCATCGATCAGATTCATGCCGTTTTCGTGGTTGTGCTTGGCAAACTCGACGATGAGGATGGCGTTCTTCGCCGACAGGCCGATGATCGTCAGCAAGGCCACCTGCAGATAGATGTCGTTAGACAGGCCGCGCAACAGGGTGGCAATCAGCGCCCCCAGCACGCCCAGCGGGATAACCATGACGATGGCCACCGGGATCGACCAGCTCTCATAGAGGGCGGCCAGCAGGATGAAGACGACGAAGATCGACAGGGCGTAGAGCATCGGCGCTTCGGCCCCGGACTGCTTCTCCTGAAGCGACAGGCCGGTCCATTCATAGCTGATGCCGGGGGGCAGTTGCGCGATGATCTTCTCCATCTCGGCCATGGCCTGACCCGACGACTTGCCCGGCGCGGCCATACCCTGAATATTCATCGACGGCGCGCCGTTATAGCGTTCCAGTCGCGGCGAACCATAGGCCCAGTGCGCGGTCGTGAAGGCCGACAAAGGCACCATCTGACCCTGATTATTACGCACATACCACTGGTTCAGATCCTCCGGCTTCATGCGGAAGGGGGCATCGGCCTGCACATAGACCTTCTTCACGCGGTTGCGGTCAATAAAGTCGTTGACATAGGCCCCGCCCATCGCGGTCGAAAGCGTGGCATTGACGTCGCTGAGGCTTACGCCCATCGAACCGGCGGCGACCTGATCAATGTCAAGCTTCAGTTCCGGCGTGTCTTCCATGCCGTTGGGACGCACGGCCATCAGCGACGGGTTCTGCGCCGCCATACCGAGCACCTGATTACGGGCATTGAGCAGGGCTTCGTGGCCCAGACCCCCGACGTCCTTCAGCTGAAGGTCGAAGCCTGAGGAGTTGCCGAGTTCGGACACCGCCGGCGGCACGATGGCAAAGGCCATGGCGTCACGGAACTGGCTGAAGGCACCCATGGCGCGCCCGGCGACAGCGGGGGCTTTCAGGTCCGGCGACTTGCGCTCCTCAAAGGGTTTGAGGCGGACGAAGGCCATACCGGCATTTTGACCGACACCGGCGAAGGAGAAGCCGCTGACCGTAAAGTTCGACTCCACAGCCGGGTCCTTGGCAAAGTGCGCGCCGACCTGATCCATGACCTGACTGGTGCGTTCATCCGTGGCCCCCGGCGGCAGTTGCACCAGCGAGAACATGATCCCCTGATCTTCTTCCGGCAGGAAGGAGGTCGGGATGCGGGTGAACAGGAAGGCCATCAGGCCGACGATCACCGCAAAGACGATCATATAGCGACCGCCCTGCCCCAGAATCTTACCCACCGTGTTGCGGTAGCCATTGGCCATGCGGTCGAAATTGCGGTTGAACCAGCCGAAAAAGCCCTTCTTGTCCTGATGCTCGGCATCAGAGGCCTTAAGAAGCGTGGCGCACAGGGCTGGCGTCAGGATCAGGGCCACGACCACCGACAGGACCATGGCCGAAACAATGGTGATCGAGAACTGGCGATAGATGACGCCCTGCGACCCGCCGAAGAAGGCCATGGGGATGAACACCGCCGACAGGACCAGCGCAATGCCGATCAGCGCCCCGGTGATTTCCTCCATCGACTTGATGGTCGCGGCCATGGGTGGCAGCTTCTCTTCGTGCATGACGCGTTCGACGTTTTCGACCACGACGATGGCGTCATCGACCAGCAGCCCAATGGCCAGCACCAACCCGAACAGGGTCAGGGTATTGATTGAATAGCCAAAGGCGGCCAGCACACCAAACGTTCCCAGCAACACCACCGGCACGGCGATGGTCGGGATAATGGTGGCGCGCCAGTTTTGCAGGAAGAGAAACATGACGACGAAGACGAGCACGACGGCTTCGATCAGGGTCTTCACGACCTCATGGATCGACAGCTCGATAAACGGCGTCGTGTCAAACGGCACCACGTAGTGGTAGCCCTTGGGGAAGTTCTTTTCCAGTTCGGCCATCTTGGCCTTCACCGCATTGGCGGTATTGAGCGCATTGGCCCCGGTGGCCAGGCTGATGGCGACCCCGGTCGCGGGACGACCGTTAAACTTCACCGTGCCGGTATATTGCTGCGCCCCCAGTTCGACGCGTGCCACGTCCTCCAGCTTCACCACGGCCCCGCCGGAGGTGTTCTTGAGGATGATGTTGCGGAACTGCTCAATGCGGGTCAGACGCGACTGCGCCGTGATGGTGGCGTTGAGCACCGTGCCCTTCACGGCGGGCAGACCGCCCAGTTGCCCGGCGGAGACCTGCGTGTTCTGGGCGCGGATGGCGTTCATCACGTCGGTCGGCGTCAGGCTGTAGCTGGTCAGCTTGGCCGGATCGAGCCAGATACGCATGGCGTACTGGGCTCCGAAGTTCTGGATGGTGCCGACGCCATCGACGCGGCTGAGCTGGTCGACCAGGGTCGAGGACATGTAGTCGCCCAGATCATGTTCGGAGACATTGGGGTCTTCGGAATAGAGGCCCACCACCATCAGGAAGCTGGAGGTCGCCTTGGCCACCGTCAGACCCTGCTGCTGCACCTCCTGCGGCAGGAGCGGCATGGCCGATTGCAGCTTGTTCTGCACCTGAACCTGCGCGATGTCCGGATCGGTCCCCGCCTTGAAAGTCAGGGTGATCGAGGCCGCCCCGCTCGAGTCCGAGGTCGAGTTCATGTACAAAAGGCCGTCAATGCCCTTCATCTGCTGCTCGACGATCTGGGTGACCGAGTCTTCGACCGTCTTGGCCGAAGCGCCCGGATAGAAGGCACTGACCGACACCTGCGGCAGGGCGATCTGCGGATACTGGGCGATCGGCAGGTTGGCGATGGACAGAAGGCCCGCCATCATGATGACGATGGCCACCACCCAGGCGAAGATCGGTCTATGGATAAAGAAACGCGAGATCATGACGGTGCCTTTGCAGGAACGGATGCAGTCAGATGGAGGTCTGGCAGATAGAGGTCTGGGGCTGACGACGGACACACTTCGGGCGTCGCATCGTCAGTCATTTATTTAAAACGCTTGATTTACTTGGCTTTTTGCGCAGGTGCCGCAGCGGCCGGGGCTTCCTTGGCCGCACCGACGCTGACGGGCTTGACCGGGGCTTCGGGACGGATCTTCTGAAGACCCTCCACAATCACCTTGTCACCGGCTTGCAGACCTTCGGTCACCAGCCACTTGTCACCGACCGTCTGCGCCACCTTGATCGGGCGCATCTCGGCCTTGCTGTCCTTCGACACCACCATGACGGTAGCATTGCCCTTCGGATCGCGCGTCACCGCCGGCTGCGGCACCAGAATGCCGTTGCCGACCACGCCCGACACGATGCGCGCCTTGGCATACATGCCCGGCAGCAGGACGCCGTTGGGGTTGGGGAACAGGGCGCGCAGCGTCACCGTACCGGTCGATTCATCGACGCTGACGTCCGAAAATTGCAGCTTGCCCTTGATCGAATAAACCGTGCCGTCTTCGAGGACCATTTCAACATCGGCGGTTGCGGCCTCACCGATCTGACCCGCCGCCGCCGCACGCTTCAGCGCCATCAGTTCGGTGACCGACTGATTGATGTCGAGATAGACATTGTCGATATTCTGGATACGCGTCAGTTCGGTCGCCTGCGCCGCCGTGACCAGAGCGCCCGGCGTGACATTCGACTTGCCGATACGGCCCGAAATCGGGGCCATGACCTTGGTGTAGCCGACATTGATGCCCGCGGTTTGCAGCGCGGCCTGACCGGCGGCGACGGTCGCCTTGGCCTGAGCGTACTGCGCCTGCGCGTCGTCATTGTCCTGCTTGGAGACGGCGTTGATCTTGACCAGCTCGGCATAGCGCTCGGCCTTCAGCCGTGCCGCCGTCAGATTGGCTTCGGCCTGCGCGACGGTGGCCTGCGCCTGAGCATAGGAGGCCTGGAACGGCGCGGCGTCGATCTGATAAAGCGGCTGACCCGCCTTGACGTAGCTGCCTTCGGTGAACAGGCGCGCCTTGACGATGCCGCTGACCTGCGGACGCACTTCCGACAGAAGGTAGGCCGAGGTGCGACCCGACAGTTCGGTCGTCAGATTGACCGGCTCAGACGCCACGACGACGATCCCGACCTCGGTCGGCCCGCCCATGCCCATGCCGCCCGCACCGGGGCCGCCTTCCTTCTTGCCGCAGGCCGTGAGGGTGAGGCCAAGCGCCAGCACCACCGCTGCGGATTTCATAAGGGGAAATTGCGATCTCATGCGGGTTCTCTCCGGAACGAAATGTCAGTCACTTGTAAATGCCGCCTTATACGTTGGCGCAGATCAAAGTGTGCAACGCAAAACAAGCCCTACACCTGTCGCACGGATGTGCAAGAAAGTGTCAGCACGAAATGAGAGTGAACGATCATTCTCATTTTTTCTGGCCTTACGCGGCTTTTTGGTGTATGTCAAGCGCAGAGATAATATTAAAAAATGTTAACCCCTTATCCACGAAGGGTTTGCCACCGCGGATGACCAGTACAGCTTTGAAGTCCAAACTTGCCGATTCCCCTATCCTGCCCCGTGCGCGTCAAAGCCGCGAGGAGCGACGCCAGCAGATTCTGGACGCCACCTTGCGCTGCGTCAGACGCTCCGGTTTTCATGGCGCCTCCATGGCCGACATCGCCGCCGAAGCGAAGATGAGTGTCGGCGTTATCTATCGCTACTTTGCGAATAAAGAAGCCATTATTGAAGCCATCGTCGCTAATGACCTAGCGGAAATGCGCGCCAAATTCGCTGAATGGGACCAGACGCCGGACGATCAGTTGCTGGACACCCTCCTCAACACCATCGACTTCGCGCTGGACCACAAGTACGGCCCCGACAAGAGCGCGCTGGCCCTCGAAGTGCTGGCCGAAGCCGCACGCAATCCGCGCGTCGCCGCGATTGTGCAGGCCGCCGATGTGCAGGAACGCGAACTGGGCCGCAGCCTCTGTGATCGCCTCAATCCGGGGTGTGACCGCAGGCGTCTGGACGCGCGCGGTGAAATCATCAACATGTTGTTCGACGGCATGATGATCCGCGCCATCACCCATCCGGACATCGACCGTGAGGCGCTGGCCAACGATTTACGCGATGTGATGAAGGTGCTCTTTATCCTGAAATAGGTCGGCTCAGGGCGCGGCAAGATAGCACCATAAACAGCTTTTATCCGCCGCCGCCCCCACGGTTAACCCTCCATTAAAAAACGAAGCGTTACTGGACGTTCAGTTCAGAAAACGAGTCGGCTCAGACACGTGCCGGCAACAGGTGGGGGCGACTATGCTTGAGCGTTTGGGCATCCGGTTAAGCGTGGGCTGGCGCGACGGGCTGATCGCCGGAGGGGCCCTGTTTGCCGCCGCTGCCGTCACCGGTCTGGCGGTCTATCTTACCGCTTCGTCAGCGCTGAAAAACGAGGTGCGCACCAATCTGATGCGCGTCGCCGTCAGCGCGGCGCAACTGACCGACACCACCGCCCACGCCCGCATCACCCGCCCGGAAGATCAGGGCAATGCCGATTATGAGCACGTGCGCGCCCCCTATTTCGCCCTGCTGCGCGGCAATCCGGACCTCGCCTACATCTACACCATGGTCCGGGTGGACGGTAAGACCCACTTCATCATGGATGCCTCCATCCCAAAGCCGGGCGAAGCCGTCGTGCCGACCGGCGTGATGGAAACCTACGAAAACAGCACGCCGGTGCTGGAAAAGGCTTTTGAAACCAAAGCCCCGCAGGTCGAAGCCGACACCTATACGGACAAATGGGGCACCTTCCTGTCGGGCTATGCGCCGCTGGTGGACAAGGGCCGTTTTGTCGGTCTGGTCGGCGTCGATATCCGCGTGGACGCCTACCTGAAACGGCTGGAGGGTATCCGCAATGCGCTGCTGACCGGTCTGGGCGTCGCGGCTTTGGCGGCCATTGCCGCCGGGCTGATCGTCGGGCGTCACCGCCACGCCGCCGAACGCGTGCGTCAGGAAAACGCCGCCCGCTCGCAGCAATTGCAGGCCATGGAACACGACCGCCTGCGCGCCGAGCACGCCGCGCTTCAGGCCGAAGCCAGCCGCCGCGCCGCCATGTCGGAGGCCGCTACCGCCTTTGAACAAACCGCCTGTCGCATACTCGACCGGGTAAAGCAGTCGGTCGGCGGTCTGCACGAACGCGCCGCCGATGTCTCCGAAATCGCCATCCGCACCCGCGAAGGCGTCGAAACCGCCGCCACGGCGACGCGCAACACGCAAGAGCGCGCCCGACACGTCTCCGAAGCCGCGCAGGCCCTCAGCCTCGCCATCCGCGATATAGCCGAACGCAGCGCCCGCTCCGACGCCATCGCCCACGAAGCGGCGCACCGGTCCGCCGACGCGGCGGCCAAGCTCGATTCGCTGTCGGCCCGGTCGGCGCAGATCACCGATATTATCGGCCTGATCGACGACGTGGCGTCCCAGATCAATCTGCTGGCGCTCAATGCCACCATCGAGTCGGCGCGCGCCGGAGACGCCGGCAAGGGCTTTGCCGTCGTCGCCTCAGAGGTCAAGACCCTCTCCGGCCGCGTCGCCGAAGCCACCCGCCGCATCACCACCCAGATTCAGGACATCCAGTCCGCCACACGTGAGACCGTGGACAGCGTCGGGGCCATCCGCAGCATCATCGAAGACATGGGGCGCACGGCTCAGGACGTCGCTCAGGCCGTCGAGGCGCAGACGGGTCTGACCGCCCGCATCGGCGAAACCATCGAACAGACCGCCGCCGACGCACAGGCGGTGGGGCGCACCCTGCAACAGGTGCACCGTTCGGCCGACGAAACCGATCAGACCGCCGCCTGCGTCAGCGAGGAATCAGCGCATCTGGCCGAAGAAACTGCACGCCTTAACGGGGCGGTGGACACCTTCCTGCGCGCGGTACGGGCGGCCTAAAGCAATCAATGGCCCGCAGGCTTCACACAACTGTCATAAAACTGTTGTAATGCCGCCTCAGCTTCACAGCACCGCCTGCCGTTTACCCTTGCGTCATATTTGTTTAACGCAGCGGTGCTTTACCGGTGGTTGGATTCGGACACGGAGCCCCCAGCGGAAAACGTGTTCGTCGGATCATCGGAGACGAGTAGATGTTCAAACCCTTCGCCCTGGCGCTTGGCGCGCTGCTGATGCTGACCGCGTGCTCGGACAAGGGTGCAGCGACGGCCGAAGGCAAGGACGCGCCGGCGGCGGGCGACATCACCGGCGCAGGTTCGACCTTTTTCGCGCCGCTGGGGGCCAAATGGGCCGAAACCTATAAGGAAACCACCGGCATCCGCCTGAACTATCAGTCGATCGGCTCCGGCGGTGGCGTGCGCCAGATCAAGGTCAAGACGGTCGATTTCGGCGCGACGGACAAGCCAGTAAAGCCCGCTGACCTCGACGAAACCGGCCTGTTGCAATTCCCCATCGTCATGGGTGGCATCGTCCCCATCGTCAACCTGCCCGACATCAAGAGCGGTCAGATGAACCTGACCGGCCCGCTGCTGGCCGATATCTATATGGGCAAGGTCAAGCGCTGGGACGACCCGGCCATCCGCGCCCTCAATCCGGGCCTGAAGCTGCCGCACCTGCCCATCACGGTTATCCACCGCGCTGACGGGTCGGGCACCACCTTCCTCTTTTCCAACTATCTGGCCAAGGTCAGCCCGACGTGGAAGGAAGAGGTCGGGGCCGCCGACGCGCTGGAATGGCCCGCAGGCCTTGGCGGCAAGGGCAATGAGGGCGTCTCGGCCTTCGTCAAGCAAACGCTCGGCGCTATCGGCTATGTCGAATTCGCCGTCGCCGCGCGCACCGGCACCGCTGTCGCCAATATGCGCAATCACGACGGCCACATGATCGCCCCGTCCATCGAAGCCTTTGCCGCGGCCGCCGCCGGGGCCGACTGGGCCAACGCGCCGGGCAACCAGCTTCTGCTGCTCGATCAGCCGGGGGCGCAGGCCTGGCCGATCACCGGCACCGTCTTCATCGTCATGCATAAGACGCAGGACAAGCCGGCCAGCGGCCGCGCCGCCCTCACCTTCTTCGACTGGGCCTATACCAATGGCGATGCGCTGGCGACCAGGATGCACTACGTCCCCCTGCCCCCTGAGGTGAAGCAGATGATGCGCGCCCAGTGGTCGCAGATCACCGGTCCGGACGGTAAGCCGGTCTATGCCCCGGCCACCCCCGCGCCCGCCGTGGCGGCGTCTGCCGCCTCCGCTCAGTAAGCTTATGGAAACCCCGATGTCTCTTCAGAGCGCCCGCCACCCTGATCCCGTTGACCCGATCTTCCGCGGCCTCGCCTTCGCGGCGGCGACGACCCTGCTCCTGACTTTGGGCGGCCTGATCGTCGCCCTGATGATCGGCGGCTGGCCCGCCATCTCCAAGTTCGGCTTCGGCTTCCTGACCTCCAGCACCTGGAATCCGGTCACCGAGGTTTACGGCGCCGCCGGTCCCATCGTCGGCACGCTGATTACCGCGGTGCTGTCTCTGGCCATCGCCCTGCCCATCGCCGTCTGCGTATCGGTCTTCCTGACGCAGTACTGCCCCAAGCAGATCGCTCAGCCGGTTTCGACCGCCATTGAGCTGCTGGCCGGTATCCCCTCCATCGTCTATGGCATGTGGGGCCTGTTCGTCTTTGCGCCGTGGTTTGCGCGCACGGTGCAACTGCCTATCCTGACCAGCCTCGACCCCGAAAGCTTCTGGGGCAAGCTGCTGGCCGGGGTGCCCAACGGCGCCAATATCTTCACGGCCTCCATCGTGCTCGCTATCATGATCCTGCCCTATATGTCGGCGGTCTTCCGTGAACTGTTCCGCTCGATCCCGCCGCAGGTGCGCGAAGCCGCCTTCGGCCTCGGCTGCACCTCCTACGAAGTGGTGGGCTCGGTGCTGATCCCCTACGTCAAAAAAGGCATGATCGGCGTGGTCATGCTGGGCTTTGGCCGCGCCCTGGGTGAGACCATGGCCGTCACCTTCATCATCGGCAATTCGCACCGCTTCCCGGACTCGCTGTTCGCTTCGGGCTCGACGCTCGCCTCGACCATCGCCAATGAGTTCAACGAAGCCTCCGGCGTCCACCTCGCCTCGCTGATCGCGCTGGGTCTGGTGCTGTTCCTGATTACCTTCACCGTTCTGGCCATCGCCAGAGCGCTCCTGTCCTCGCAGCGTTACTAAGGGAGGAAAGAGCATGGATCGCGCCCTTCGCCGCAAAATCGCCAATCAGGCCTTCGTCGTTATCTGCACCGGGGCCGCGCTGGTCGCGCTCGCTGCGCTGGCCCTGATCATGTTCTCGCTGCTGACCAAGGGCGTCGGCGGGGTGGACCTGATGCTGTTCACCGCCGACACCCCGGCCCCCGACTCACCGGGCGGCCTGCGCAACGCCATCATCGGCTCGATCCTGATGTGCGGCGTCGCCATGATGATCGCCGTGGTCATCGGCGTGCTGGCCGGGACGTGGCTGGCCGAAATCGGCGGCAACACCCCCTATGGCCACGTCGTGCGCTTCCTCAATGACGTGCTGCTGTCGGCCCCGTCCATCCTGATCGGCCTGTTCGTCTATTGGTGGGTCGTGGTGCCAATGGGCGGCTTCTCCGGCTGGGCGGGTGCGATCGCGCTCGGCATCCTCGCCACCCCCATCGTGACGCGCACCACCGAAGACATCCTGAACCTCCAGCCCAATGCCCTGCGCGAAGCCGGCATGGCGCTGGGGGCCTCTCAGTGGGTCACGGTGCGCAGCATCATCTGGAAGGCGGCCGGGGCCGGTATGCTGACCGGCGGCCTGCTGGGCTTTGCGCGTATTTCGGGTGAGACCGCGCCGCTGCTGTTTACCGCCCTCAACAACCAGTTCCTGAGCTTCGACATGTCGAAGCCCTTCGCCAGCCTGCCGGGCGCCATCTATCCCTTCGCCATGAGCCCCTACGAGACGTGGAACACCCTCGCCTGGGCCGGGGCGCTGCTGATTACGCTGGCGGTTCTGGGCGTCAACATTCTGGGGCGCTGGCTCGCCCGCGACAAAGATCACAAGTAAGGCCTCGTCATGTCCGACACCGATTTCCAAAGCGTCATCACCCCGCCCCCGGCCGATCAGCTTGTGCTGGAAACGCGGAACCTCAACTTCTACTACGGCACGCATCAGTCGCTGTTCGGCGTCTCCATGCCGGTCAAGCGCAATGGCATCACCGCCCTGATCGGTCCGTCGGGCTGCGGCAAGTCCACCCTGCTGCGCACCATGAACCGCATCTATGACCTCTATCCGGGTCAGCGCGCCGAAGGCGAGATTCTGGTCGATGGCGAGAATATTCTGGGCCCCAAGGTCGATGTGACCAGCTTACGCGCCCGCGTCGGCATGGTGTTCCAGAAGCCGACCCCCTTCCCCATGTCGATCTACGACAATGTGGCCTTCGGCGTGAAGCTGTACCACAAGAAGTCGAAGTCGCAGATGGACGAGGTGGTCGAAAAGGCCCTGCGCCGCGCCGCCCTGTGGGACGAGGTGAAGGACAAGCTCACCAAGTCCGGCCTGTCGCTTTCGGGCGGTCAGCAGCAGCGTCTGTGCGTCGCCCGCGGCATCGCGGTTGAGCCGGAAATCCTGCTGCTCGACGAACCGGCCTCGGCGCTCGACCCCATCTCGACGGCCAAGCTGGAAGACACGCTCGAAGAGCTGAAGCGCGACCTGACCATCATCATCGTGACCCATAACCTGCAACAGGCGGCGCGCCTGTCGGACTACACGGGCTTCATGTATCTGGGCAAGATGGTCGAATACGGCCCAACCGAAGAACTGTTCGTCAAGCCGAAGGTCGAGCGCACCTCCGACTATATCGGCGGCCGCTTCGGTTAAGCTTCAAAGGCGGCGGGCATATCGCGAGCGGCATTCAATACCCGCACCACTTCGATACCCTGCTCTACAGGACGATAATAAAGCACATAGGGCCGGATCGGAAAGCTGCGCAACCCAGCGTAGAGTTCCGGTCGGATTCGCCCCATGTCGGGATGCAAAGACAACTTTCTCAGCGTTTCGGCAATACGATCCAACATCTTATCCGCGGCGTCAGGACGATCTTTGGCGATATAAAGCCACAGGGCTTCGAGATCGTCTTTCGCCCTTGCCGTCTTTAAAATCCGGGTCATTCCGCCGCATTGAGTCTGGCGCGACCTTTGACCTTGATGGCTTCAATATCCAGTTCTCCTGCGGAACCGCTGTCGATGCCTTCACGGATCGCCTCGCGCAACGCCTCAAGTTTGGCCGCCTGAAACCGGTCATTGGCTTCCATCAGGCGCAGCGCATCGCGGATTACTTCGCTGGCATTATTGTACAGGCCGCCCGCGACCTTCTCACGCACCATATCTTCGAGACGCGGCGTCAGGTTTACATTCAGGGTCATGGCGTATCTCCTGACTAGAGCGATGTGCGGAAAAGTGTGAGCGGTTTTCCGCAAAAACATCGCGACAAAACATAAATTTAGAGCGAAATGGCGTTTCCGCTTGAAGTCATTTCGCTCTAAAAGATACGCCCGCCCCCAAAATTGTCAATCTTTGATAATCACGCCCCCGGCACCAGACACTGCGGGCCGATCTCGCGGATCGACTTGACGCCGGTGAGCGCCATGGCGACGCGCATTTCCTTCTCAAACAGGCTGAGCAGGTTCGACACCCCCGCCTCCCCCCCGGCGGCCAGCGCGTAGATAAAGGCCCGCCCCAGCAGCACACCGTCGGCCCCCAGCGCGATCATGCGCACCACATCGAGGCCCGTGCGGATACCGGAGTCGGCCAGAATGGTCAGGTCGCCCTTCACGGCCTCGGCAATGGCCGGCAGCGCCCGCGCCGACGACAGCACACCATCGAGCTGCCGCCCGCCGTGGTTGGACACCACAATGCCGTCTGCACCGAAGCTGACCGCGTCCTTGGCGTCTTCCGGATCGAGTATGCCCTTGATGACCATCGGCCCCTTCCAGAAGTCTCGGATCCATTCCAGATCCTTCCATGAGATCGACGGGTCGAAATTGGCCCCCAGCCAGCCGATATAGTCGGCCAGACCCGTCGCCTTGCCCAGATATTTCGAGACATTGCCCAGATCGTGCGGCGTCCCCATCAGGCCGACATCAAAGGCCCAATGCGGGTGCGTCACCGCCTGCCACAGGCGGCGGATTTCGGCGTTCGGCCCGCTCATGCCCGAATGGGCGTCGCGGTAGCGCGCCCCCGGCACCGGCATATCGACGGTAAAGACCAACGTGCGGATACCGGCCGCCCAGGCGCGTTCCAGCGCGTTCTTCATGAAGCCGCGATCTTTCAGCACATAGAGCTGAAACCAGATCGGCTTGTCGCACTTGCCCTGCACCTCTTCGATAGGGCAGACGCTGACGGTCGAAAGCGTCAGGTTGATGCCGGCCTTTTGCGCCGCGCGCGCCGCCTGCACCTCGCCGCGACGGGCATACATGCCGGTCAGGCCGACGGGGGCCAGAGCTATGGGCATGGACAGCTTCTCGCCCAGCAGTTCCGTCTCCAGACTGAGCGACGACACGTCCTTCAAAACGCGCTGGCGCAGCGCCACGTCGCCAAGGTCCGATACATTGCGCGCCAGTGTGCGCTCGGCATAGGCCCCGCCGTCGATATAGTGAAACAGGAAGGGCGGCAGCCGACACCGGGCGGCTTCGCGGTAATCGGTCGAGGCGGAGATGATCATGGCAAACCCAGCGATTCAAGGAATTGGAAAAGCACGGACGATGCTCTAGCATGGGGCCAAGCCCGATGACAATGCGTGGACAATCCCGTTCAATCATCATAGATCAAAATTAATCACCCTCCGTTTTCTTCAGGAAATGCCATGTCCGCTGCCTCGATGTTCGACCTCTCCGGAAAAACCGTGCTGATCACCGGGGCCAATCGCGGACTGGGGCAGGGCATGGCGCTGGCTCTGGCCGAAGCCGGGGCCGATATCTGCGCCGTGGGCTCGTCGGGGGCCGACACCACCGCCGAAAAGGTTGCGGCTCTGGGACGCAGGTTCCATTTTATCCGCGCCGATCTTACCTCCATTTCGCCGGTGGAGGACATTGTCGCCGAAACTTTGCGCGTCATGGGCGGGCTCGACATCCTCGTCAACAATGCCGGGTCGATCCGCCGTGGCGACGTGACGGAATTTAACGAGGAAGACTGGGACGCGGTGATGAACCTCAATCTGAAGACCCTGTTCTTCATGTGTCAGGCCGCTGGCCGTCACATGATCGCGCAGGGCCACGGCAAGATCATCAATACGGCGTCGCTCCTGTCGTTTCAGGGCGGCATCCGCGTCCCCTCCTATACGGCGTCGAAATCGGGCGTGGCCGGGATTACGCGGCTTCTGGCTAACGAATGGGCGTCCAAAGGCCTTAATGTCAACGCCATCGCGCCGGGCTATATGGCCACAGAACTGACCGAAGGGCTGCAAAGCGACCCCGAACGCGCGAAGGCGATTCTGGACCGGATTCCGGCGGCACGCTGGGGCACGCCAGAAGATTTGGGCGGCGCGACGGTTTTTTTGGCCTCCCGCGTGTCAAATTACGTAAACGGAGTTATTATCCCCGTTGATGGGGGCTGGCTGGCGCGCTGATGTGCCTGTTCCGGCCCCATCCGAACCCCTTGAGGAGACAATGACCACAGAGACTCTTTCGACCACCGCGCCGCTCAAGATGGCCGATATCGCCCGCATGGCCGGCGTTTCAGTGTCCACCGTTTCGCGGGCCCTGGCCGGAAGCCCCCTGATCCCCAAGCCGCTGCGTGACAAGATCGCGGCGATTGCCGAGGAACATGGCTACGTCGTCAATCAGGCCGCCCGTAACCTCCGTCTGAAGCGCACCCGCACCATCGGCCTCGTCCTTCCCGACGACGGTGACCGCAAGCTGCGCGACCCGCACCTCTTGAGCATGATGGGCGCCCTCACCCAGGCCGTCTTCAAGCGCGGCTATGAGCTGCTGGTGCTCAAGACCCCGGCCAAGCGTCAGGGCGCGCTGAAGGACCTTGTCCGCTCGCAGCGCTTTGACGGCATGTTGGTCCTGCCCGACACCGCCGCTAAGGATCAGCACGAAGCCCTGAGCGACCTTGCCCGCTACTACGCGCCGCTGGTCGTCTGGGGCCGCCTGCCGGACCAGAGCTATTGCGGCGTCGAAGCCTCGACGGCCACGGACGAAAACGCCGAGGAGATGGTCGATCTGCTGTTCCAGCGCCTCAGCGAAGACGAAAAAGCCAAGGCCGTGAAATAGTCTCCGTTCCCCCGACAGCGTTGGGGGTTCAGTGACCCTTCAAGATAAGAAGAAAGCCCTCCGGATCACTCCGGAGGGCTTTTTTGTCAGTACCAAGAAGGCCGCCCGGCGAACCGGACGGCCTCTTTTTTAGAACTGCGTCGAAAGGCTGACCGAGACGCTTTGGCCCAGATCATACTTGTTAACGTCAACGCGCTTGACCTCTTCCTGATACTCTTGGAATTTCGTACCCGTGAGGTTGCGGACCTCTACACCGAGGTTCAGGTCACGACCAAAGGCCGTGAATCCCTTGCGGTACACGAAGTCGAGCGTCGCGCCCGGCTCTTGTATATAGTCCGCCACGCCGCTCGACGGATTGCCACGCGCCGAGATGCGCTCGGAAACGTAGGTGACGAGGAAGGTGGCCTGAGACTTGGCTTCGGCATCATCCCATCCGAATTGCAGGTTTGCGACGTTTTCCGCCTGGCCCTGCATTCTCGAACCCGAGATGATGAAGTTGGTCGCCTTTTGCGCCTGACCATTGCTGTCGATGATCGTCTGAGAGCCCGACGCCTTCACCTCGGACGAGGTGTAGGTGTAGTTGGCCTGCAAGAGCCAGCGCTTGCTGTCAAAGAAGGCTCCGGAGACCGGCGAGTCAAACAGACCCTTGTAGTCGAACTCAACGCCGTAAAGTGAGGCTTCCGGCGCGTTGATATAGGTCTGGAACAGGCTGTTGCCTTGCACCAGAAGCGAGGCTTCCACCGGATTGGTGATGTCCTTGTAAAAGGCCCCGGCGGTGAAGTAAGAACCCGCGTCGTAATACCACTCGTAGCGCGCATCGAAATTGGTCAGTTCGGTATCGCGCAGGTATGGGTTACCCACGAATAGGCGATCCTGTTCCGGATCAAGATACTGAGCCGGCGCCAGTTCGCGGAACTGCGGACGACCGATGGTCTTGGACAGGCCGCCGCGAAGCTGCATATTCTCGCGGAAGTTCCAGGTCACTGTGGCTGTCGGAAGAACATACTCTTCCTTCAGGGCCGGTATCTTTACCGGAGCCTGATCGGATTCGTAGAGCTTGTTCAGGGTGACGCGTTGCTTAGCGTATTCATAGCGCAGACCCGCCGCCAGACGTACAAGCGGGATCACTTCGACATCGACCTTGGCGTAGGCCGCATTGACGAACAGACCACCATCATAGGCGGCGTTGGGGTTGGTGGTTTCGGTCAGCACCCAACGGGTGGGGCTGATATTGACGTCCGAGAACAAATAATCGACACGCGAATACTGGATATTGTTCGCGGCAATGCCAGTGCCCGGATTGAAGCGGAAGGAGCGGTTTTCCGACTCGCGCTTGTTATCGAGGAAATCGAAGCCACCGGTCAGCTTGCCGTCACGCGCTTCGCCGAGGCTGAAGTCGTAGGTCAGGCTCGCCCCACCGCTGGCTACCACATCCTCAAGGTTCGAGAACTGGAGGTTGTTGGTCTGCTGCGTACCGGCGTGGAAGAAGACGCCTTTGGCATCCTGCCAGTAGGTGATGTCACGCTCATAGGGCGCATCACGCGTGGTCTTGGCATAGGCCAGACGCCAGTCCATCACCAGTTTGTCCGACAGCGGGTGACGGCCGGTCAGTTGCGACATGACCAGTTGACGCGCATACCAGCCCGTATCCTCACGAAGGGTCAGGCTGTCGGTGTTACGGATATCGCGACCCTCACGGACGCGGGTGCGCTTGGTCGTGTTGCGGATGAACAGGTTGGTCCACTGCAGGCTGTGCCCGCCGATATTGTAGCCCATACCGATCAGACCGTTCAGACCGACATTGTTCTCGGTCGTTTGGTACTTGTAGTCCCCAACCAGCTCGACCGTACGCGCAGTGCCGGTGCCTTCGATGCGCCCGTCCTGCTGAATGCCGTTACGGGCTTTCCAGCCGTTGCCGAAATCGACAAGACCAACGATACCGAACTGACCACCCGCGACATCCATGCTGGTGCCGCCGGAGAGGTTAAAGCTGAAATTGGCCGGCAGGGAGTCGGTTTGCTGGATCAGGTTGAGCGGTGCATTGCTGAAGCTCTGGCCGATCTTCTGCAACTGAGCCGGGGTGAAATACCCTGTCGCGTCGCTGTAGTTACCGGCGTTGATGCGACGGCCCGAGTGCAGGGCAGTGCGCAGTTCCGGCGGCAACGACCGCGTACCATCGTCGAAGCCGATCGGATCGGTGTCCGAACCGTAGTGTGTGTAGCCGTTCTGGAAGGTCGTCTCGGAATTGCCGCTGACGCTCAGGCCCATCGACATGAAGGGCGCCTTGGGCGTATTCAGCGTGCGCAGGTCGATCACGCCGCCGCCAAATTCGCCCGGATATTCTGCCGAGTAGGTCTTCTGGACCGACACGCGCTGCAGGATAGATGACGGAAACAGGTCAAGCGGAACGACGCGTTGCAGGGGTTCCGGCGACGGCAGTGGCGAGCCGTTCAGCAGTGCCGACGAGTAGCGCTCACCCAGGCCACGCACGTAAACAAAACGACCTTCGACCAGCGACAGGCCGGTCACGCGCGTCAGAGCGACAGCGGCCGAGTCATCGCCGGTGCGCTTTAGGTCTTCATTGGTAAGGATGGCCGTAACTTCGGCCGTGCGACGCATGGTGTTGGGCACGTTTTTACCGCGCACAACGATTTCGGTAATTTCCTCTGTCGGCGTGGCCTCGGTGACCTCAACGGTCTGAGCGTCGGCGGGAACGGCGGTTTGGTCGGTCTGGGCGAAGGCGGCCGGAGCCACCAGAGCCGAGGTCGTCATCAGCATCAGGCCGAGCGACTGGGTATAGGTTTTCATAGCGATTAGCCTTTGCTGATACGGAGAAGGGATTACGGGCGGTGCGGGGAACCCCGAACCGCCCGCGCGTTTATCAGCAGGTCGAGCCAGCGGTCAGGCCGCAGGTCCAGCCGGCATACCAAGTGTCGCTCGCGTTCTTCACGGCGCCGATATAGTCAACCGTCGTGAAGAAATTGCCGTTGGCCACACCGTTGACCGAGGTGGCGTTGGTGAGAGAGTTCAGCGTGGACACAGCGCGCACCGGGACGGCCGTTTCGTTGGCACCATTGACGAAGTCCGCCAGGGTGATCGTGCCGGCCGACGTGTTGTTGGTACCGGCGTTGAACAGGGCTGCCGTGTTGTTAGTCGTGGCGAAGGCCGTAGCGAAGCCGCCCATATAGACCGAGTGGAAGGTCGGCGCAGCGGTTTCGGTCGTCGCGCCGGTGATGCGGATACCGAAGGTCGAGGCCGTAGCGGTGTTGGTGATGACCGAGTTGACCAGGGTCAGGTCGGTGCCCGAGTTGATTTCCAGACCGTTCGAAGCCACCGACGAGCGGCGGATCAGGGTGGCGTTGGAGATGACCGGATGCGAGCAGTAGGCAGCGTTACCGGCGCAGGACATTTCGAACAGACGGTCGCCGCGGGTCTGGCTTTGCTTGACGATCAGGAACTGGATGTTGCCGCGATAGCCAGTGTCGGTGTCGAGGCTGTCGTCCGAGTTGCCGGTCAGCACGATGTGCTTGAGGTTCACCGTACCACCGAACATTTCCATGCCGTCGTCCGACGAGTTGTGGACCTGAACATATTCCACCTTGGTGCCATTGCCGACACCGGCGAAGGTGATGCCGTTCAGTTCGTTGCCCGGCAGGACTTCGAAGCCGGAGTGCATGACGCGGACATATTTCAGCGTGCCTGAATTGTCGGCCACAGAGTTACCGCCGTAGAATGCGTTCGTGCCTTCGATCTGACCCGCATTACAGCCCACGTTCGGCGGCGTCACGCCCGTCGGGCAGATATTGGTCGGCGCGCGACCCGCGATCACCAGACCGCCCCATTGGCCGTCCGACTCCAGCGTGGTGGTGCCTTCGATCGAGGCGCGCGACGTGAAAATGACGGGGTTGGTAGCGGTGCCTTCGGCGAAGATTTGCGAACCACGCTGAATGATGAGGTAGTCGAGGCCGCCCGAACCGAAAACGCGCACGCCCGGCTCAACGGTCAGGATGCCCGAGCTGCCCGCCAGCGGGGCGGTCGGATCGGCACCGAGGTCATCGCCAACGGCCACGCGGCCCGAGATGGAGTACACAACGCCCGGCAGGTTCTTCAGAACCAGGTTGCCGGTGATCTTGGACGGCAGCTGGCAGTTGCGCAGACCAGCGACCACGCCGACATTGGCCAAGCCGGTCGGGCAGGAGTCTGCCGCACCCGAAGACGAAGAACTGCTCGAAGACGAGGACGACGAGGTGCCGCCGCCGACCAAGACGCCTTCGCCCGGCGAAGCGACGTTGTCAGCCCCAAAGCAGCCCGCCAGAGCCACAGCAGCGGTAAAGCCCAGCAGACCCAGGCGGAATTTCGTGGAAGTGTTCATGTCATCTCTCCAGACCAGCGCAGCGGCGCGTCGGGTAGACCCCGTTCTGAACGCACCCATGCCATCATTCGGCCTTATAGGGAGGCTGTGTGACAGAACGCCCAAACTTGTGTGACGGATTTGTGTAACCCCGGAAACCAGCACTTACCGGCGGCGGAATCGCCTCTGTAAGGCGCGTTATGTGTCTTTGCAGTCACGTTTTCGCCTGTCAGGGCACAGACAGACTCGCGAAAAGAGTGAAACATAGAGTCAAAAAAAGAGTGGTCAGCGCAAGGGCAGACCACTCCAGTAGGGCCGGGAGGAAATGAGGGAAAACCCGGTTACGGACGTGAGCGTGGCACAGATAAAGCCCAATGGCAATATTGGTTATATCCTTTTGTGCGGGTTTTTGCGTGCCTCCTGCCGGAAAACCCTCTAAATCGCTACAAAACTGACGATTTTGCGATTGGCCTTGCCACAAAAGCGCATCAGTAGTAATACCAATGCTAAATATTGGTATCAGAACCACCCTCGTCACAAAGGAACCGTCTGCATGTCCCTCGCCTCCGTCGCCACGCCGCTGGATGAAACCACGACCCTGATGTTCCGTGAGGCGGCCGAAGGCGGCGACGCCGTTGAGCGCTTCCTGAAACGCAATGCCGAGACGCTGAGCCGCATCGCCGCGCGCCTGAAGGCCCAGCCGCCGAAGGCCGTCGTCACCTGTGCGCGCGGTTCGTCCGACCACGCCTGCACCTATGGCAAGTATGTCATCGAGACCCTGACCGGCGTGCCGGTCAGTTCCGCCGCCCTGTCGGTGGCCTCGGTCTATGCCGCCCCAGTCGTCGCCGCCGAAACCCTGTGCATCGCCGTGTCGCAATCGGGCCGCTCGCCCGACCTTCTGACCGCCGTCGAAGCCTATAAGGCCACCGGCGCCTTCGTTGTGGCGCTGGTCAATGACGAAACCGCGCCGCTGGCGACGCTCGCCGACGAAGTGCTGCCGCTGTGCGCCGGGCCGGAGCTGTCGGTCGCCGCCACCAAATCCTGCCTCGCCGCTCTGGCTGGCTTTGCCGCCCTGACCGCCGAATGGGCCGACGACGCGACGCTGAAAGCCGCCGTGGCCGCCCTCCCCGCCCAGATGCGTCAGGCCTTCGACCTCGACTGGTCCGCCGCCCTCCCCGCCCTGACCGCCGCTACCAACCTCTTTGTTATCGGTCGTGGCTACGGCTTCGGCGTGGCGCAGGAAGCGGCGCTCAAGCTCAAGGAAACCTGCGCCCTGCACGCCGAGGCCTTCTCCGCCGCCGAAGTGCGCCACGGCCCCATGGCCATCGTCAATCAGGGCTTCCCTGTGCTGGCCTTCGCCACCTCCGACATGGCCGGCGACGGGGTGCGCGACGTGGCGGCGGAATTTGCCGGACGCGGGGCTGCCGTGTGGCTGGCCGACACCACGCCGGGGGCCTATACCCTGCCCGCCCTGGCCGCCGAGCCCATCCTTGAGCCTATCCTGCGCCTGCAAAGCTTCTACCGCCTCGCCAACCGCCTGTCGCTGGCGCGCGGGCTCAATCCGGACAGCCCGCCGCACCTCAACAAGGTAACGAAAACGGTTTAAGCCCCCTCCCCGGCTGGACATTTTCCAAAGGGCGGTCATAGCATTGTCTATGACCGCCCTTTCCTTTGTCCGCACCCTGCGTACCCGCCCGTGGCTGAGCCGTGCCCTTGCTCTGGCCCTTGGTCTGGGGACGCTTCTGGGCACCCTCACCGACCTGCGCCTGTCGCAAAGCGTGCTGGTCGCGTGGAACAGCGCCGCCGTCTTCTACCTCATCGCCCTTGCCCGGCTGATGATGACCGCCAATACCGCCGACATGCGCCGG
The DNA here is from genome assembly GCF_046503825.1 of Asticcacaulis sp. W401b. NCBI lineage: Bacteria > Pseudomonadati > Pseudomonadota > Alphaproteobacteria > Caulobacterales > Caulobacteraceae > Asticcacaulis > Asticcacaulis sp. W401b. The sequence continues at coordinate 267,316 of NZ_JBKFEE010000005.1, forward strand.
CGCGCCGAAACGCAGGACGTCGGCAAATGGACCATATTGGGCTTGACCGGGGCCGCCATCGCCGTCTGCGTCGTCGCCATCGCCAGCGAACTGATCGCCGCCCACGACGAAACTGGCCTCAGCAAAGGCCTCGACCTCGCGCTGGTTGGCGCCACCATCGTCACCACCTGGGTCTTCGTGCACACCACCTTCGCCCTGCACTACGCGCACGCCTACTACATCGCCATCCGCCGCGCCGAGCCCCCGCCCCTCAAATTCCCGGATGCCGATTGCGAACCGGACTATCTCGACTTCGCCTATTTCGCCTTCATCATCGGCACCGCTGCCCAGACCGCCGACGTTTCCGTCGCCTCCAAAGCCATGCGCCGCCTCAATCTCGGCCACGCCGTCTTCGCCTTCTTCTACAACACCACCATCCTCGCCCTGTGCATCAATATCGCCGCCAGCCTGCTGGGGTAAGTTGGGTTTGGGTTATGGGGTTAGGGCAAGAGTAAGCATCCGGGGTCAGTTGACCCCGGACCCCGGATGTGGGTGCGATTTCCGCGGGCGGCGTGTGGGTTTTCGGGCAGGCTTTTAGCCAATAAAAACACAAAAAGCACAAACGGGCGCCTGTGGCGCAGGTCTTCGCCTGACCTATCAAGCGCAGTGTTTTGCCACGCGAGATTTATAGAAACCACAGATTACACAGATTTCACAGATTATCCGTGTCTGCGTCAGGCAAAGGCGCGCAGCGCCATTCATCAGGGCTTGCCGCACGAAGGTCAGGGCCCTGCGGGCCGGGCGTTTCAGCGGCTCTTTCGGCTGCGCCGAACTTCGTTTCGTGTTTTTTGGTGGCTAATCTTCAGTGGCATGGGGCCTTGCCGGCTTGTCAGAATGTCATGTCGTAGAAGCGAGGGAAGCCCCCACCACCATCTGCACTTCGCTTGACGGTCCCCTTCCCCCAGCATGCTGGGAAGGTATGATAGAGACTTCGCGTCCTAACCGGGTGCAGGGGCTTTGCCCCTGCACCCGGAGGCCCTTGGCGGTTGGCGCGTCCATTATGTAGCTATCGGATAGCCCTCAGCTAACCGCGTTGATATTTCAGAATATCTTTGACGTGACTCTCATCTATGCCCAGCAAGTCGGCATTTCAGCGATGGCAATGTCGGGACGTGCGTGAGGGCCGGACGCAGGTGTGCCTCAACCTGTTCGCGCATGTCTTCGGCCTGATTGCGGTCGGCATAGTTCATTTCCAGCAACCTGAAATGAAGCTCAGGCCCTAAGGCTGTGCTGAGCGCGGCTTCATGCGCATAGACCAAGGCCTCAAAAGCCGGGACGGAGGTGTCGCGGCGGATAAAGCGCCAAAGGGCACTATTGATCTCTTCGTCCAAACGCCCCTCCCGGTTCCGGGTGCAGGGGCCATGCCCTTGCCCGCCGGAGGCTCTTTATCAGATACCCAAAAGATAGCTAAAGGCTATCTTACATTTATTCAATAACTTATTAAGATGAAACCTCATTCACCCACTGTGAAACGTCATCACAACCGGAGATTAGATAGCTACCAACTATCTGTTATATACCCGATAGCCATGCGAAAGCTATGCACAGGCTATCGGCTGGATTTCGGTTATCTGTTAACTTCCCATTAGCTATTTACAAGCTAGGTTATGGCTAACCGAAAGCTAACGGACAGAAACCCGTCGTCTAGCTAAGGGCTTTCCGCGAGATAGCCGGTGTCTATCGGGCGACTTTCGCACAGCTTTCCGTTAGCTGTCGGCAGGCTTCCGTCTGGACCCTGCGTCAGAATCGGCGCACCAACAGAATTAACACTTCATTAACCTTTGCGCAAAAGGCGCGCGCTAGCCGGTGGCTATCCGATAGCTCGCCATTCGCGCGTCAAAGCCAGCACGAGGAACCTGACATGCCGGTCATCTCCTTCATTTCGCCCAAGGGCGGCGTGGGCAAGACCACGGCGGCGACGCTGATGGCCACGCAACTGGCGCGCAAGACGCAGGTCATTATTATAGACGCCGACCCCAACCGTCCGATCCTCGCCTGGTCGCAGTTGAATGGCTGCCCGGCCAATATCCGCATTGTGTCGGACGCCAATCAGGAAAACATCCTCGACAAGATCGAAGAGGCGGCAGCCGAAGCGCCGTTTGTGGTGGTCGATTGCGAAGGCACGGCGTCGCTGACGGTCGCCTATGCCATCGGGGCGTCCGATCTGGTGGTGGTGCCGACGCAAGGCTCGCAGCTTGATGCCAAGCAGGCGGCCAAGGCGCTCAGCCTGATCAAAAATACCGAGCGTCAATCGCGCCGGCCGATCCCGCACGCGGTGCTGCTGACGCGCACCAATCCGGTCATCAAACCGCGCACCCTGTCGGCCATTCACGAGCAGTTGCGCGCCCACGGCATCCGCCTGTTCGACACGCAGTTGCACGAGCGCGAAGCCTTCAAGGCCATGTTCTCGTTCGGCGGGGCGCTGGAAACGCTGGACCCGTCGCAGGTCGCCAATATCGACAAGGCCGTAGCCAATGCCCGTGCCTTTGTTGCCGAAGCCATTGAATTGCTGAAAAATCCGGACGCGGTTCCGGCTCAGGAGGTCGCTTAATCCATGTCCGAACGCGCTTCGATCTTTGACGACGATCTTGACCTGTCGGCGTTTGACGCCCGGCCAAAACCCAAGCCGGACAAGGAGTCTCTGCGCGCCGTGGCCGAGGCGAGGGGCTTCCCCAGCCGTGAAGCCGTGGCCGTGCCGGCGGCGCCTGAGCCTGTTTTGCAACGCCGCTACCGCACCGGGCGTAACCGTCAGCTCAATCTGAAGGTCACGGACGAGGCGCTGCGCCGCTTCTATGCCGTGGCCGACGCGCAGGGTCTGGTGCTCGGGCAAGTGTTCGAACAGGCCGTCGAGGCGCTGGAAGACAAACTGAAAGCCGAGGGCAGGATCTGATCATGGCCCGCCGCGCCGCCGAATCGCAGTTCGACCTGTTTATCCCGCTCGTCAGCGACATGTCGCTGAAGGACCAGCGCGAGCTGATGGAACGGCCGTTTTTTAGCCTCGCCAAGCGCAAGCGCCTGAAACCGATCGAATATACCAGCCCCGATGGCGACACCTGGGTGAAGGTCTCAGGCAATGCCGAATTCGGCATCGCCACCATCTGGGACGCCGATATCATGATCTGGGCAGCCTCGGTGCTCAATCGCCTGAAAGAGCAGGGAGTCAATGACTTACCCCGGACTCTTAAGACCACGTCTTATGATCTGCTACGCGCCATCAAGCGCGATACGGGCGGCAAATCCTATCAGGAACTGAACGCGGCGCTGCAAAGGCTGGAATCGACGACCATCCAGACCTCGCTGCGCGCGCCCAAACGCAAGGACAAGGCACAATTCGGCTGGATCGACGCCTTTCAGTTAGAGGTGGACCCGGAAACCGAGGCGCCGCGCGGCATTTCGATTACCCTGTCCGACTGGGTTTATCAGGGGATCGTCACCGAACGCTCGCTCCTGACCATGCATCAGGACTATTTCCTGCTCACCGGCGGCATGGAGCGCGCTCTTTACCGCGTGGCGCGCAAGCACGCGGGCGATCAGGAGGGCGGCTGGACCTGTCGTATCGCGATTTTGCACGAAAAAACGGGCTCAGACAGCCCGCTGAAGCAGTTTACCTACCTCTTAAAGCGCATCGTGGCCAAGAACGCCCTGCCGGAATACGAGATGACGCTGACCAAGACCAATGACGGCTCGCCCGCCGTGCATTTCATCAAGCGCGACATGGAAGAGCGGGTGAGGGTGCGTGATGCGCTGAAAACGCTGGAACGGCAAACCGCCGAAGACCAGAGGGCGCTGGAAATCGACGGCCTTATGCACAAACGGTTCTAGAAAACGGTGTCGGGGGATCGGTGACTTTTTGAGGCCGATTCGTCGGGGGAACAGTGACCACTCTATCGGGGGATGGGTGACCGGATTGACGGGGGAAGAGTGACCGATTCGTTCAAGGTGAGTCGGGGGAACGGTGACCGGCGGGCGTTTTTCAGCGGTTTTGCCCTCAAAAGCCGGTTTTCGGGGGAATGGTGACCGGATTTGCCGCGGAAACAGGGTTAAAAAGCCGCGGGCAAGCTGTGGAAAATATTCTGTTTTTCCTAGCTCACTTATCGGGGGAAGAGTGACCGCCTGCACGGGGGAACGAAGACCCGTCGCGCGGGGGATCAGTGACAAAGTGACGGGGTATCAAAGATTAACAAAAGGTACCCTTGTTGATTTTAAAGGGGAATTCCGGCTGTTTTTTCGCTTAACCTATTTAACTAGATTCACTAACAGACTCTCTTAACAGCGAGAGGGGAGCGGTATTAAGGTCCGTGCGCGGTCCGCCTTGTGCGACCTTTGAAGGGTCGCTCAGGCGGACATCTACGGGGAAAGACAGTTAACACCCGACCGGCAGAGTCACCGAACAGCACAGTCACCGGGATTTACGGTTCACCGCGTCCTGTTCCTTGACCTCAGTGGGTGAGTTTGCAGTGACCGCCTTCAATACAGCCGAGATATACGCGCCAGACTCTGATTTCAGACGTAAAGCCACGGTTTTGATGCTGAAAAACGACCCCACAAGACACGGAGTCGCTTGGAGTCCAAGGGATTGCGGCGAAAAGAGGCCGTCACTGATCCCCCGATAGCCCGCCACCCGTGACAAGACGGTCCCCGAAATGACGTGACGGCCTCCGATTCGGTCGTTATGGAAACGATCAGTACATTCAACCCCTTGCGGAGACGCGACATGGCGGTCAGCATCCATTCCGATTTCGATGGTGGCAATATCGAGGTGGTACAGGCGCACGACGGCGGGCGTTTCGATCTGGCCATCCGTCCGGATCATCAGTCGCACTATTACCAATGGTTCTATTTCCGCGTGGACGGGGCCTCAGGCGTCGATCTGGAGTTGCGCCTCACCAATGCCGGGGGATCGGCCTATACGGGCGGCTGGGAGGGCTACAAAGCCCGTATCAGCAGCGATGGGGCCCACTGGACGCAGGCCGATACGACCTATGCCGACGGCGTGCTGAGCATCCGTCACCGGCCCACCTCTGAAACCCTGTGGGTGGCCTATTTCACGCCCTATGACAGTGACCGTCACCGGGCGCTGGTCGAGCGGGTGAAGGCCTTGGCCGGCATCAGTCACCGGGTTTTGGGCCAAACGCTCGATGGCCGCGATCTCGACCTGTTCAGCGTAGGGGAGGGGCCGCGCGTAGTGTGGCTCTATGCGCGTCAGCATCCGGGCGAGACCATGGCCGAATGGTGGATGGAGGGGGCCATCCCCTGGCTGTGCAGCGACGCGCCGGAGGCCGTGGCCCTGCGGGCAGCAGCGACCTTTTACATCGTGCTCAACTGTAACCCGGACGGCAGCGCGCGCGGGCACCTGCGCACCAATGCCGCCGGCACCGATCTGAACCGTCAGTGGGCCGAACCCTCGACCGAAAAGAGCCCGGAAGTGCTGGCCATCCGCAATGCCATGGACGACACCGGCGTTGATTTTGCCATCGACGTGCACGGCGACGAAGCCATCCCGCACGTCTTCATGGCCGGATTTGAGGGCATTCCGTCGTGGACGCCGCAGCGTGACGCCCTCTATCGCCGCTATCTGAGCGCCCTGTCGGCACGCACGCCCGATTTCCAGACCACCTATGGCTATGCGGTCGATGCGCCGGGACAGGCCAATCTGGCCGTTTCGACCAATGCCGTGGCCGAACGCTTCGGGGCCATCGCCATGACGCTGGAAATGCCGTTCAAGGACCATGATGACGCGCCGGACGCCGTTGAAGGCTGGTCACCGGCCCGCTCTCAGGCGCTGGGCGTAGCGTGCCTGAAGGCGCTGTCGGACGTGATCACGGATATCCCGCTGCGCGCCCGCGGCTGAAAACATCTGCGTGAGGCAAAGGTTTGCGGGATTAGAGCGCATTTCGTTCAAATTGAATCGAAATCGCGCTCTAAATTTTTGGTTTAACGCGCTTTTTTTTATCCGAAAAGTGCGGCACACTTTTCGGAAAGCGCTTATCGGGGGATCGGTGACCGCATCTCCTGACTCGACTCCGCCCGATTCGCCGCGCAAGGTAGAATGGGAACACATACGGAGCGGATCATGTTGAACGATATTCTGGGCGCCCTCGGCAGCAAGCTCGATCTGGGCAATCTCGACCTCGCCGGTCTGGCGCAGCAACTGGGCGGGCAGGGCCTGATCGGGGACGTGCTGGGTCAATTGCAGCAGGGCGGTCTGGCTGAGGTGGTGCAGTCGTGGGTGTCGAACGGCGCCAACCTGCCGGTATCTCTGGAGCAGTTGCAGTCGGCGCTGGGGCCGGACATGGTCAATCAACTGGCCGGGTCACTGGGCATTGATCCGGCGCAACTGGGCGACGTCCTGCCCGGTGTGGTCGATCAGTTGTCGCAGGGTGGGCAATTGCCGCAGGCCATAGCCGAAGCCGCCCCGAACCTCCTGGGGCAGGACGGTATCGGCAAACTGCTGGGCGGTCTGTTCCGTTAATACTTATAGGCGGCCCGTGCACCTGTGATGCGCGCCTTACGGCCTATTCCATCCCCTTAAGGGCGCGGGCCGAGCGCAGACCATTGCGGCGCAAGGCCTGCACGGCGTGGCGCAGATCGGCCAGAGCCTGCGCGCGCGTGCTGCCCGATGCCTCATAGGCGGCGACCGTTTCGGCGATCAGTTCGGCTTCGGCGGGCCAGTTGTCGTTGGCAGCGATCAGTGTAGGTGTCATGGCGGGCATATTACGGCAGGGGAGGGGACTGTCTATAGCGGAAGGGGGTTAAAAATTACCCCGGCAGCAGGCCGTTTTCGCGCGCGGTTTGAGGGTCGAGGATCATCTGAATGGCCGGACGCCCCAAAAACCGGTCCACAGCGCGCCCATCCTCACCATAAAGACCGTCCGCCACGCGAAATACGCCCTTAAGACACTCAATAGCCGGCTGCGCCACCGCCTGACCGGCCACCAGCACCCACGCTCCGTCATACAGTCGGCTCATCGCACCCTCCGCAAGTTCCTTTTTTGTTCTCATATCCGGAGGCGAATGTCAAGCCGATAAGCGAAGCGTTGTAAAAAGCTATCCGCTAGCTATCTGTTATATTGGTTATAACCAATGCCGCTCCACTCTATAACTTTTGGGCTTGATTTCGCAGAAAATCCACCGTCACATAGGTGTCAAACAGGGAGCCCGCATGACCTTTGCCCATTCCGTCAGCCTGAGCACACTGGCCCTTATCCTGTCCTTGACCGCCGGTTGCGCCACCTTGCCGCCAACGCCGGTATCCCCGCCCGCTGCGCCAACCGTTGCCGCGCCTGCGCCGGTACTGGATCAGGCCACACTGGACCGTCTGGGCGATCACCTTGGCTATCGGTGGGAGATCGTCGATAACCGTCAGGCCTGTGACAAGGCGGCCTGTTTTCTGTCGGCCCTGACGCTCACCCTGCCCGAAGGGAGCGACCTGCCCGGCGGCTGGACCCTCTATCTCTCCTACGTTGGGGCGTTTGTGCGCTCTGAAAGCGAGGCCTTCGACCTGAAACAGGTCAATGGCGACCTCTATGCCCTGACACCCAAGGCCGGCGCCGCGCTGAAAGGCGGCGCCTCGCATACGGTTCGTGTCTGGGGGCAGGGGCATTTCTATGCGCGCGGTCTGGTCATGCCTAATGCCTATGTGGCCGCGCCGGGCCTCACCCCCCGCACCCTAATGGCTTCGAAGGCGGTAATCGATCCTGAAAGCGGGCTGGAGACCCTGCCCTTTGTCGCGCCCATGACCGATGAGGCGAAGCTGGGCACCCAGGCCCCCGGCGACAAGACGCAGTGGCTGACCCCTGAACGCGCCTATGAACGCAATGCGGCGCGCAACGTGGCCCTGACCCGTCCGGCCGTGGTGATCCTGCCCACTCCGGCCAGGGTGACGCTGCAAAAGGGCGCGCCGCTCGATCTCAGCAAGGGGTTTGACCTGCGCCTGAAGGGCCTGAGCCGCGACGCCATTACCGCCGCCGTAGAGGCGCTGAAACAGGCGGGGGCCGGTGAGGGGCGGGGGCCGGTGCTCAGCGTCACCATCGACCCGAAACTGCGCCCCGAAGCCTATCGCCTGACGGTGGGCAAAAGCGTTAGCATTCGCGCCGGATCGACGACCGGGGCCAACCACGCCCTGCGCTCTCTGGCCCAGCAAACGGCCTTTGATGGTGCTCAGGTGCGGCGTATGACCATCGAAGACGCGCCGCGTCTGCCCTTCCGCGGCCTGCATATCGACGTGGCACGCAACTTCCATTCCAAAGCCTTTGTGCTCGAGACGCTGGAACAGATGGCGGCCTATAAACTCAACCGCCTGCACCTGCATCTGGGTGACGACGAAGGTTGGCGGCTGGAAATCGACGGCCTGCCGGAACTGACGCAGGTGGGCGCCTATCGCTGCCACGACCCGGCTGAAGAGACCTGCCTTTTGCCGCAACTGGGGGCCGGGCCGGAGCGCGACACGCCGGTCAATGGCTACTTCTCGAAGGCCGACTATATCGACATCCTGAAGGCGGCGCAGGCGCGCGGCATCGAGGTCATCCCATCCTTCGACATGCCGGGCCACAGCCGCGCGGCGATCAAATCCATGGAGGTCCGCTATCGCCGTCTGATGGCCGCCGGTGATGTGGTGGCGGCGGCGCAATACCGGCTGGTTGAACCGGAAGACACCACGGCCTATCGCTCGATCCAGCACTATAACGACAATACACTCAATGTCTGCCTGCCCGCCACCTACGCCTTTATCGACAAGGTGATCGACGAGACGATGAAGCTGCATCAGGCCGCCGGTGTGCCGCTGAAACGCTACCATATCGGGGCGGATGAGACGGCGGGGGCATGGACGCAATCGCCCGCCTGTCAGGCCTTTATGGCGCAGAACGGTCTGAAGGCGCCGCAGCTCACCCCCTATTTCATCGAGCGCGTCTCGGCCTATCTGGCGCAAAAGGGCATCGAGACGGCGGGCTGGAGCGACGGCATGGGCCACACCGACCCGGCGCGAATGCCGAAGGTAGTCCAGTCGAACATCTGGAGTTCCACCCTCGGCACGGCGGCCACCGAAGCGCACGATCAGGCCAATCGCGGCTGGGAAGTCGTGCTGTCCGTGCCCGATGTCACCTATTTTGACATGCCGCCCGCGCCGGACTCGGATGAGACGGCCTATGACTGGGCGTCGCGCGATACGGACAGCTACAAGATTTTCAGCTTCCAGCCGGAAAACCTGCCGGCCAATGCCTCCTTGCTGACCGATATCCGCGGGCAGGGGACGACGGTGGCCGATAACACGCCCTATGCGCCGGGGCGCGGCCTGACCGGCCTACAGGGGCAGTTGTGGTCTGAGGTGGTGCGCACGGACGACGAGGCCGAATACCGCCTCTTCCCGCGTCTTCTGCCGCTGGCCGAACGGGCCTGGCACCGGGCGGGCTGGGAAGTGCCCTACAAGGCAGGTGAGAGCTACACCTATGGCGACGGTAAGGTCGATCCCAAGGCCGTGCTGGGCGACTGGCAGGGTTTCCGCGACCGGCTGGGCGTGCATCTGCGGCTTCTGGATCAGGCGGGCATCGCCTATCGTCTGGCACCGCCGGGGGCGAAGATCGAAGGCGGGCAGTTATTCGCCAATGCCGAAATCGCCGCTACCCCCATACAATACCGCCTCGCAGGCGGCGAATGGACGCCCTATACGGGGCCGGTGGCAGTGAGCCGCCCGGTCGAACTGCGCGTCACCTCACCCGATGGCCGCCGTAAGAGCCGTATGGTAAGGGTAGAATGATCTTAAACCTCCCGGCCTTCGGCGGGAGGGCGTTAAAAACAAAGGAAACGTCATGCTGAAATCCCTGATCCTGTCGGCGGTGACGCTGACGGGCCTGTCGGTGGCCGCTGAAACGCGGGCGGCCGATGCCACCTCACCCGTTCCGGCGGGCTATGCGCTGGACTGGGCCGAGGAGTTCAATACGCCCGGCCTGCCCGATGCCAGGACTTGGGTCTATGACACGCAGGCCAACCGCACTGGCTGGTACAATAACGAAAAGCAGTATTACGCCGCCGAACGGCTGGAAAATTCCGAGGTGAAGGACGGCACGCTGCGCCTCACCGCGCGCAAGGAGCGGCTAAGCGACCGCGCCGATTACGGCGGGCAGGACTACAGCTCGGCGCGCCTGATCACGCGCGGTAAGGTCAGCTTCCTGTATGGTTTTTACGAAATCCGCGCCAGAATGCCGTGCGGTCAGGGCTCATGGCCGGCGATCTGGATGCTCGGCACCGATGCGGGGTGGCCGGACGGCGGCGAAATCGACATTATGGAGCATGTGGGCAAGACGCCGGGCCGGACCTTTGGCACGGTGCATAACCGCTATACGATCGACAGCGTGGGCGGTTCCGGCAACGGCAATGGCATCGACGTGCCCGATGCCTGCACCGCCTTCCATAAGTATCAGCTTCTGTGGACACCGCAAAAGCTCGACTTCTTCGTCGATGGTCAGCGTTTCCATACCTATGTCAAAACCGACAAGCCGGGGGCGTGGCCCTTCGACAAGCCGCAATTTTTGCTGCTCAATCTGGCCATCGGCGGCAATATGGCCGGTGAGGTGGACGACGGCATCTTCCCGCGCACCTTTGAGGTCGATTACGTAAGGGTGTGGAAAAAGCGCTAAAACCCCTGCTTGCGGTGGCGAGGCCCGGTCCCTATAAACAGCCCATGCGCTCTGGTCTCCTCAAAGTGATGGTGATTGTGGCGGGACTGCTGGCCATGCTGTCGGGCCTGCACGCGCCCGAAGCGGCTGGTCCGTGGGCGCATCACGAAGACACCCATCTGCACCTGCATGTCCGGTCGTCGGAAGCGCCCTGCTGCGCCGACAAGGGGGCGGCATCACTGAAGGTCTGCGGTCAGCATTGCGCCGCTATCGCCACCGCCAGCTTCCTGTTCATGCACTTGCCGAGCGTGAAGGCGCTGGATTTCCAGCCGTCTCACCGCCACAGCGTTGGCCTGAGCTATCGCCCGCTGGCCCCGCCGCCACGCTGAAACCCTGAAAAATGAACCGACGCGGAGCGCTTCGACGCGCCGCGCCCTTGCTTGCTCATTTTACGGGTTTTCCCATGTCTTACCCATACGGGGCCTTGCCCCTTCTGGCGGCTGCCGCCTTGCCGCTGCTTGCCTGCGTGACCGCCGCACAGGCACAAACCCTCCCCTCTCAGCCGGAAGACGCCATCGAAGAGGTGGTGGTTCAGGCCACCCGCGCTGGCCGCCGGCTTCAGGACGAGCCGATCCGTGTTGACGTCATCGGCCGCGAAGAGATCGACGAAAAGAGCCTGATGACCCCCGGCAATATCTCAACCCTCGTCAATGAGACGCCGGGCATCCGCGTGCAGGTGACCGCGCCGTCGCTGGGGGCGGCCAATATCCGCATTCAGGGCATGGCCGGGCGCTACACCCTGCTGCTCACCGACGGCTTACCGCTCTATGGCGGGCAGTCGCTCGGTCTGTTGCAGATTCCGCCGACCGATCTGGGGCAGGTGGAAGTGATCAAGGGCTCAGTCTCGGCGCTTTATGGCGCGTCGGCGCTGGGCGGGGTGATCAATCTCGTCTCGCGCCGCCCCAGCCCTGAGCCGGAAAGCGAAGTCCTGCTAAACCTGACCCACCGTGGCGGGCAGGACATCACGGCCTATAGCTCCGCCCCGGCGACGCAGAGCCTCAGCTATTCGCTCACCGGCGGCTATCACCGTCAGACCCGCAAGGATCTCGATGGCGATGGCTGGATCGACATGGCGGGCTTTGAGCGCTGGACGCTGCGCCCGCGTCTGTTCTGGTACGGCGACAACGGCGCCAAGGCGCTGCTGACGCTGGGGGCGATGCGTGAGCAGCGTAAGGGCGGCACGCTCAGCGGGCGCACCGTCCCGGACGGCACGGCCTTTCCCGAAACGCAGGCCTCGCGCCGCGTCGATGCCGGGGTTACGGCGCAGTTTCCGCTGGAGGGGCTGGGTACGCTCAGCCTGCGCGCCTCGTCCATGACCCAGCGGCACGAACACCGCTTCGGTGAGGTCATTGACCGCGACTCGCACCTGACCGGCTTTGCCGAGGCGGCGCTGAAGGGCGAGACGGGACCGACCGCCTGGCTGGGTGGGGTGGCCTTTCAGTCCGACCACTATCATTCCAAGGGGTTCAGTGACTTCAACTATCACTTCAGCGTCCCCGGCCTGTTCGGGCAGGTGGAGCAGACGATGGGGGAGCGCCTGACGCTGGCGGCCAGTGCGCGCCTGGATGACCACAGCCGCTATGGCAGGCAGTTCAGTCCGCGCCTGTCTCTGCTCTATCGTCCGGGCCACTGGACGGTGCGGGCCTCAGTGGGGCGCGGGTTTCATGCGCCCACGCCCTTTGTCGAGGCCATCGAGGCCACGGGCTTTGGCCGGCTGGAGCCGCTGGGCGACCTGCGGCCCGAGGTAGCGCGCACGGCCTCGCTCGACCTGACCTATGCCAAAGGACCGATCGAGGCCAATATGACCCTGTTCGGCGCGGACATAGACGATGCGGTGCAGCTACGCCAAACGGGCCCGGCCTCGGTCAGGCTGGTCAATGCGGCGGGCGTGACGCGCACGCGCGGTTCGGAATGGCGTCTGCGTTATCGTCATGAGGCGCTGACCCTGACCGGTTCCTACGTCTATGTCGATGCCACCGATCCCGATCCGTCGGGGATTGGCCGCCGCGCTCAGCCCACGACGCCGAAACACACCGGCGGCTTTGTCGCCATGTGGGAGGAACACGATATCGGGCGCATCGGCTTTGAGGCCTACTATACGGGGAGTCAGACGCTGGACGACAATCCGTACCGGAGCGAGAGCAAACCCTACTGGGAGCTGGGCCTGCTGGGCGAACGCGTGGTGGGGAAGGTGCGCCTGTTCCTCAATGCCGAAAACCTGCTCAATGTGAGCCAGACGCGGCACGATCCGCTGGTCCGGCGGCAAAGGGCGGCCGATGGACGCTGGACGGTCGAGGCCTGGGCCCCGACCGACGGGTTCGTGCTCAATGGCGGGGTGCGGATGCGCTTCTGATGCGGTTACCGGGCGTGGTCAGCGCGTCTGACCACGCCCGGTAACAGTCCAGTAGAGACCTCCCATAAGGTGCGTCAGATAGGTCGGGTCGCGGTACATTTCGACCGTATGGCCCAGCGTCGTGACAAAGACCCGGCTCTTTTGCGGACGGTGGTACCAGGCGATCGGATGATCCTTGCCCATCGGCTCGGAGACCTGACCGGGCCAGATCTTGCGCGGGTCATAGCTGGTCTCATCCACGTTCAGCACGGGGTGGATCGGCACCTGATACGGGTTGGTCGTGGTGTAGAATTCGTCGCTCCAGATCCAGCGCTCCGGCAGGCCGAAGGTGGCAGGAAAGCCCCTGTCCACGACCGTCACCACGCCCGTTTGCAGCATGGGGTGCACCCCGACCGTGCGCCCGACCAGCTTTTCGTACCACGCCCAGCTTCCCACCGGCAGGGCGATGGCGGCGCGGTGCACGATCACCGCATTGCCGCCGCCGGTCATATAGGCCTCAAAGCCTGCGCGCTGGGCCGGAGTGAGGTCTTCCACCGGCGTATTGAGCAGCACAATGGCGGCGTAGGCGCTGAGGTCCTGCTCCAGCACCGAGGCCGCATGCGTCCAGTTCAGATCAAAGGCATGGAGCTTCGACAGGCGCTCAAAGCTGTCGCGCGCCACGGGGATATATTCGTAATGGTACTTGCTGGGCATGGCCAGAACCAGCACCCGGTACTGACTGTCGGCGCGGCTGAGGGCGGGCGTCAGCAGGGACGCAGTGGCGGCGAGCAGAAAGGTCCGGCGTTGCATCAAGCCTCCCGTGGCGACAACGTTGTCGGGTTAGGCTACAGCGCATTCGGAAAAGTGTGCAACGGTTTTCGGACTCAAATGCGCGACAAAAGAAATAGAGCCGGATTTCGATTCAACCTGAACAAAATTCGCTCCAGCCGCACGGGACGCGTTCGTCAAGGGAGGGGTTAGTCGGAATAGTTGGTGGTCTTGGTACAGACGCGGCGGGACGGCCGATAGCCGCCCCAGATGGGGTCGCCCATTGCGCCTTCATAACGCACGCTGTCGCAGTCTTCGCCACGGTCGCGGTCCTTATTGCGGTCGCTGAAGTCAAGCGAGATCGACAGGGATTTCGACGTGCCGCCGCGCGCATAGCCATAGCCCCGACCATAGCCGTATCCGTAGGGGTCGTAAGCCGACGCCCCATAGCGTCCATAGCCCGGCCCGTAGCCATAGCCGTAAGGATCGGCATAGAGATAGCCGTTCTTGCCGTGATCGGTCTGGCTGTAGGCCAGGCCCAGCGTACCGGTTTCGCCCACCGGGATCAGGGTCGCCACATAGGCGCTCTTATAGCCGCCGGTGCCGATGGAGACACCCGCTTCGCCGTGAATCTGACGCTTTTGCGGCCCTGAGTCCGTATCGTCGCGGCCCCACGAGGTCGGCTGACGGCGCTCAGAGGCGCGTGTCCCGTCCAGCGTCGAAAGCACCTGCGCCTGCGTGGCCTTGGCCGTGTCTTCGGCGGTCACGGGCGTGACGCTGGCGGCGGGGGCCGCGGCATCAAGGGCCACCTTGGGGCGGTTGGTGGCCACGATCTCATCGTCCGCTGCGCACACCGCCACAGGCGTGACGACCAGCGTAGCGAGGATCAGACCGGAAAGGGCGAGGGGTTTCAGTGACATGAGGGGGACTGTGAGACGGCTATGCAGCCAAATTAAGGCCGGTATGTAACGCGGTGGTTTTTACCCCTCACGCGGGGCGGCGGCGGACCCGCGACGGACGATGAAATAGTCGAGTTGTTGCGCTGCCGGAACCTCGCGGCCATTGATGCGCTCCAGAAGCAGGCGCGTCGCCTCTTCGGCCAGCCCCTTCATCGGCTGATGCACGGTCGAAAGCGGCGGCCATACGCTGCTGGTGCCCGGCGCATCGTCGAAACCGACGATAGACACGTCTTCCGGCACCGACAGTTTCAGCTTGGCCGCCGCCGCCATGGCCCCGAAGGCGATATAGTCGGCGGCAGCGAAGACAGCGGTCGGGCGGTCGGCCTGAGACAGCAGGGCTTCGGCCTCATCGAAGCCGTTATTGACGCGCACATCGCCGCGCACCACCCATTCCGGTCGCGCCGTCAGCCCGGCCTCGGACAGGGCGCGCAGATAGCCGGCCTTGCGGTCGGCATTCGAGCCGCGCCCGCGCAGGTTTTCGATAAAGGCGATGCGTGTGTGACCCAGTTCGATCAGCCAGCGCGTCAGCTCATAGCCCGCCGCCACATCGTCCATAAACACATAGGGGCTGCGCTCGAAATGCTGAACCGGAGAGATGCGCACCACGGGCACGCCCAGCTCGTCGAACAGGTCGATCATCGCCGCATCATCACACACCGGCGGGGCCAGCAGCACGCCGTCAAAGCGCGAGGTGGCCAGTTGCGCCTTCATCTGCGCACGCGGCAGGTGGCGCAGTTCCGCCACCCCTTCGATAATCAGATGATAGCCGGCCTGGTGGCAGGCATCGAGAGCGCCGATCTGAAGCTCGTGCTGGTAATAGTGGGTGACGGGGCGCTCAAAAATCAGCCCGATCATATAGCTGCGCGACCCCGACAGGGCGCGGGCGGCGGGATTGGGCTTGAACCCCGTCTCGGCGATCAGCGCCTCGATCTCGGCGCGCTTTTCCGGCCGCACGCCCGGCTGCTTGTTCAGCACCCGCGACACGGTCTTGATAGAAACGCCCGACAGACGGGCCAGATCGACGATGGTGATACGGGACACGGGCAGACCGAAAAGGAATTAAACTCAAAGCCTAACGTGGGGTTGGCCCCCTGTCCAGACAAAGGCCAGGCAGACTATGACCCATAGGTCGGGACCAAGGGTTCCGTTTGAACCCGTCAGAATATCAATTACTTCGCGTCACCAGGAAAAAGGAAGCGGACTCCTTGCGTTGCCGCCGGGTGATAGATGGTCGCGTGGCTCTCATCCTTGAGCGGACGATAGCTCCAGACGATGTTTTCGGCCGGGTTGTTCTGCAGCGCGGTCACCAGACGATCCACACCCGCCTGCATGGTGCCGCCTTCATTGCCGATGGAAAGCCACAGGGTTCGCGGCGTCGCCGTCTTCGTCTTCAAAAATGAATCGGACATTTTGGACAGATTGCCATAGTCCCACCACAGGCTGGGGCTGACGGCGATATATTTCTGAAACTGTCCGCCAAAGCGCAGGAAGGTATCAACCACAAACAGGCCCGCCAGCGACTCACCCATAACTGCGTTCACCCCGTCTGTACGGTAGGCGGCATCGACCAGAGGCCTCAATTCTTCGACCATGAACCGGCGGAAAAGATCGGCCTTTCCGCTGGTCGGCAGAGTCTTTATTTCCTCTGGATCGGTCGAGGGCGTGGTGAGCTCGGCCTTGCGGTCCTTGCTTTCGATGCCCACAACGATCACGGGCGCGTTGGCCTCCCATGTCCCGCCCTGCTGGACCATACTTGCGATGTGCGCAAAATCCTGCCAGCCGTCGCCGCCGTCGAGGAGATAAAGGACCGGATAGCGTTTGTGGGCGGTTGCCGGATCGGCATATTCGGTGGGCAGGGATATGTTGACCCTGCGCGTATCGCCCAGAATATGCGAAGTGATGCGATACCCCTTGCCGATGTCTACGGGAATCCCCGCGCCGTCGAAACCTGTTTCCTGAGTCGAGGCAGAGGCGACAGTCGCCAGAGCACTCATGGAGGCGCTCAGGAGAAACATACGCCGTGACAAGACGGAGGCGGGTCTGCCGACACTGGGGGCAGAGGTGTTAAACTTATCCATCTTGGCTAAAGCGTCCCCTTTTGACCGCACTGACGCGGAAAATGGCGCTATGATACCTGCTACACCAGCCCTTGGGAAGTCGTGAGGCTGCGGATTGAAAGCCTTATGAGCCCTATCGTTCAGAGCTCATGTGGCGGGGCAGAATGGGGCATCCTAAGAGACTGTGCTATTTTTGAAACAGTTCATGACAACGTTGACGTATCGGCGCTTGCGCAGGGGATAACACTGCCCGACAGATAGGCCAGACCGCGAAAACGCGGCACCACAGGGGAACGAAATGGCCGCAACTGACCGTCTATCTTTGCGCGAAAAGATCGCTTATGGCGCAGGCGACCTGGGCTTTAACTTCTACTGGACGACCATTTCGGCCTTCGGGCTGATCTTCTTCACCGACGTCTTCGGCCTCGACCCGCTGGCGGCGGGGACCATGCTGCTGATCAGCCGCGTCCTCGATGCCTTTGCCGATCCCATCATGGGGGCCGTGGCCGACCGCACGCGCAGCCGCTGGGGCCGCTTTCGTCCGTGGATTTTCGGAGCCGCCGCGCCGATGGCGGTGCTGGGGGTGCTGTGCTTCTTCACCCCGCCCTTCGATCATGACGGCAAGCTGGTCTATGCCTATCTGACCTATAATCTGCTGATGATCGTCTATTCGATCGCCAACATCCCCTACAGCGCCCTGTCCGGCGTGATGAGCGCCGACGGGCAGGACCGCACCACGCTCAATTCGTTCCGCTTTGTCGGCGGCTTTCTGGGCGGCACCATCGTCACCTACGCCACGCCGCTGCTGGTCAAAAGTTTTGGTGGAGCCAATCCGGCGCAGGGCTGGCCGATCGTTATGGCCATCTATGGCGTGGCGGTCGTGGCCATCATGGCGCTGGTCGTCCTCAATACGCGCGAACGCATCAGCCCGCCGCCGCAGCAGGCCTCCAGCCCCTGGCGCGATATCCGCGACCTGTTCGGTAACAAGCCGTGGCTGGTGCTGTTTGCGCTGGCTCTGGTCATCATGGTGACCATCACCCTGCGCATGGCCACTTCAGCCTACTATATGCGCTATGTGGTGGGGCGTGAGGACCTGATCGGGCCGTTCCTGACCTCTTACGGCGTGGCGCTGGCCGCCGGTGCGCTTTTGACGCCCATGATGACGAAATGGATCGACAAACCGCGCCTGATGATGATCCTGATGGGCGCCGTCGCTGTCCTGTCGGCCAGCTTCTTCGTCATCCCGCCGGATCAGATCGGGCTGATGTTTGCGGTGCAGGTGCTGATCGGCCTGTGTCTGGGGCCGAAATCGCCGCTGGCCTACGCCATGTATGCCGACGCGGCGGACTATACGGAATACCGCTTCGGGCGGCGCGCCACGGCCATGACCTATGCGGCGGCAACCTTTTCGCAAAAGCTGGGCGGGGCGCTGGCCTCCTACCTGATCGGCGCGGGTCTGAAGGCCGTCGATTACGTCGCCAATGGTCCGCAGACCGTCGAAACCAAGGGCATTATCACCGTCCTGATGTCGCTGGCTCCGGCGGTAGCGGCCCTGATCTCGGTCGGGGTGCTGCTGATGTATAAGCTCGACAAGGCCAGCATGAGCGCCGTTTCGACCGAACTGGCGCGCCGTCGGGCAGCCTTGGAAGAGTGATTAACGAATCTGGTGGCGCAGGTCGTACACACCGCGCCGCGCGGCCAGAACGGCCCCCATCAGGTCGAGGCTGATGCCCGAAAGGTCGGGCTGAAAGCCGTCAATATCGGCCAGTCGGGTGGCCACAAAGTCCACCACCTGCCTCAGGTCGCTGGCGCGTGCCAGCTCCTCGACCGGATCAAAGATCAGGTTGATGACCTGACGCCGCAACTCCGGGCGGAAGTCGGTCGAGCCCACGTACAGGCGGACCATGTAGTCGATAATACGGCTCAGGCCGGCCATCTCGTTCAGCAAGGGCGGACTGAACAGAAAGCGCCTGAACTCTACGGGCTCCGAGCGCGACAGGGCGGCGGCCACGACGAACAGTGCCGCCGTCCATACGCGGTCGCGGCTGCGCCGCAGCAGGGGCATGTGGCCGTTCATCAGGCGGTCAAAGGCGGGCGTGTCGAATTTCGATAGTGTAATGCCGTTAAGGATCAGGGGTGCCAGTTGCGCCCAGGCTTCGCGACGGCGACCGGTCACCTTCTGCGGCTCCCACGGCTTCACCAGCAGCGCATCGACCAGATCGGCGATGTCGGACAGGGCGTCGGCGGTGGTAGCCACAGCGGGAGAATAGGTCATGAGGAGAGCTTTCAAAAACCGTTTCAGACAAAAAGGTCAGTCATTGGCGGAGATCAGTCGCCACTGCGCCGACTTGCCGGCGGCAAACAGACGCTGCATGGCCTGACGCACGCCGTGAATGGCGTCGCTGCGTTCGCTGTGATGCGCCACGGGCTCACGGTCTTTGAGCACCTGCCAGAGCTGACCGTCAAAGCGCACTTCAAACCGGGCAGGGACATGCGCGTTGACCAGCCCGGCCTCACCCACGGTCGGCCACAGGGAATCCCAGGTGTCGGCGGGGGAACGGAAAGGGGTCATGTGCAGGCTCCTTAGATCAAATAAAAAAGCCCGGCGGGGTTGCCGGGCTTCGCAGAGTCAGGCGGCCTGAAGATTGACCGCTGCCGCCTTGCCGCGGTCGCTCTGGACCTCGTAGGCGATCTTCTGGCCTTCGACCAGCATCCGCCAGCCGGCGCGTTCGATGGCGGAAATGTGCACGAACACATCATTGCCGCCGTCATCCGGCTGAATAAAACCAAAACCCTTGTTCGGGTTGAACCACTTTACAATACCGACAGCCATGTTGGCCTCCGTTCGCATATAGACGTGCGCCGTCTGCCCCGAAAACCGGGGCGTTCGAAAAAAGAAATGCTTGGGAGAGGCCAATACAGGCAATCAGACAAAGCGGTCTGTGTTTCGAAATTTTACTATAGCACAGCTTGAAATACTTTTCGCCCTAAAAGCGACATCCGGGCGTATTATTTATTCAATCTATCATTTCAGCAACAAGGCGGCGCAATTCTTCCGGCGTAAACAGGGGCGGGGTGGGGATGCGACTCGCAAAGGCGCGGTGAAGGGGGGCCGCAACGCGACCGTGACGGCCATTCGCGGCCGTGGGGGTATGAGAATTGTACATGATGTTCCTGTCCGCTGGGGGGCGGACTTAAAAAGGGTTGGAGCGCACTCGGCTTGGAAGCGGGCGCAGCCAGAACGAGAAGGGGAGATAAGGGTCAGGGACGGCACTTCGCCTGTCCGGACACAAGCACACCTTAAGCGCTAATTGCGGCTTTTCGGTGTCTTTGACCTTTAGCTGACCGAATAGACCGCCGCCGCCACGTCTCTCAGACATTCGCGGAACCAGATCAGGGCCGGGTCGCGGCCGCGCAGGCGGTCCCACACCAGCACCAGCCGCATCGGTTCCGGCGCCACGGGTGAGGGTACGCAGACCAGACCAAACGTCTCGGCCAGCCGCTGCGCCAGCGCTTCGGAGACGGTGGTGAGAAGGTCGCTGTGGCTGATGGCCGCCAGCACTGCGGTGAAATAGGGGGTGTTGAGGGCGATCCGCCGCGACAGGCCGCGCGCCGCCAGCGCGGCATCCAGCTCGGACTGACCGTCGCCAAAAATGCGGATGGCGGCGTGCGGGAAGCGCTCATAATCTTCGGGCGTGACGGGCCGGTCGGCCAGCGGGTGCCCCCGCCGCATCACCAGCGCCAGCCGGTCGTAACCCAGCGGCAGGGTCTCGGTGCCGACGGGCAGGGGCGTCGTCTCCAGCGCAAAGGCGAGATCAAGCCGCCCCTGCTGCATCAGGGTGATGGTCTCCGGACCATAGGCCGACACCTGCACGTCGATGCCGGGGGCCTCGCGCGCCAGCCGCGCCGTCAGGGCGGGCAGCAGCAGCAGGGTATGCACATCAGAGGCCACCAGCCGCACCGTGCGCTTTTCCTGCGCCGGGTCGAAGCGATCTTCGCGGAACAGGCCGCGCAAACCCTCAAGGGCCTCTGCCACCTGCGGGGCCAGCCGCTCGGCCCTGGGCGTCAGGGTCAGGCCACCGCCAGCGCGGATCAGCAGCGGGTCGTCGAACAGGTCGCGCAACCGCGAAAGGGCCCGGCTGACGGCGGGCTGGCTGAGGCCCACCTCGTGCGCGGCGTGGGTCACATTGCGCCGCCTCAGCAGGGCCTCAAGCACCGGCAGCAGGTCGAGATCGATAGCGGCTAAATTCTTATTCTGCATAATGCTTATATAAATAATGCATTTTTGGTATAGTGCAATCGGCGTTATCCTTGGACATCAACAGGAGTTCCCCATGTCCGAGAAAATCGTCATCTTTGGTTACGGCCCCGGTGGCCGCAGCCTCACCGAACGTCTGGTCGCCGAAGGCCGTCGGCCCCTGATCACGCAGCGCAAGCGCCCTAAAGACCTGCCTCCGGGCGTCGATTTTATGGCGTCGGACGTGCTCGATGCCGCTGCCGTGCAGGCCGTGACGCGCGGTGCGACCCACATCGTCATCACCATTGGCTTTGAGTATTCGACCGCCGTGTGGCGGCAAAGCTGGCCCGTGGCCATGACGAACCTGCTCAAGGCGGCGCGTGAGACCGGCGCGAAAACGCTCTTCTTCGATAATCTCTACATGTACGGACCGCAAAACGGGCCGATTTCGGAAATGACGCCCTATGCCCGCTGGGGCGGCAAGCCCGCCGTGCGCCGTGCCATCTCCGAGCAGTGGCAGGCGGCGGCGGCAAAGGGCGAGGTGATGATGAGCGCCCTGCGCGTGCCGGATTTCTACGGTCCCGGCGTCAGCAACAGCCACCTCGGCGATCTGGTCTTCGGGCGGCTGGCGCAGGGTAAGCCCGCGCAACTGATCGCCCCGCCGGATACGCCGCACGATTTTGCCTACATACCGGATGTGGCGCGCGCCATGGCCCTGCTGCTCGACCTGCCGGCGGCAGAATATGGTCAGGTCTGGCATATGCCGAGCGCGCCGACGCGCACGCCGCGTCAGTTGATCGCGCTGGGGGCCGAGGCGCTGGGGCAGCCCGCGCGGATTCAGGCCATCCCGCAAAGCCTGCTGCCCGTGCTGGGGCTGGTCACGCCCTTTATGCGCGAACTGCACGACATGCGCTTCCTGTTCGACCGCCCCTACCATATCGACGGCCGCAAGCTGACGCAGCGCTTTGGCTTTGAAGTGACGCCGTTCGAGGTGGGTATCCCGCAAACGGCGCTCAGCTATGGCCGGGTAATCAAGCCTATTCCTTCTTGACGAACTCGGCCAGACGGCTGCTCAGCTCCTGCGCCGTAGCGCGCACCGTGTCGGAAATGCCGGCCACCCGTTCGGCGGACTTGCCGGTGTTTTCGGCATATTCGGCCACGCGGCCCATGGTTTCGGAGACCGACTGCGCCACGGCCCGCTGCTCCTGCGTGGCGGAGGCCACCGAATTGACCAACTGGCTGATCTGGCCGATGCCGTTGATGACGCCGGACACCGTATCGACCGTCTTGCGCGTTTCGGCCTGAATGGCCTCGATGCGCTTGCCGATCTCCGACGTGGCCTTAGCCGTCTGTTCGGACAGGGCCTTGACCTCAGCGGCCACGACCGCAAAGCCCGCACCGGCGGCCCCGGCGCGCGCCGCCTCGATCGTGGCATTGAGCGCCAGCAGCTTGGTCTGTTCGGCAATGGAGGACACGGTGGACACCACGTCCGAAATGCTGCCGACCGCACTGGTCAGGCCTTCGAGCTGATGCTTGGTGCCGATACTGGCGGTTTCGACCGCCTCAGCCTCACGGGCCACGTCGGTGGTGCGCATGGCGACTTCGTGGATGGCGGTGGCCTGTTCCGACACCGCATTGGCGACGGTGCCGGTCAGGGTCATGGTTTCGCGGACATAGCCCGACAGCTCACCGGCCTGCGAGGTGACGGCATCGCCGACGCGGGTCATTTCGGCGACCGTATCTTCCATGCCCCTGGCCATAGCCACGCGGTGCGTCACCACGTACCAGACGAGCAGGGGCCTTCCGGCAATGCGGTTGATCTTCAGCTCCAGATATTCCGGCCCGACCTTGATCGTCGTCTGATGGCCGTCGCTGCCCATGGCGTTCAGCATCCGGTGCTGATGCTCAGGCACCTTGTGGAAGACGTCGATCTTGGAGCCGATGATCTCATCGGCCTTGACGTTGATATATTGCTGGATCTTGCCCAACATGCGGATTGAGGCCTGATTGGCGTAGTCGATGACGAAGGTATCCGGATCGCACGTCATGATCGGCACGGGCAGCTTGTCCAGCGTCTCCAGAAGGCGAGCGATGCGTTCCTGCTGCGCCTTGCGGCTCTCGACAACCGTGGCGATCTTGATGACGCCGGTGACGCGGCCGTTGGTTTCGATGGGTGAATAGGTGGCCTGAAGCGTGACGCGCTTGCCGCCCTTACCCAGCCGTTCAAATTCATCCGAGCGGAAGCGTCCGGCCTTCAGATCGGCCCAGAAGGCGCGATAGTCGTCGCTGGCCGCATAGGCCTGATCGACGAACAGGCTGTGGTGCCGCCCGATGATTTCGCTGCGACTATAGCCCATGGCCTCGCAAAAGCGGTCATTGGCGTCTTCGATGGTCCCATCGGGCGTGAAGCAGATGATGGCCTGGGTCCGCGACAGGGCCTCATAGCGCGGGCGTTGGTCGGTCTTCGATTTAACGAGCATGGCAAAACCTTACGCAACTTCTGACGTAGCATTGTTACGTCGTTGGTAAAGCGCGCGTTAAAATCGAACGATGTTTTTATAAAAAAAATTATAAAGTTCAAATGTTTATTTTGTCATAACTGTATTTTACGCCCCGCGGGCGGGCGTGGATCACACCCCCCCTTCATTTTTTTAATGATGCCCCGGCGCATAGGGGAAGGTCAGGGATTTATAGTAGTCGAGTGACTTTTCGGGTGCCGCTACACCGGCGGGCAGGGGGCGCCCCGACTTCGACTGGAAATAGGCGATAGAGGCGTCGCGCCACCACTTGGCTTCGCGCGCCTGTATGCGCAGGGTGCTGGCGATGGCCTCGAAGCGTTCGGCATCGACATAGGGCTTCATCGCCGCCCACGTCTGTTGCATCGCGGCGGCGTCCTTCGCCCCCTTGTCATAGGTCAGGACCAGTTTCTCCCACAGGGGGCGGCCGGAGCGCGTCTTGTAGTCCCACGACACGTGGTGGAACCACAGGAGATAGCGCTCATCCATCGTTTTGGGATCGGTCCAGACCGTCTGCGCCTGCGGGTCGTACTGGCTCAGGGCGTCAGAGCCGGTTTTTGTGCGGTCAAAGCCGATGCCGTTGGCGTCCGCCTTATGGTAATAGACCGGGTTCCAGTCGGGCCGGCCCAGATTATCGACCCACGGGCCGGGGCCGTAATGGTGGCCGGTGTCCATCAGGTGATGCAGCCCCAGCGGCGTCATATAGTCGGCCACCGTCTCGCGCGAACGCATCATCAGGGCGACGACAGGCGTCACAAAGCGCGGGTCTGTGGTGAAGGTCATCTTCGCCCATTCGGCCGCGATGTCGCGCGCCGAGCCTTGCGGGTTCCACGCCAGCCGCCCGAAAGCGTACCAGTTGGCCTGATCGAAGTGCGATCCGGACCAGTTGCGATCCGTGCCGATATTGGCCACGCCCGCCATGCCGCTGAGGGGGTGATGTTCGCCTTCCACGACGCGGGCGACGCTCCAGCCCCTCTGGCCGTTCTGAAACGTGTCGGCGCGCAGGGTTTCTTCGTAATACTGACCCAGATAGGCGAGGTGGGTGGCAAAGCCCAGATACTCCTTGGTGATCTGGAACTCCATCATCAGCGGCGTTTTGGGCATGGCCCCGAACAGGGGGTGGAAGGGCTCACGCGGCTGAAAGTCGATGGCGCCGTTCTTCACCTGCACCAGCACATTGGGGGCGAATTTTCCATCATGCGGTTTGAACTCGCTATAGGCCTGCTTGTGGCGGTCATCGGCGACCTCGGCCTTATAGACAAAGGCCCGCCACATGACGACGCCACGATTGCCCAGCGCTTCGGCCAGCATATTGGCCCCGTCCTCGTGCGTGCGGCCATAGTCCTGCGGGCCGGGCTGGCCCTCCGAATTGGCCTTGACGAGGAAGCCGCCGAAGTCAGGGATTTTGGCGTAGATTTCGTCCGCCTTGGCCTTCCACCAGGCGCGCACGGCCGGGTCGAGCGGATCGGCAGTCTTCAGGCCGCCCAGTTCGATGGGGGCCGAAAAGCGCGCCGACAGATAGACGCGGATGCCGTAGGGCCGGAAGGTGTCGGCCAGCACCGCCGCCTTGTCGAGATAGGGGGCGGTCAGGGACGCGGCCTTGGCATTGACGTTGTTCAGCACCGTGCCGTTGATACCGATGGAGGCATTGGCGCGGGCATAGTCGGTGTAGCGCGGGTCCTTCAGGTCCGGCAGCCGCCACCAGTCCCATAGAGACGCACCGGCATAGCCGCGCTCGACCGTACCGTCGAGATTGTCCCAGTGATTGAGCAGGCGGAGTTTGACCTTCGGCGCGTCGGTGGTGTCGGCGGTGGTGCCGGTCTGGATGTGCCGCAGATAGGCGAAAGCGCCGTACAGCAGGCCAATATCGCTGTTGGCGCGGATGCGCACGACCGGCTGACCGTTCTGACGGCCTTTGCGGATCGCATAGCCTTCGCGGCCCAGCGCCGCGTCGGGCGTTGCATTCCGCGTCAGAACCACAGAGGGAGCGCTAACATTTTGGGCCACGGAAACCTTGTGCCCGGACAGGCCGGACAGGCCCCGTTGCAGTTCGGCTACCGCCGCCTTGACCGTTGGGGAATGCGCCTGAGCGACGACGGCGCGGGGGAGGGTTTGGGCGCTGGCCACAGGCTTATAGCGCAGCCACAGATCGTACCCGTCCTCGGCAAAGGCCGGGGCGGCCAACAGACAGACAAGCGCGCACAGCGCGTGGATAAGCCTACGCATGGTTCCCTCCTGTGGTGCCCCGCTTTGCGGGTGCGGTTTTTTAAGTTCCTCCCCTAATTTTAGGGGAGGGTGGCCTGAAAGGCCGGGTGGGGTTAAAGCGGCGGTATTAACCCCACCGTCTTTTGTCGCGTCGCTCCAAAATCCACCTCCCCTGAAACGAAGTTCGGCGAAGCCAAATCAGGGGAGGGACATTCCATCGCTTTTACCAGTTAAACAGCGTGCCGTCCTGCAGGCGGTTTACCGGCAGATAGGCGCGCTTATAGGGGTACTTCGCCGCCAGGTCTTCGTCGATATCGATGCCGAGGCCCGGCGTTTCGGAGACCATCAGGTCGCCCTTGTCGAAATAATAGCCGTGCGGGAAGACCTCATCGGTCTCCGGCGTATGGCGCATATATTCCTGAATGCCGAAGTTGGGGATCGAGACGTCGAAATGCAGGGCCGCGGCCATGCACACCGGCGACAGGTCGGTCGCGCCGTGGCAGCCGGTGCGGACGTTGTACAGCTCGGCGAACGAGGCGATCTTCTTCAGGTGCGAAATACCGCCCGCGTGCACAACGGTGGCGCGGATATAGTCGATCAACTGGTTCTGGATCAGGTCTTTGGCGTCCCAGATCGACGAGAAGATTTCCCCGACGGCCAGCGGCGTCGTGGTGTGCTGACGGATCAGTTTGAAATTGTCCTGATTTTCCGCGACGACCGAATCTTCCATCCAGAAGGGACGATAGGGCTCAAGGTCGCGCCCCAGACGCCCGGCCTCGATCGGCGTCAGGCGGTGGTGGACGTCGTGCAGCAGGTGGACCTCTTCGCCCAACGCTTCCCGCGCGGCGGCAAACAGCTTGGGCACTACGCGCATATAGGCTTCGGTGGACCAGATATTTTCAGTCGGGAGGTCGGCGTCGGCGGGCTCGTAGAACATCTTGTCCTTTGACACGCCGTAGGTGGAGGCCAGCCCCGGCACGCCGCATTGCAGGCGGATGGCCTTATATCCCATGGCCTTGTATTCCTGCGCCACTTCGATGGTGTTTTCGATGGTGGTGCCGTTGGCGTGGCCATAGACTATGACGCCGGTGCGCGAACGGCCGCCCAGAAGCTGATAGACGGGCAGGCCGGCGATCTTGCCCTTGATGTCCCACAGGGCCATATCGACGGCAGAGACAGCCGACATGGTCACCGGACCGCGACGCCAGTAGGCCCCGCGATAGAGATATTGCCAGATGTCTTCGATCTGCTGTGGGTCGCGCCCGATCAGGCAGGGAATCACATGGTCTTCGAGATAGGAGACGACCGACAGCTCACGCCCGTTCAGCGTGGCGTCGCCAATGCCATAGACGCCTTCGTCCGTCAGGATCTTGAGGGTGACGAAATTGCGGCCGGGGCAGGTGACGATGACTTTTGCCGATACGATCTTCATGAGACTTACGCCTTAAATTGGTATGACCTATCTCGCTTTTGCCGACCAATTGCCCGAATGGCAAGCGCAAAGTGAAGGTAAGGTACAGATTTGTTTGTTATATAGCAGACTGGGAGGTGGTCTCACAGAGGCAAGCCCTACACGGGTTTGAATTGGTAAGACCTTATCCCGTCGCAAGTCTTATCTGTGCGGCCTTCAGCCCTGCCGCTTCGGCCCGGAGGGTCAGGCGTCCCTTTTGCCCCGGCTTTGCGCGCACAATGGCCAAAGCCAGTCCGTTGAAGGCTTTGCGCGCAGGCGACGGGAAGGCCGTAAAGTCGGTCGGATCGCCATTGTCGGTGGCGACGATCTCGCCCGGTCCCTCCAGCGTGAAGGTCACCTTATCCTTGGCGAAGGGTACGGTTTCGCCCTTGTCATCGACAATGCGCAGGGTGACGAAGCTCAGGTCCTTGCCATCGGCCTCAATCACGCTGCGGTCGGCCTCCAGCGTCAGCGCGTGGGCGGCCCCCGTGGTCTGGCGACGCGCCTCGGCCCACGGCTTGCCGTCCTTATAGACGACGGCGCGAATTTCGCCCGGTTCGTAGGTGACGTAATCCCAGCGCAGTCGGTATTCGAACGGGCGCTTCTTGATCCGTCCCTGCGACTTGCCATTGATGAACAACTCGGCCTCATCGCCGTTGGTGAACAGGTGTACTGGCGTCACCTCTCCCTCACGGCCATTTCCGGTATCACTGGCCCAGTTCCAGTGCGGCAGCAGATGCGCCACCGGCAGGTCGGGACGCCAGCGCGACTGATAGAGCCAGAAGCGGTCCTTCTTGAAACCGGCCAGATCAATAATACCGAAATAGGAACTGCGTGCCTCGTAATAGGGGGTGGGCTCGCCCAGATAGTCCCAGCCGGTCCATACGAACTCACCGGCTACGTAAGGGTTCTGATCCTGCGCCGCCCAGTTGCGGTCCGCAGACGAACCGAAGTCGGCAGCAAACAGCTCGTAGGCGCTGACCTGATGCGTTTTGGGGTCGCCGCCGACGCCGGGGCGCACGGGCCCGCTGTTCGTGCCAGGCACCGGAAACTGATACTCACCGCGGCTCGACAAGGCCGCCGCGCTTTCGCTGTGCAGGATGATCTTGTTGGGGAATTTGGCGCGGAAGGCCGGGAACTTGCTGGGCAGGCTGCGGATGCCCGCCCCCTGATAGTTGAGGCTGATCACGTCCATCTCGGCCGGCAGGGGCATGTCGGCCTGAGCCCAGTTCATCGCATTGGTGACCGGACGGGTGGTGTCTTCCTCGCGAAGTATCTTCACCAGCCGCCGGGCGATCTGTGCCCCCGCTTCGCCGGAATACTGCTCGCCCACCTCATTGCCGACGCTCCAGATGACGATTGAGGGGTGATTGCGGTCGCGCCTCAGCATGGCGCGCAGATCGGCCTCGTGCCAGTCGGGGAAGATCAGGTGGAAGTCGAGGGGCGTCTTGCGCTTTTCCCAGCAGTCGAACACCTCATCCAGCACCACAATCCCCATCCTGTCGCACAGGTCCAGCAGTTCCGGGGCGGGCGGGTTGTGGCTCATGCGCAGGGCGTTGCACCCCATCTCCATAAGCATTTCCAGTTGCCGCTCTGCGGCCCGCACATTGAACGCCGCCCCCAGCGCGCCGAGGTCATGGTGGTTATTGACGCCCTGAAGCGGCGCAAACCGGTCATTGATAAAAAGGCCTTTGTCCGCATCGAAGCGCAGGCTGCGGATGCCGAAGGGGGTCTCATATCTGTCGATTTCACGCCTACCCTGCATCAGGCTCGTCACCGCGACATAGCGGTTCGGCGCCTGCGCCGGTGGCGGTCCCCACAGGCGGGGTTTTGACACGGTGGCCGAGGCTTTGACAATGGTATGGGATCCGGCCGCCACCGGCACCGACTGGCGCGGGGTTTCGCTGACGGCGCGGCCCGTGGGCTTACCCTTTGCATCCAGCGCGTAGAGGCGCGTGACAAGCGTGATGTCCGCCGCTTCGGTGCCGTCATTATCAATGCGGGTGACGATATAGACCGTGGCTTCGTCCTGAGAGACGTGCGGCGTGGTGATCTGCGTACCCCAGTGCGCCACGTGCACCCTGTCGGTCTTAACCAGCCAGACATTGCGGTAAAGCCCTGCCCCCGGATACCAGCGCGCCGACTCCGGCGGATTGTCCAGGCGGATGACGATGTGGTTGGCGCCGCCGTAATTCAGGTGCGGCGTCAGGTCGAGACGGAAGGAATTATAGCCGTAGGGCCAGCCACCGACGAGGCGCTCATTGCACCACACGGTGGCATAGGACATGGCCCCGTCGATATCGAGGAAGAGGCATCGCCCTTTATCCGAAGCCGAAACCTCCAGACGGCGGCGATACCAGGCCGGTCCCCAGGTTTTCAGCCGGCCCATGCCGCCATAGGGACCCGTTTCCAGAAACGGCCCCTTGATGGCCCAGTCGTGGGGCAGGGTGACCGCCTCCCAGCCGGAGTCGTCAAAGGTGGATTTGACCCAACTGACCTGCGCCCCCGGATGACCTTCGGGCCGGACGTGGCGTTTGTCGGGATCAGAGATAAACGGATTGGCCGTGGGCAGTATCCACGGTTTCAGCACAGGCCGCGTGGCGCTCACCTGCGTGGCATCGACGGGACGCGCATCCGCCTCCTTGCCATCTTCGCTCTTTTTGATCTCCGGGCGGATGTCGTAATCGAGCGCCCCATCGAGGCCCTCAGGATCGCCCAGCCGGAAGCGCCAGTTGTCATTGAGTGGCAGGCGTTCACGTCCGTTTCGCGTGCGGGCGACTGAGTCCTTTGGCAAGAGACTGGCGGCGGCGGCCGTTGTCAGCAGGGCACGGCGGGTGGTTGGAATGGCTGAGGTCATGCACAGTTTTCCCTGACGCGATAAAAGTCGTCAGCTTATTTGTGAAGGGCCAAAAGGGCCGGGCACGTATCGTAAAGAAAAAAAGGCGGACAGGCCGTCAAAAGCCTGTCCGCTCAGGGGGGAGTCGGAGGAGATCAGAACTTGCTGCGCCAGCCGAAGTGATAGGTGGCGCCGGGGTTGAAGTGGCTATAGGCCGCGTTGGCGTAACCGAAATTGGTACGGAACGGCTCGTTGGTGATGTTGGTGGCTTCGAAGGTCAGTTGCCCCTTCTGGCCGAACCAGTTGGCATTGTAGCTGGCCGACAGATCGACCTGACCGCGGTCGGTGGCGATCAGCGGCAGCATCAGGCCGTTTTGCGGGGCGCCGGCG
Source organism: Asticcacaulis sp. W401b (assembly GCF_046503825.1). NCBI lineage: Bacteria > Pseudomonadati > Pseudomonadota > Alphaproteobacteria > Caulobacterales > Caulobacteraceae > Asticcacaulis > Asticcacaulis sp. W401b. The sequence continues at coordinate 297,778 of NZ_JBKFEE010000005.1, forward strand.
GCGATGCGTTCGTCAAACCACACATAGCTGGCGCGTACCGAGAACAGGTCGTTTTCGTAGTAGGCGGTAGCATTGACCGTCTGCGGCGACAGCTGGGCCGAAGCCCCGTCGTTTTCGTCGTCCAGATGCGTGTAGTTGGCGCTGAAGCCCAGACCATCGACGATGAAGTCGAGCGGTTGCACCCAGCCCAGTTCGATGCCGGTCAGGTTGATCGTGTTCACATTGACCGGCTGGTTGACGAAAACGTCAGCGGTGGCCGGGCCGCCGCGATCATTGATCGCCTGCTGCTGCTGGGCCGTCAGGGACGCAAAGTCGATGCCGAGATCGCTGAATTTACGCGTCGATTGCTGCACGACGGTATAGCCAGTGACCGTCTTCTTAAACACGGCCACGCTGACATAACCGAGGCCACCGGTATAGTATTCGGCCCCGAAGTCGAGGTTTTCCGAATAGTAGGGTTGCAGCGACGGGTTGCCGGCGGAGGCCGTTTGCGCCGACGGATCAGAGAAGCTGAGGCCGGGCAGCAGGTTGTTCGGGTTGGCGCGAGTCAGGGTCTTGGAGGCGGCGGCGCGCAGTTGCAGCTTGTCCGTCAGCATGGTGGTGACGTTGAGCGACGGCAGGTTAGCGCTGTAGTTTGTCTCCATGGTCACAAACTGGCGCACGCCATTGATCGTCACCGGGCCGGTCACGGTCTGATCCGTCACGGCGCGGCGCACACCGGCATTGACCTTGAACACCAGATCACCGACGGGAATCTGGGTGTTATATTCGATATAGACGCCCTTGTTCTTTTCATTGATGGCGCCCGACGGCGTGCCCAGAGCCGAATTGTTGGTAAAGGGCGCCCCGGTGTTGAAGGCGGCGTAGTTGGTGGCGGCCTTTAGCTTGTTGAGATCGGGCAGGATGTACTGCGTAAAGCCCGGTGTGCCATCGAGGATGTGCGTGAAGTCCGACGCGGGGCCGACGCCCAGATAGCTGGAGATGGCGCTTTGCGGCACGGCGGCAAAGGCCGCGGTCTGGTAGTTGGCCGAGTTGTCGAAGGCCGTGATCTTGCGATCGGCTTCGTCATAGGCGGCCCCGAACTTCAGCGACGATCCGTTTTCGAAGTCATAGGTCATGTCCGCGTGGGCACCGGCCGTGTAGGTCGAACGCTTGACGTTCTGAATGTTTACACGGTTCCAGGTCCAGCCGAGGTTGGGGTCGGCGATATTCTTGTTCGGCTTGATCGTCGGGATGATACCGTCATTGGTGTACTGAATCGTCAGCCCGGAATTGAAAGGCGTATTGAACAGGAAGCTGGGCGCTTCGCGGAAAAAGACAGAGTGGGTGTAGTTGGCTGCGGCGTCGAGGCGCAGCTTCGGCGTGATCTGCCAGCTCAGGCTGGGGTTGACGTTGACGAAATCAAGGCGCTCGTCAAACTTGCGCGCTTCGACGAACATGGCCGAGTTGGCGAAGGTGCCGGAGGTGACCACATTATTGGCATCCACCTTCAGATTGATCGGCACCATGCCGCCGGTGGCCGCCGTCGAAGAGTTACGCACAAACCAGTTGAAGCTCGACCGGTCGTACTCCCCCTTGGCCGACGCCGCCATGATGTCGAGCGCAAAGCGCAGCGTGTCCGAAGGGCGGTATTCGACGGCGGTGATCAAAGTCAGGCGATCGCGGTGACCATCGACGTAGTTGAGACGGCCCAGACGCGGGATCATGGCATTGGTGAGCTGATTGGCCGTCAGTCCGGGATTGAGCGCCAGAAGCGCGTTCAGGTCCAGCGTCGCACCGGTCGTCAGGCCGTTGCCGGCATTGGCCGGCACGACGGTGGCGAAGCTGAAATTGTTGCCCTGCGCGTTGCTGCACGCCGTGTCGGTCGTTGGGCAGGCGAGGTTGGCATTGCTCCAGCCCACCGAGTCAAACCCGTCCGAGCGCGTGCGCTGACGCGAACCGGCCAGACCGATCAGCACGCCCCACTTGTCCCAGGTTTTTGAGAAGGTGACGGCCCCGCGCGGCGAAAAATCACCGGAGGCTTCGCCATAGGAGGCCGAAGCCGAAACGGTCAGGTGCTGCCCCTTGTTGTCGAAGGGGCGGGCGTTTTGCAGATTGACCAGCGACATGCCGCCTTCGAGCTGGCTGGCGGTCGGGGTCTTGGAGACGGTCAGGCGGGTGAACAGTTCCGACGGGAAGAGGTCAAGGTCCACTTCGCGGTTGGAGGCCCCGCCGTCGATGCCGCCGTCAGAGGCCACCGCCACGCCGGCATTGTTCAGCACGATCTTGGTGAAGCTTGCGCCCAGGCCGCGCACGTTGACCTGCGTGCCTTCACCCGTATAGCCGTTGCGCGAAATCTGCACGCCCGGCACGCGTTGCAGCGATTCCGCCAGGTTGAGGTCCGGGAACTTGCCGATGTCCTGCGCAAAGATCGAGTCCGAGAAGTTGACCGAGTTGCGCTTGGCGCGGGTCGCGTCCTGAAGGCTCTTGCGATAGCCGGTGATCACCACTTCGGTGACATCGGTGCTGGCAGACGTGTCAGCGCTCTGGGCCTGTGCCGCGCCGTAGCCGAAACCGGCCAGAATGGTGGCTGACATCAAGGCAAGACGGGTCGCGCGCAGAACGCGCGGGTTTTGACGGACCATGGGGTTCCTCCTGTTGGACATTATGACGGTTTTGCAGGCCGCAGGCCGGTCCGTCTTTATTATGGTAACGCTCACATTCATACAGGGGTCAGATTTCATCTGTCAATTAGGTCAGTCCAATATTTGTTAGATTGTCGCTTTTTGGTCATCGCAATGAAGTTGTAAAAATTTTTCAAATAAAAACAGTCCAATAAGTGCGATATATGTAACCACATTTGTGGCAAAAGTCATGAATAATACTACAAATTCATTGATTTGTGCGATAAATTAAGTTGGTTCCCGCTGACATTACAGGGGCAGTTAAAGGGATGTTCTGCCGATTGAATCCATTATTGGTCTGACAATGTGTAAACGCTCAACGCACCTTTTTCGTTTCAAAATACCGTCCGATGGGGCATAGTTGGGCGAATCCTGATAACGGTCCCATGTCTGACAATCGTAAACGTTACAAACGCATCGCCGACGCCATCGCCGAAGAAATTCGCTCCGGCGTCTATAGGGCGGGCGACCGCCTGCCGACCGAGCGCGAACTGGCCGTGCAGTTCAAGGTCAGCCGCCCCACCCTGCGTGAGGCGATGATCGCGCTGGAAATCCTAGGCTATATCGAGGCGCGTCAGGGCCACGGCATCGTGGTCAAGGCGGTGTCGCCTGACCCCCTGCCCATGTCCGACTCCGAAATCGGTGCCTTTGAGCTGATTGAGGCGCGCCGCCTGTTCGAAAGCGAGGTGGCGGCGCTGGCGGCCACCCTGATTACGGATGAACAGCTTGATGACCTGAAAAAACTGGCGCGGCGCATGGAAGACCCGTCTCCGGCGATTTCCGAGCGCGCTGACCGCGAATTTCACATGCTGATCGCGCAGGTGACGGGCAACGGGGCGATTGTCTCGTCGGTTGAGAACCTGTGGGACTGGCGCTACCGTTCGCCGCTGGCGCGCAACATTCTGGCGCGCACGGCCAATCTGGGTATGAAGGCGCGTGTCGCCGAGCACAGCCAGATCATTGAGGCGCTGGAAAAGCGCTCGCCCGACGCGGCGCGTCAGGCCATGCGTGAGCATATGGACCGCGTGATCGAGCACCTTCTGGCCACGACCGAACTGGTCGAGATCGAAAAGGCCCGCGCCGCCGGTGAAGCGCGGCGTAAGGCGCTGGCCAAACGGTTCCTGAAAGCCTGATAAACGTAAGACCTGAAAAAAGCCTGCCCCTTACCACGGAGCAGGCTTTTCGCATTTGAAGCTTCAGGCGCGTTACGCCCGGCGGCCGCGCAACATGCGGCTGAGCGCAATCAGCAGACACGCCCCGATGACACCGGCGATCAGATAGCCGATCACGCCACCGAACGAGATGCCGAGGATGGCCAGCAGCCCATTGGCCACCGCGGCCCCGATGACCCCCAGCAGAATGTTCATGAACAGACCCTGTTCGGACTTCATCAGTTGTTCGGCGATCCAGCCGGCAAAGGCACCGACGATCAGGGCTGTCAGCCAGCCGATGGAATTCTCGTTCATGGAAATAGCCTCCTCAAAAGTCAGGAGCCGAAAGGCCCGTGTACTGAGGTTCACCCTCTCACGCGTCTGATAAGGCCAAAATGCCGCCGTTCGGCCGTCGCATAAAAACCGCGCAAGGCTCCGGCGACAAAAAACCACCGCCTGTGATGAACAGGCGGCGGGTGAGTTTGGGAGGAAATAGGGAGATTAGTTCTTGAACGTAAAGCCGAAGAAGACGCGACGGCCGGAATAGCCGGTATTGATCAGGCGAATATCGCCTGCCCAGGTGGATTCGTCTTCCTCGGTCAGGTTCTTGCCTTCGACGAAGAAGCTGAGCCCCTTGGGACCGGGTTTCCACGTGACCTTGCCGTCCAGATAGCCGGTCGGGTCTTTGAACACCGGATTGAGCGACGTATCGGCAGCAGTCACCAGATATTCTGAGCGGTAATTATAGGCCAGTCGCGCATTGATCTGACCCTTATCATACCACAGGGTGACGTTGTAGCTGTCCGAAGACAGACCCGGATAAGGCAGTTCAGAGCCGTCGAGCTGGCTGTAAACGCCCACATCCTTGGCTTCCTGATAGGTATAGTTGGCGTCGGCGCCGAAGCCGGACATCCAGCCCGGCAGGAAGGTGAAGGCCGTCTTGGCGGTCAGTTCAAGACCGGAAATCTTGGCACCCTGACCGTTGATATAGCTGTTGTAGTAGTAGAGGGTACCGTCGCCGAACACATCCTGCTGCCCCAGATTGGTGCGCGAGGCGATGTAGAAGGATTTGATGTTCTTGTAGAAGAAGCCCGCCGAAAGCTGCGTATCGCGGTTCGGATACCATTCCACCGAAATATCAGACTGATCGGCACGATAGGGCTTCAGGCCCGGATTGCCGGCATTGCAGCTATCGGGACCGTCTTCGGACGTCCCATCATTGGCGTAGTTGATGGTGCAGTCGATGCTGGGCTGAAGATAGTTGACCAGCGGACGTGCCATCAGCTTGGCGAAACCGGCCCGGACGTTCAGTTGCGACGGGATGATCCACGTGTTGATGTTATAGCTGGGCAGCCACACCGTATAGTCCTTGGTCATCGTGGTCTGGGTGTTGGACACGATGGCCGTGGTCGCGACGCCATTGACCAGTCGCGTTTCACGGCGCGTGTTCTGACCGCTGGCCGTGGTTTCCGTATGGACGCGGCGGACCCCGAAATTACCTTCGAACTCCAGACCGAAGGCCGGGAAGCCGTAATCGAAGCGGGCATACTGAGCGTCCGTGACTTCCTTCACATTATAGGGAATCTGGCTGTAGGTTTTTCCGTCGCTGCCGACGGTGGTATAGAGATTGTCCAGATTGAAGTGTGATGTATCGAGATATTGCGCGACCTGATTGAAGGTGGGGTAGAGCCAGCTAGACGGCAGGTTGCTGGTGCCGCCGTAGTAGAAGTTCGATGGCAAGGGCGTCATCGCATTGGCGAAAACCTGATTGGAGAAGGCCCGGGACCAGGTCTCCGTCGTGTTCCAGTAGCTGGTCTGGTAGGGGTTGCCATAGGCGGCCACCGTCTGATCCGCAGTCGCGCTATTGCTGACCGTGGCCGTCGAGTTGACCGAGTTGGCATAGATGACCGTGTTGTCCAGCTCGCTGGCCAGATCAGACCCGGCATTGACGATGAAGCCGCCATAACCATAGCCGGACGTCACGGTATCGGTGTAACGGCCACCGAACTTCACACCCTTAAGGAAGGGCAGGTCGGTATCGTAGGTGAAGTCGAGCTTGTACTGATCTTCGGAGTTGGCCGATTGTGACGGGCGGTACTGGATCTGATACTGGTTGACCGCCGCCGCATCCGCGGGGCTATAGCCCTGAGCGAAGGTAAAGATTGGGGCGGAGGTGTTGGGGTCGATCGTGACCTTCAAACCGGGCGTATTGTAGCTGACGCTGACATTGTTGGTCTGGCTCAGCGTCTCCGTCTCGGCGTTCGATCCGGCAAATTCGACGCGCCAGCGCTCACCGCGATAGTTCAGCCCATATTGCAGGTATTTTGACGTCGAGGTGTAGCTGAAGTCACGCGACGAGACGCTGAACGCGTTGTTACCGCCACGGTTGGCGGTGGTGACGCAGTCCCCGATAACGAATTCCGTGACATTGTGGTTGGCATCGACCTTGATGCCCGGCGTTTTGGCGGCGGTGGCCGCCGTCACGCGGGCACAGTTGGCCCCGTTGGCCGAATAGTTCAGCGCGTCGAGCGAGGTAAAGCCCGTGCCGTAATTGATGTCGTTCAGGGTTTGCGAGCGGCGATTATGCTGATACCCCGCCCACACATCCATGCGGTCGCTGATCTTGTACTGAACCTGAAACTCCGCCGAGACGCGCTCGTCGTCGCGGGTCCATACGCGGTAGCGGGGCACGCGGGGGTTATAGTCGTACCATTGGGTTTCGCAGGCCGTGCGCGCCTGAGCCGTGGTCAGCTTGCCAGCGTCCGGTGTGGTGAGGGTGGCACAGGCGGCCTTGGTCGTGACGGCAGCGATAGCGTCACTGACGCTTTGACCGTAGGTCTGGTTGTAGTAGTTGGCCGTCTTTTCGGCGGAGTTATCGAAATCGGCCAGGCGCGCCCACGAGTGGTCGTCGTAATAGTCGCCGCGCGTATTGACGCGGTCATAGGTCACATTGGCCATCACCCCCAGGCGTCCATCGAGAAACTTGGTGGTGCCGAAGAGGTTGGCGCGTGGCGTCCAGCCATCAACCGTATCGAGATTCTGATAGGAGGCCGTCAGGGAGAAGGTCGGTTTGCGGAAATCGAGGGGGCGGTTGGTGGTTACGGCCACGGTGCCGCCGATGCCGCCTTCGGTCATGTCAGCGGTGAAGCCTTTAAACACGTCAATCGACTTGACGATTTCGGACGGTAATTCGCGGAAGTCATTAGAACGGCCGCCCCCACCATAGACGTTCAGATTGCCGGCGGTGGACATGACGCTCATGCCATTGATTTCGACGCGGTTGAGGTCAGGCTCAACGCCCCGGATGGACACCTGATTGCCTTCCCCCATATCGCGCGACAGCTGCACGCCGGTCACGCGACCCAGCGCTTCGCCGACATTCTTGTCCGGGAACTGACCGATATCTTCCGCGACGATGGAGTCCGATACGGTGGCGGCGCGCTTCTTGCGGTTGATGGCTGAGGCCAGCGAGGCGCGAGTGCCGGTGACCACAACGGTTTCAATGTCTTCCTGTGCCGGGGCAGCGGGGGCGGCCTCTTGCGCAAAGGCGACACCTGACAGGCCCAGCAGGGCCACCGCAGTCAGGGCGGAGGCGCTTTTCAGGCGCGTGGAAAGGAGGCGGGGGGAGGGGCTGCGGATCATACCTGTGAGGCTCCTGAGCAATCTGCGGGGCGGCGACCCGGCGGTCGTCCGGGGAGGGGAACGACGGCGCGCGGACACCGGCGGACAAATCAAAACGGGAGACAGGCCAGACGCCGCCCTCTTGCCAAACAGGTTCGGGCGCGACGCAGAACCGGTGGCGAAGGAAGGGGGTGGAGCGACACAAACGGCTCCGAAAAGGGGCGAGTCTCCCTCATCGCTGCCGTCAGGCCTGCCCTTGGGTTTGTACCCTCGTGGCGCGATGATCAATTTATCAGCGCCGCGAACATTTACGATCAAAAACGATCAGTCAAGTCCTTGGCCATAAATACCGCCGCTATTTTTATGAAAATGTCAAATATCATCGTTTCATGGGCAAAAATACCACATAATATGTCAAGGCTGGATCGAATTTGGCCAAAATGTGACGTTAGAAATCATAAATATATTATCCAAATTGGCTTAAACACAAATTTAATACTTATTAAAAAGGCGCATTTTTATCTGTGATGTATTTATACTGATTATAGTATCGCATTTAAAGACATGGGAGTTGATTTTGGACGCTAAAATTGACGCCGTGTTTAATTTTCAGATTTGAAATATTCAAATTATGTCAAAAACGATCATGATTTTGAGATGTCCCCGCGACCCTTGGCGGCCAGTTTAGAAAGCGTCACCGCTGCGCGCAGAAAAACACGCTTCACAGGCCGGAACAGGCGCTTTAAGACCGCCTGATGGTTTCAGATGTGAACAATCCGGCTTCGGTGATCGCGCTGCGTGGCGTGACCCGGCGCTTCGTCTCCAAAAGCGGCGTGCAAACGGCGCTTGATGGTGTCGATCTCGATATCGCGCGCGGTGAAGTGTTTGGCATTATCGGCCCGTCGGGGTCCGGCAAATCGACCCTGATCCGCCTGCTCAACCGGCTGGAAACGCCCAGCGAAGGCCGGGTGGAGGTCAATGGCGTCGATCTCAGTGGTCTGGATGCGCGCGCCCTGTCGGCCCTGCGGCACAAGATGGGCATGATCTTCCAATCGTTCGGCCTTTTGTCGAGCAAGACAGCGCTGCACAACGTCACCTATGCGCTGGAGCTGGCCGGGACCGGCACGCCCGCCACCCGCCGCCAGCGGGCGCTTGATCTGCTCGAGCGCGTAGGTCTCAGCGCCCATGCGCAGAAATACCCGGCGCAGCTTTCGGGCGGGCAGAAGCAGCGCGTGGCCATTGCCCGCGCCTTGGCCAATGCGCCGCACATCCTGCTGTGTGACGAAGCGACCTCGGCGCTCGATCCTGAGGCGACGCAGGGCATACTGACGCTGCTGGCCGAACTGAACCGCGAACTGGGCCTGACCATCGTGCTGGTGACGCATGAGATGGAGGTGGTGCGTCAAGTGTGCGACCGCGTGGCTGTGCTCGAACACGGGCGGCTGGCCGAGGTCGGCACCGTGGAACAGGTGCTGTTCGCCCCGGTGAGCGCCGCCGGTCGCGCCCTGTCGAAGCACATCCTGCCGCCGCCGCCCGACGGGATGGGCGAAGGCGCGGTGACCCTGACCTATTTCGGCGAGGTGGTCTATTCCGACGCCCTGTCGGCGGCCGTGCAGGGGCTACAGGCGCGCTTCAGCGTCCTGTCCGGGCAGGTGTCGCACCTCAAATCCGGCCCCTATGGCCATATGATCGTCGATATGGCGGGTCCTGACCGCGCCGAGGCGCTGGCGCGTCTGCGGGCGCGCGGCGTCAGCGTGACGGAGGCGGTCCAATGATAGGGCCTGAGTTTTTTGCCAATATCGACCCGGCGGAAATCGCCCGCGCCAGCGGTGAGACGCTTGGCATGGTCGGCGCGTCCCTGCTGCTCAGCCTCGCGCTGGGCCTGCCTCTGGGGGTGTGGCTGTCGGTCACCAGCCGTCAGGGCTTAAGCCCCAATCCGCTCCTCTATGGCCTGCTGAGTTTTGCGGTCAATGTGCTGCGTTCCATCCCCTTTGTGATCCTGTTTATCCTGCTGATCCCGGTCACTCTGGCGCTGGTCGGCACGTCCTTGGGCGTTAAGGGGGCCATTCCGCCTCTGGTGCTGGGGGCAGCGCCATTTCTGGCGCGGCTGGTCGAAAACGCCCTGCGCGAAGTCGATCGCTCGGTGATCGAGGCCACGCAGGCGCTGGGGGCCTCGAAGCGTCAGATCATCCTGCACACCCTGCTGCCCGAAGCCCTGCCGGGCCTGATTGCGGCGGCGACGGTGACGGCCATCGCGCTCGTCTCCTACACGGCCATGGCCGGTGTGGTGGGGGCGGGCGGCCTCGGCGATCTGGCCGTGCGCTATGGCTATCAACGCTTCCAGACCGATGTCATGGTGGTGACGGTGGTGCTGATCATCGCCCTGGTTCAGGGTCTGCAAATGCTGGGCGATGCGCTGGTGGCGCGCGTTTCGAAGAAATAAGGAAGATACTCATGCTGTCTCGTCGTCATCTGATCGTGACCGGTGTTGCCGCCTCTGCTCTGGCCGCCTGCGGCAAACCGGCCGCCAAAGGCAATGTCCTCAGCGTCGCGGCCACCGCCGTGCCGCACGCCGAAATCCTCAAGGTCATCACCCCTGATCTGGCGGCCAAGGGCATCACGCTCGATATCAAGGTCTTTAACGACTATGTGCAGCCGAACCTTCAGGTCGATCAGGCCCTGATCGACGCCAACTATTTCCAGACCCTGCCCTATCTCGACTCGTTCAATAAGGAACGTGGCACGAAGCTGGTGACCGTGGTCGGCGTGCATGTCGAGCCGTTTGGCGGCTATTCGCGCAAACATAAGACGATTGCCGACCTGCCGCAGGGCGCGGTCATCGCCGTGCCCAACGATGCTTCAAACACCGGGCGCGCCCTGATCCTGTTGCATAAGAACGGCCTGATCACGCTGAAAGACCCTAACAATATCAATGCGACGCTGAAAGACATCGCCGGTAACCCCAAGGGCTTTGTGTTCAAGGAGCTGGAATCCCCGTCCCTGCCGCGCGTCCTGCCGGAGGTCGATCTGGCCCTGATCAACACCAACTACGCGCTGGATGCCAAGCTTGCCCCCAAGACAGACGCCCTGATCATCGAAGGGTCGGACAGCCCGTACATCAACTATCTGGTGGCGCGCGCCGACAAGACAAACGACTCACGCATCAAGGCGCTGGCCGAGGCCCTGACCTCTCAGAAGGTCAAGGACTTCATCGCCAAAACCTATAATGGTGCGGTCATTGCGGCGTTTTAGGCCTCCGGCTTTGGGGTGTTCCTGAGTTTTGTATGGCGCGACGCGGGAGTCTGCGTCATGTTCGGGCGAGAACGTCCGGAGAGACCCTTATGGCTGACCCATTGAAAATGACCCATACCGCCGTGACTTCGGGTCGCCGCTGGCGTTGGGGGGTGTGGAGCGCCGCCCTGCTACTGTGGCTGGCCCCGCTCATCGCCATGCGTTTTACGACGCAGGTGCAATGGACGGCGTTTGATTTCGCTGTTTTCGGCACGATGTTGGTCGTCGGGGCCGGGGCCTTCGATCTGGTGACGCGCCTGTCGGGCAGTCTGGCCTTCCGCGCCGCAGCGGGTGTGGCCCTTTTGGGCGCGTTTTTGCTCGTCTGGATCAATCTGGCCGTCGGCATACTGGGCAGCGAAGATAATCCTGCCAATCTGATCTATGCGCTTGTTCTCGCTGTCGGGGGCATCGGGGCCGTCCTCGTCCGGTTTCGGACGCGCGGTCTGGCGGGGGTGATGCTCGCCGTTGCCGGGGTACAGGTGGCGGTGGCGATTGCGTCCTATGTCCTTGGCTACGAGGCGCTTGTGCTGAATGGCGGTTTTGTCGCCGTCTGGTTGCTTTCGGCCTGGTTGTTTCACAAGGCGGCTGCGGTTAGAACCTGACAAACAGGTTGCGGAACCATTGCGGGCCGGAGCGCGACGCTTCGCGCCAGTCGGCAGAGGTGTCGGCCTCTTCGGGCGTGTAGCCGAATGGATTGAAGGTCTTGACCTTGCCCGCCTTGAAGGCCGCCGGTGAGGGGGTCACGAGCGTCAGGCCGTGCACGGCGGCGGTCGCGGCCATCAGGGCATCGCGGGAATCGCTCATATGGAGGGCCGCCCGGCGACGGGCCACCGCCGCGTCGATGGGCAGAATATGGTTTTCAAAGGCGCGCGGCACCTGTTCGTCCAGCCATTGCCGCAGCAGACGCCCGCTTTCCGCGTCACGCTTTTCGGCGGCCGCTACGCTCGTTTCCATCTCCAGCAGGCTCAGCACCGACAGGAACAGGTGTTGACGCCCGATACCCGACGCCCAGCGCGTCAGGCCGGGATCAGTGTCACCGGCCTTGGCCTTGCGCAGTTCCATAACGATGGGGGTGTCGAGCAGGTACATTAAACAGTTCCCTGACGGTCCCAGCCATCGCCGGCGCGGGCGGCATCAAGGTCAATCGTCACCCCTTCGCTGAGCGCCAGCAAATCGACCAGAGTCTCCGTCTGTCCCGACAGGGCGCGATAGGCCTCAAAGCTCAGCAACACGTGAGTGGGCTTGCCCCGGTCAGTGATGAAAACCGGTTCCGACAGGGCAGCGCGTTTGGCGCTACCGACATCTTGATTGAATTCCCGGCTGGAAAAGGTCGTCATTTTGCACCTACGTTGCTACAAATGAGCGCGCTAACATGTAGCGACGTTACTACATCGTGACCCTTTGGCAACAAATTTCAAACGCGCGATTTCAAAACGTTTTTTTAAGCCGGCAACCGGTTGCGTCCGGCGTGATTTCTGTGTCTGTCTCACCCACCGGTCTGGCCCAAAAGAAGGCCGAACACAGATCAATCAGGGATCACAGACACGCATGACCGTCGCTACACCCGACATGTGGGCTCACACGCTTGAGACCATCACCACGATCCTGTCGCCGCATGGGCCCAATGGCACCTATAATGCCAACGACTTCAGCATCCGTTTCTTCCTGCAAATCGGCCTGATCATTCTGACGTGTCGCGTGGTCGGCTGGCTGGGTCAGAAGTTCTTGGCTCAGCCGCAGGTGGTCGGCGAAATGATCGCCGGGGTCATTCTGGGGCCATCGCTTCTGGGGCTTCTGTTCCCCGATCTTCAGGGTGCTATCTTCCCCAAGGAAAGCCGCAACGTCCTCTATGTCGGGGCGCAGCTGGGCGTGGGCCTCTATATGTTCCTCGTCGGCTGCACCTTCCGCGCCGACCATTTTGCGCAAAAGGGCAAAAGCGCCGCGGCGGTCTCGTTCTCGGGCATTACGGTGCCCTTCCTGATGGCCATACTGATCACGCCCTGGCTTCTAACGGTACCGGGCCTGTTTGCCGAAGGCATTTCGCAGTTCAACGCCACCCTGTTCATGGGGGCCTGTATCGCGCTGACTGCCTTCCCCATGCTGGCGCGCATTATCAATGAACGCGGTCTGGCCCATTCGTCGTTGGGCACCCTGTCCCTGACCGCCGGCGCCTTTGACGACGCCGTGTCGTGGTGCGTGCTGGCCATCGTGCTGGCCACCTTTGGCGGCGGGCCGGGTATTGCCGTGCTGGCCATCGGGGGCGGCCTGTTGTGGACCCTGTTCGTCGTCTTTGCCGGAAAGCGTCTTCTGGCCCCGCTGGGCCGCATGGTCGAAGACCGCGGCGAGATGAGCCACACGGTTCTGGCCATTACCCTGATCGCCTTTGCGACTTCGGCCTTTGTGATGGACGCGGTGGGCATCCACGCCATCTTCGGTGGCTTCATTCTGGGCACGGTCATGCCGCGCGGCAAGTTTACCGAGGAGCTGAAGAAAAAGGTCGAACCGCTGACCGTCATCCTGCTGCTGCCGATGTTCTTCACCTATTCGGGGCTGAACACGCGCCTCGACATGGTCAATAATCTTGAACTGCTGCTGATTGCGCTGGCGATTCTGGCCGTGTCGATCCTCGCCAAGTTCGGAGCCTGCTATGCGGCGGCGCGCCTGACTGGCGAAGACAACCGCACGGCGCTGGGTATAGGGGCACTGATGAATTCCCGCGGGCTGATGGAGCTGATCATCATCAATATCGGCCTGCAAAAGGGCATTATCGGCCCGGCCCTGTTCTCGATGCTGGTGCTGATGGCCATTGTTACCACGGTCATGGCTTCGCCGCTGTTCGAAGCCGTTTATGGCCGCAAGGCGCGCGAAAGCGGCGAGCTTGGGGCCTTGCCGGACCGGGCAGCGGACTAAAGGTTTAACATCCGTTTGGGGTTAAGATCAAAAAGAACCCCCACCACCGCATCTCACCCGATGTCGCTACGCGCATCAGGCTCGTGCGGTCCCAACGCTGGCGAAAGCTATACTTTCGCTGCGCTATGCCCCAGCAAGCTGGGGAGGTATAAGAAGAGCACTTACGCCGACTCGGCAAAGCCCTCGGCATAGATCTGGCGGATCAGGGTGCGGTGCGGCGGCAGGTCCAGCGTCGCGCGCTCGCCGAAATTATGGATTTTGGCGAAGGTCCGGTTGGCGTCTTCCACGTGCGGGAAGTGGTCGCGCGCCCCGCTGAGATCGGTCCGGAAGCCCATGCCATAGAGAATGTACTGATAGTTGAAGAAGGCGAAGGTTTCGACGTCAATCAGGAAGTCGAACCGGCTGGGCGGACGGTAACGCCATTGCTCCAGCAACTCACGCAACCGCTCAGGCCAGGTCTGCGGATCGGCATTGTTGCGCCAGAAGGCCTCGCTACGGTGGCTCAGCGCGTAGTGCAGCTTGAGGAAGGTGACGATATTCTCGTAACGCGCCGTCATCAGGGCATTGAAGCGCCGGGCCGGGGCGTCGATAGGCCCGGCATGGGGGAACAGCTCGGCGATCATGGCTACGGCGACCTCGATCATCACGATGCCGGTCGATTCCAGCGGCTCCATAAACCCGCCGGCCAGCCCCACCGCCACGCAGTTGCCGATCCACGGGCGCTCGCGATAACCGGGCTCGAACGCAATCTCACGCAGGTTCAGCGCGGCCTTGCTGCCCACATAGCGGCGCAGCGTCGCTTCCGCCTCATCGTCACTCGTGTGGTCGGTCGAGTAGGTATAGCCGATGCCGCGCTGCCCATCGAGGCCGATGTCCCAGGTCCAGCCCGCCGCGTGCGCCGTGGCCACCGTGTAGCTTTCGATGGGGGCATCAGGACGCTCATAGGGTGCCTTGCACGCCAGCGCCTTGTTGGTGAACAGCGTCCCGCGCACCGAGCGGAACGGCGACCCCAATGCCTTTCCGATCAGTTCGGCCCGAAAGCCCGAACAGTCGATATAGAGGTCCGCCGTCAGCACTTCGTCTTCGGCGACGATGCGGTCGATCTGCCCTGTGTGGTCGAGCACCACGCCATCGAGCCGCGCCGGCTTATGCACCACCCCAAGCGCGACGGCGCGTTCGGCCAGCACCTCTGCCAACTGCTGCGCGTCGAAATGGTAGGCATAGTTCAGCGGGCCGGCAAAATCGCCTTCGTGCGGGCGTTTGGGCGCGCGCCGCGCCTCGGCCACGCGCTTCTGAAAGGTTACGGCCTCGGCAAAGGGCTTGCGCGTCGCCTCGTCCTGCAACAGCCAGTAGGGGACCAGTCCTTCACCCTCGGTATAGTAGGGGGCTTCGAACGGGTGGAAATAGTGTTCGTGCCGTCCGTTGAGCGGCGTCTTTACCCAGTCGGCAAAACGGATGCCCTGTTTGAAGGTGGCGGTGGTGCGCCGCATAAAGGGCGCTTCGTCGATGCCGATAAATTTCAGCGTCTGGCGGATGGTGGGGAAGGTGCCTTCGCCGACACCGACGCTGCTGATCTCCGGCGACTCCACCAGCACGATCTCAAGGCGCGTCTGACGCTTGATGTCGAAATAGCGCGCCAGATAGGCAGCCGCCAGCCATCCGGCCGTACCGCCCCCCAGGATCAGGATTCTGCGCTTGCCTGTCATGGGCCTGACTATGCGACGTTTTCAGGTGATCAGCAACGGTTTGTCGCTGTGGCTGAGTTACCGGCAGGGCATCAGGCGGAACAGCTCGAACATCTCCTGCAAGACGTTAAAGTCGATGGGCTTGACCAGATGCAGGTCGAAACCCGCTTCGGCCGTTTCACGACGGCGCGCCGCATCGCCCCAGCCGGTCTGAGCAATGATCTTGCAGCGACGCGTGCGCGGGTCGGCGCGCAGGGCACGCGCCACGCTCAGGCCGTCGATTTCCGGCATCCCCAGATCGAGCAGCACGACGTCCGGGTGAAAGCTGCGTGCCGTGTCTATCGCGCTGAGACCGTCGAAACAGGTCCGCACTTCATCGCCCCACGACTCGATGGCCCAGCTTAAGGTCAGGGCCGAGGCTTGATTGTCGTCAACGACCAGTACCTTCAAAGGCGCGGGCGTGAGCGCCGCCCCGTCTTTGCGTTCTTGACAATCAATCATGACAAACCTTTGAGAACAATGATACTTTACGTAAGGCGCGTTTTGCTGACGCGGCCCGTCCTTAACCGTAAGGGGCGTAAAAAATCAGTATTGACTGTCCTCGTTTACAGGTGGCTCTGCGGTTTGCGGACGCGGCGGAGCGCCTTGCGCGTCGCCTTGACGCGCTCGTCCTCGCGGATCGGGCGCTGGCTGTCCTTGCTCAGCAGGTGTTCGTCCGTTGTGCCTTCCGGCGGAAAGGGATCGCTGTCGTGGCCTTTCTCTTCGGCGGTTTGGCTGATCTCTTCAGGGGTGGGGGAGCGGTGGTGCGTCATGATATCTCCTTTCCCCCGGAAATCTGGGCGTAAAGGCATAAGACGAAAATGGCGGGCCACGCGCAGGTTGTGAACACGGTATAAAGGCACTTTGTTCCCCAAACTGGGCTGGACCTCGTCTTTAGAAGAGATCGAAAAACAAGGTCTTAGGCTGCATTTTTCGATTCAATCCGGACGCGATCTGTTTTAGGTTCGCTGCGCCAGAGGGCAATCGGAGGCTGATATGACGACGGTCAGGACGGCTCAGACACCATCCGCTGTGGGCGAGACGCCGCGGCCCACTATCCTCATTGTCGATGACCGCTGGCAGAATCTTCTGGCGACCGAAGCCCTGCTCAAGCCGCTGGGGGCCGACATCGTTACCGCCGAGTCGGGCGAGGCGGCGCTGAGCCTCGTGCTCGAACGCCACTTCGCCATCGTACTGCTCGATGTGCAGATGCCCGGCATGGATGGTTTTGAGACCGCGCGCCTGATGAAGACCCGCCCGTCCATGCAGGGCGTGCCGATCATCTTCGTGACCGCCATCTCCAAGGAAGACCACTACGCCACCGAAGCGGCTGCCATCGGCGCGGTGGACTATATCTTCAAGCCGATCAATCCCGATATCCTCAAATCCAAGGTGCAGGTCTATCTCGAGCTTTACACTCAGCGGCAGCAAATACTGCAACTGAACGCCACCCTGCGTCAGTCGAATGAAGAACTGGAACGCTTCGCCTATGTCTGCTCGCACGACATGAAGGAGCCGGTGCGCATGATGAACATCTATGCGGGCTTTCTGGCCGAGGACTCCGCCGAAAAGCTCGACGAAGATGGCCGCCGCTACGTGCAATATATCCGCGACAACGCCACCCGGCTGAACCGCATGATCGGCGATATCCTCAACTTCTCGCGCGTCGGCCGCGAAGCCATTGAGGTCGAGGCGGTCGATACGCGGCGCGTCTTTGATGAGGTCTGCGCCGGTTTGGCCGGAGTGATCGAAGCCCGGCGTGCCAAGGTCACCTGCGGCGCCCTGCCGGAAATGCACACCTCGCCCACCCTGATGCGCGTCCTGCTGCAAAACCTGATCGGCAATGCGTTGAAGTTTCAGGACGGCCGGCGCATCCCGGAAATCCACGTTTCGGCGCGCCGCGAAGGCAAGGCCTATCGCTTCGACGTATCCGATAACGGCATCGGTATCGACCCGGCCTATGCCGACCGCATCTTCACCATCTTTCAGAGGCTGCACAGCGAGGACGAATTCCCAGGCACCGGGATTGGCCTTTCGACCTGCCGCAAATTTGTGCGTCTCTATGGCGGAGAGATCAGTTTTATCTCGACGCCGGGCGAAGGCACGACCTTCAGCTTCACGCTGCCGCAACCGGCCCGTCTGTAAATCCTGAACCGGAGATGTCATGACTCTCGAACTTCTGCTGATCGAGGATAATGAAGGCGATGTCGAAATGACTCGTCGCGCTCTGCGCACGGCGGCGACCGAGTGCCGGGTGTCCGTGGCCGGCAACGGAGCGCAGGGGCTGGAGTGTCTGCGTCGCGAAGGCCGTTTCGCCGAGGCCACCCGTCCTGACCTGATCCTGCTCGATATCAACATGCCGCGCATGGACGGCAAGATGTTCCTCAGCGAGATCAAGGCCGATCCGGCCTTCAAAGCCATTCCTGTGGTGATGTTCACCTCGTCGGAGTCGCCGACCGACATTCGCGACTGCTACGAGCGTCAGGCCAGCAGCTATGTCGTCAAGCCGTTTGAGGGCGCGCTCTACGCTGAAACCGTGCGCGAAGTGGTGCGTTTTTGGGGTCAAATCGCCAAACTGCCCTGACCGGTACGGTGTGCGCGGACAAAATCAGCGGGCGCGGAAAGAAATTTTCCGCGCCCGATTTTATTTAAGGCACTGATATAAACATGAAAATATCGCGACGTCCGGACGCGGTATCAAACAAAATGCCACGACCTTGTGGAAAACCGAAAAAGACCGTTGACGCGGATCGGGGGTTCGAATAGAAACCGCCTCCTCGCCGCTGACGGCGGCAACGAAATCTTTACGAAGCTTAACGCCGAAACGGATTTCCGG
>NZ_JBKFEE010000050.1:0-1466 GCF_046503825.1 Asticcacaulis sp. W401b
GTAATTGCTCACGTGGTTGGCAGATTTGGGGTTGCGCGATGAATCGGGTTCTGAATCCATGGGGTCATGATTCGTCCTCCGCTTCGTCCTCTTTCGGATAAAGAAAAAGACGCGCTGATTGCAGAGCAAGCTGATCTGCTGCGCCAGCAAGGGGCTATGATCGAGGAATTGGTCCGGCGGCTGAATGACCTTGAGCGGCGCGGCGGCAAGGCGCGGAAGACTTCGAAGAACTCGCATCAGCCGCCATCGAGCGACGGCCCTGGTAAGCCGAACCGGCCGGGTGGCGGGGCTAAGAAGCCTCGCCCGTCGCGTCCGGGCGTTTCGCGCCGGCTGGCCGACAATCCTGATCGGACAGAGCGCGTGTATGCTTCTGAGTGTCGCCACTGCCATGCCGATGTGTCACGGCTTTCCCAGCACATTCGGTGTCGCTACGACCATATCGACCTGCCGCCGATACGCCCCGTAGTTACGCGGGTCGAACTCATGGGCGGGCGTTGCGGATGCGGTCGGCGTTTCCGCGCTGCCGCGCCCGCCTCGATGCCCACCGGCTCACCGTTTGGTCCTGGAATCCGTTCACTGGTCACCTATTTGCACCATTCTCACCATGTCAGTTTTGAGCGGCTGTCGCGCGTCATGGGAGAACTGTTCGGCCTGAAGATATCCGAAGGCGGTTTGACCAATATCTTCAAGGGCCTTGAAGGCAAGATGGCAACGGCTTGCGAGGCCATTGCCGCTCAACTGCGAACCGCCCGCGTCGTCGCGTCCGACGAAACCACGACGCGCGTCAGCGGTATCACCCAATGGCAATGGAGCTTCACCTCGGACAAGGCGGTCCTTCATAAGATCGCGCCGAGCCGAGCCAAGTCCGTTCCGCAAGAAGTGATGGCGGGCCATTATCCGGACGTTTGGATCAGCGACCGCTATGCCGGTCAGCAGGAACTAGCCAAAAATCACCAGGTCTGTCTGGCCCACGTTCTTCGCGACGTACAATATGCCATCGACTGCGGCGACACGGTCTTTGCCCCGAAAATACGCGACCATCTGCGATGGTGTATCCGCGTTGGACATCGAAGCGGGGACCTGAAAGATGGAACCCTTCGCGCCTATGCAGCCAAGGCAGACGACAAACTCGATAAAATCCTTGCCATTCCAACGGCCCATCCGGCCGGGGCCTATCTGAAAAAGCAAATTAAGGCGTGGCGGACCAAGTTCTTCGTCTTCATGACCGATCCCAGGGTGCCACCCACCAACAATGTCTCCGAGCGAGAGATCAGACCGTCGGTCGTCTTCCGAAAAGTGACAAACGGCTTCCGCTCACAATGGGGCGCCGACATACACGCAGGATATCGCTCAATCACAGGCACTGCACGCCTACGCGGCCTGATGCCTTACGCCGCGATCCGCGTCCTCGTCGACGGAAACTTCGCCGTCGCGTAGCCTCGCACGCCAACCACGTGAGCAATTAC
>NZ_JBKFEE010000051.1:0-1281 GCF_046503825.1 Asticcacaulis sp. W401b
ATACGAGCTCGTATTACAAAAACAAATTATCTATATAAATCAATTTCTTGAAGGGCAAAAAAACACAACAAAGTTGTGCGTAGCGTGTGCAAATTTTACGTGGTCAAACTTACGCCCATAAACCCCTTCCACAATACCCTTAAATCGCGCTCCATAGCCGTCGCCAAGACACGGTTTATGCCCCACGCCAAGGGGCCAACAGAGCGGGATTACATCGTATGGGCGACAGGCTTGCGGGAATCACGGGCTGCTCTGACGGGGGGCCGTGCCACGCCAAACCCCATCCCGGCAACATTCTCACACGTCATCGGCGACGCAGCTTTTATCTTGCTAACTCCGGCAAGTATTATTTCAAATATTTTTTTGATGGAATAATTTCACTTGGCTCAGAAAAGCAAGCAACCTCAAAGCACTCGTCAGAGGTCATAACAGAGTATAAATATGGACGCTCATTCTTTAGATCATCTGAAAAACTATTCTCTATAACTGATCCTGAATTTATTAAATAAATAGAAACGGATCCGTTGTTATTTGAAATTAACAATTCTTTGTCCTGATCATCAGATATTGACCAATATTCCGACTCCTTTAAAAATAAAAACCTTCTAACAAATTCAAATTTAATATATTCAGAACAACCTTTCTCGGGAGTACTAAAGCACACCATAGTTGATCCATTTTCAAAACAAAGCTTTTCAAAGAAAATTGCTGTAAAATCTGTCATTTTATTCAATCATTATATCTAAATTTATCCGTGTCTCGGCCACGACCGTTACCTGACGTAACTTCAACAGTTGGCCTTGGATCTGTCGTACCTCCGTTAGGGCGAACAGTGATTTTTCGTCCATCCTCGAGAACTCCTGTTCTACCACCATTCTTAATGTCCTTTACGGAATCGGGCAGAACAGGACTGTTGTCGAAATCGTCATTCGCACCCTCTGCACCGCCTCCTTTCTCCCATATCTGATCGACACTGCCTGTCTTCCCGGGCTTTACGACAACCGCTCCATCTTGGACAGGTAACCCATCAGATGGTCTCGAAGGCTCTGCTACACCTTCTCGGTCAGGATCGATCGCATCTGCAGTGGCCTTCATGCCTAGGCTGGTTACTGCAGAATAGAGATTCCAGACGGTAACCCCATCGTTCCACATTTTGATCGCAGGTAATGCCGCAGGGTGCACCTCCACTCGCCTGGTCCGCCGCTCTGTGTCAGATGGCGCTTCCTGAAGCCCAGTCGGATCGCTTTTATTGACTGGATCCCCTGCCACATACCCATACAG
>NZ_JBKFEE010000052.1:0-1130 GCF_046503825.1 Asticcacaulis sp. W401b
GAGAGCCTGGTCCGGCGGCCCGCCCGGTTTGGGCCTGGCCTTGTGGGCGTCGACAAAGCGTCGCCTGGAATGAGCCATACATCCAAGGTGCGTTGCCCCTTTCAGCGAGCGCCACGCCGTATAGCCATCGCTCATCAAGGTGCCGCGATAGTCCCCCAGGAAGGCCTGGGGGTAGGTGGAGGCACGACCTGGCTGGTAATCGAGCAGTACGATCGGCTCCCGGCTGTCCTCGGCGCTGCGATAGGCCCACATAAAGGACTTACTCGTGGCTTCCCGATCCTTTTCCTTCAGCACCTGAACCGTCGTCTCGTCACCATGGATCAGCGGCTGGGACAAAAGCCGCAGCTTCAGCGCGTCATAGATGCGGCTCAGATGTTTTTCACTGGAACCGATAACCCAGTGGCCCAGGGTGCCGCGGCTGATAGGAACACCCGCGCGTTCAAACGCCTGCGACAGGCGATAAAGAGGCGTTCCGTCGACATATTTATGGACAAGGGCAAAGGCTAGCGTCGAGGCCGTGGCCACACTCCCCGGCAGGGGCTGCGCCGGCATAGGGGCGATGACAACAGGCGTGTGGATACCGTTACGATCGCAATGGCGGCAGGCATATTTGAAGCGCACATTCTGCAGAACCTTCGCCTTGACCTCGATATGAAGCTGCTCGGACTGGACGTCTCCTATCCTATGCATCTGGCCACGACAGCAAGGGCACCCCTTCTGATCGTCGGGAAGGTCATATTCGACGCGCTCGCGCGGCAGGTTTTCCGGTAGCGGGCGGCGCCCGCGCTTCTTACCCGTCTCAGGATTGCCAGACGCTAAGCCGGTTTCCGGTAAAACAACGCCATCGCCATCGCCGCCATCGCCGTCATCACCATCCTCGCCCTCATATTCCGCCACCGTCTGTTCGGCTTCATTAAAGAGGCGGTCGATGTGTTTTTCACTCTTGGGGGCAAATCGATGCAGCCGCGCCAGTGCCAGTTCTTCTTCAAGTTTGACGACCCGCAGGGCAAGCGCTTCCTTCTGCGCCTTCAACAGGGCGATTTCGGCCGCATTGGCCTTCAACTGCGCCAGCAGTTCCGCAACACTTGGCTCGCCCGCTCGATTCATCGGATTCTTGAATCTGAACCGCG
>NZ_JBKFEE010000053.1:0-1109 GCF_046503825.1 Asticcacaulis sp. W401b
AGGATGCGTGTGTCGACCACGGGCAGCACAGGCGCCGTATCGAGGATGATAATCTGATAACGAGAACGAAGCGTTTGCAGCAACTGGTCCATCACCTGCGTGCCAAACACGTCCTTCGGTGTGTACTGGCTGCGCGCAAGAGGCAGATAGTCCACGCCCTGCTGATCACGCAACAGCACTTCATCCAGACGGGCCGTTCCAGCCAGAACCTCCAGCAGGCCCACCTTCGCATCAATGCCTAAGACATCATTCAGCGATCGACGACGCAGGTCGCAGTCAACAACGATCACCGACTGGCCAGCTTGAGCAAACACCTGCGCCAGACACATGGAGGTCGTCGTCTTGCCTTCCCCGGGAAGAGAGGAGGTAATGGCGATGACCTTTACCTCATTGCCAAGCCGCGAGTAGAGCAGCGAAGCGCGCAGGCTCCGAAAGCCTTCGGTAAACACAGACAATGGCTTCTCAAGCACATAACGGAAAGGTTCGGTTGGGACCTTAGTGCCTTTCTCAACCGTAGAGCCCAAGGCCGGGACACTGGCCAGGCACGATTGGCCCAACTGATTTTCAACATCGATCGCTGTGACCAGACCGCTGTCCAGTGCACGTCTTAAGAGAACAGACGCGGCTCCCGCCCCTAAGCCGCTTATCAGTGCTATAGCCATTCCCAGAGGGATCTTAGGCGACGATGGCCCTGTCGGTAGTTTGGCGCGCGCCACGATCCGCGCATCTGTCTTCTCGATACCATCTTGCGAAGAGGTTTGTTTGAAGCGAGCCAAATAGGATTCATAGAGCGTACGCACAGACTCAGCGTCGCGTTCAAGTTCGTTCAGGCGCACTTGGGCACGGTTGTTTCCAGCCAGCGCGCCCCTTGCCTGACCCACACTGCTCGCCATAGAACCGGCGCGCTGACGTTGAACAGCTGTTTCCGCTTCGAGATTGGATATGATGCGGTTGATCTCGGATTTGATCTGCCCGTCAATATCCTGCAATTCGCGCTTAGCTTTGATAATGTCCGGATGCAGCGGCCCGTAGCGTGTCTCCATTTCAGCGATCCGACGGCTGACCTGAGCGCGTTGCGAACGAAGGTCCTTGATCACCTGCGAGTTTAA
>NZ_JBKFEE010000054.1:0-1016 GCF_046503825.1 Asticcacaulis sp. W401b
AGAAGATCGGGCGGCGATTTGAAATAGCGCAGATTATCGACAATGCCGGAGTGGTTTTCGATGGCCGTCGTCTCCCATCCGGAAATCGCGGCAATATCAACTTCGTCACCGATGCGGATGTTTTCCAGATAGTTCTGCCAGGCGTCATAAACCTTGCGACCCACCGACAGGAACAGGCTTTCCGTCGTCGGAAACGCTTTGCGGAAGCCCCATTTATCGAGATAGGCCGAGGTGTTTTGCACGATGACCTTATGGTCTTCAAGGTCGTAAGACTTACCGCCATTGGCCAGAATGTCGGCGACCATCAGCACATGGTTGTCCGCCGTAGCACAGCCCTGCATTTCACCAAATTCGACGATATAGGGCTTACCGGTCTGATAATGGATATAGCTGTCTTTCGACTGATAGAACTTGTCGTACCACTGATCCCCGGCCCCCTGATGCTCCACCCACCAGCCGCCGAAAGGTTCGACATCCGAGCGGAAATAGTGGTCATTATAGGCCAGATACATGGCCTGCGCCGCGCCCCGTTTGACAAAGCCGTCATTGAGGATGACCGTGCGCGACGGGTCTTCGTCGTGAATAATTTTCAGGACATTCTGGACGTCGGGATTATTGAGATTGGCCCCAATTTCGTTCTGAAGCGTGTAGTGCGCCAGTGACGGATGCGAACGGAAGGTTCTGGCCATCAGGCGACACTTCTCGATCATATAGGCACGACTGAAGGCATCGGCCTCGGACAGGCTTTCGCCGGGTTTCAGGTCCTTGCCGATGGCGTGGCGCCCGCCGCCGGGTTCCATGACGCGCATCAGCCCCAGTTCGTCCTGACGATCAAAAACATCGTGCTTGCCGACATTGCGGTGCGCATGGAGGCAGTTGAGGCCCAGAGCCTGCGCCGCCTCGACTTCGCGCCGTGCCAGGGCGGGCGTCGGCCACATGCCGTTATAGCCCCAATAGCCCCACGAAATAGCGGAATAGAGTTTGACACGTTTGCCATTCAGCCGCAAAAGCGCGTT
>NZ_JBKFEE010000055.1:0-1009 GCF_046503825.1 Asticcacaulis sp. W401b
CGCGCGAGAGCCCCATTGGTATCCGTTTGCAAATGGAAACCCATCGAACTCAAGAGCGTACATCGACAGCTGGCGACATGGATAGGTGTATCCATTGACCCAATGAGCTTGGACTAGCTTAATCGGCTTGCCTGACAGGGCTTGCCCAATACTCGTCGTATCCATGTTGATTGACATCTTGTCGCTCGTCAGATCAAACGTGCCAAGATATATTGACGCACCATCGGCAGCTTCAAAAAAGGGGGCGCCTAGGCAATTATCCAAATTTAAACCGCCACCTTGGACATACCAAAGACCAGACGGGACGAGGATGGATCGGGTTGAGAGTAACGAACCATCGCTTTGAGCCACGTAGTCGTCGTAAGCAGCAACGCCTAGGCCGTAAACTCATAAAACGGGTTTTCAATCTGTCTTACGCGTGATTCAAGGCTTCCATTGATTTGGAGGCCTTTTTGATGACCCGTCGCCGCTATGAGCTGACCGAGACAGAATGGGAAATTATTTCGCCGCTACTGCCGAACAAGCCTCGCGGCGTCCCTCGTGTTGATGATCGCCGCGTCATCAACGGCATCTTATGGAGGTTTCGGGCAGGCTCGCCATGGGCGGATATTCCGGAGCGGTACGGGCCTTCGACCACCTGCTATAATCGCTTCGTCCGGTGGCGCAAAGCTGGCGTTTGGGATCGGATTTTAGCAGATATATCAAAGGCCTTTGACGGCGATATCATCATGATTGACTCCTCCTGCGTCCGCGTGCACCAACATGGTGCGACGGCAAAAAAGGGGGCCTTGACGATGGCTGCATGGGACGTTCCCGTGGCGGGTTGACGACCAAGATCCATGCCGTCGTCGATGCCGAAGGGCGACCTATCGCCCTCGAACTGACTGCCGGGCAGGCTCATGATAGCCAAATGGCTTTGACCATGCTGAGCGCCATGAGGGAAGGCACCATTGTGCTGGGCGACAAAGCTTACGACACAAACGCCTTGCGTGCTGCCGCCAGCGAAAAA
>NZ_JBKFEE010000056.1:0-974 GCF_046503825.1 Asticcacaulis sp. W401b
CTTGTCTCCAATGGCCTCGAAAATCGAAGCCGGCACGATCTCGACGGAATTCAGCAAGCGACCCGTCATCTTGAGAAAGCCAACCTGCAGGGCAAAGGCAATGCGGTTGGGCGCCGTGCGCCGTTGCGAAATTACTTTCAACTCTTCCGGCGTCGGCGTGAAAAACCGCTCGATTTCCAGCGACGTCAGCGCTTCTGGAAACGTCCGGTATCCCAAGTATTGCTGATCCCACCGGCCCATTTTGGACTTCCCAACTATGACTTTTGGTCACGGAGCTTGGAATATAGCACGGTTTTCCCGACCTTCACGCGCGATGCCGCCTCCCGCACGGTCAATCCTTTGGCAATATGCGCCCGGGCCAGAGCCAGCTTGGCCTCTGTCAAAACCTGCTTGCGCCCGCCTTTGCGACCACGAGCCTCGGCAGCTTTAAGGCCAGCCTGTGTTCGTTCACGATTGAGGTCCCGTTCGAACTGCCCGAGCGAGGCGAACAAATGGAAGATGAGCCGGCCACTGGCCGTCGTGGTGTCGATCTGCTCGGTCAGGGATTTGAAACCGACGCCTCGTTCTTCGAGGTCATTCACCGTCTTGATCAGATGGGACATCGATCGGCCGAGCCGGTCAAGTTTCCATACCGTCAAAACATCTCCGGCACGAACATATGCCAGCGCATCGGAAAGCCCGGGCCGTTCCGACTTGGCGCCCGAAATCTTGTCCTCGAAAATCATCGAGCAACCTACGGCGCTCAACGCATCCTTTTGCAGGTCCAAATTCTGCTCGTGGGTGGAAACTCTCGCGTAACCGATCGACGCCATAGCGATTTTGTCCGGAAATTGGTCCGGAAATCAGCTTGTCCGTTTTCCCATCGAAAGTCCATAGTTGACGGACAAAAGCCGCAAGTCCGCCAAATGATCGTTTGACGGACAGCAACGCTTCAAAAATCGGAAAACCTGAAACCTCAATAAAATCAACATGAT
>NZ_JBKFEE010000057.1:0-961 GCF_046503825.1 Asticcacaulis sp. W401b
GCTCAGCATGGGCAAAGCCATATGGCTATCATGAGCCTGCCCGGCTGTCAGTTCTATAGCGGCGACGGGTCATGAAAACGGCCTCCAAATCAGTGGATGTGTATGACAGCTTGAAAACCCGTTTTATGAGTTTACTGCCTAATTATGAGCTCATGTTCTGAGCCTGTATGATTTGGCAGGCCTTGAGCCTTTCCTTCACACCGTCGATACCGGTGAACATCAGCACATCAATAATGGACAGGGAGGATTCAAAATCCGCCCTTTGCTGGTCGTAGACCCTCTCATCCATCTTAAGAAAGTTCAGTTCCATGTTGCGGGCCTGGAAACGGTCGGCTCTGTAAAGCGCGGCACCGCCTATGGGGTTGATATAGGTTCTGGCCCCGATTTGGTGTCCGACCTCAAGTGACCAGTCCCCGGCCTCCCTTATGTTTGTGTAGTCGAAGCCACCGGAGGATTGCACGCGCAGCCGTGCGGAGAGTCCCAGTTCATGGCACACAAGCCCGATGATTGCAGATTCCGGGATGATCGCGCGCGGGATTCCGACATGATGGCGCGCAGCATTCCGAGATGATGGCGCGCACCCATTCCGACATTATCCCGCGCAGTTGTGGGCTGAGGTTGGCAGCGTCCGTTGGTGGTTAATTCGCTCCTTTTTCAGGAGCGGATGATGCCCACGGAGAGAGTAGCCATGCGCCGCGTGCGCGAGATTTTGCTGCTTAAGTTTGAAGCCCATCTGAGCGGCCGCGAAGTTGCGCGTCGATCAGGAATGGGAGAGACAAC
The DNA here is from genome assembly GCF_046503825.1 of Asticcacaulis sp. W401b. Classification (NCBI taxonomy): domain Bacteria; kingdom Pseudomonadati; phylum Pseudomonadota; class Alphaproteobacteria; order Caulobacterales; family Caulobacteraceae; genus Asticcacaulis; species Asticcacaulis sp. W401b. The sequence goes on from NZ_JBKFEE010000057.1 coordinate 781, forward strand.
CGTCAGGGAAATGCTGAAGCGGTTCGAAGCCACGGGACTGGACTGGCCGCTTTCGGCGTCGGTGACGGATGCGGAACTGGAACAGCGGCTTTACGGCAGGGCCGCGACGCGGCAAGGGCAGCGTCGGCGCTCGGAACCTGACTGGGCGGCGATCCACCGGGAGCTCAAGAAGAAGCATGTC
>NZ_JBKFEE010000058.1:0-958 GCF_046503825.1 Asticcacaulis sp. W401b
TGAGCAAGGCTGCAGGCGTCATGCCGTCGTAACGGCGGTGGCTGGAAGGCATGTGCTCGGCCAGGGTGGTGTGCTTACCATCACCCGATCCGCGCACGTGACACGCAATACGTTCGCCATGAAGGAAGATCTCGATTGTCCGGCGGGTAGCGCGCAGTTCAACGTCGCAGCGGGCATAGCGGTAGGGGATCGAGTAAAAGTGCCGGTCGAATTCGACGTGATAATCGATGCCGGCCTTACGCCGCTTCCATTCCGCCAGGACGAATGGCTCTACGGGCAAGGGCCGTAGCTTCGGTCGATCTATTTCCTCAAACATCTGACGCCGCGTCTTGCGGTATATCCGAAGGATCCGTTCGTCATTTAAAGCCTGAAGCATGCTGGCGATGGCCGCATTGACTTCGGCCAGGCTGTAGAAACGCTGGCGTCGCAGCTTCCCCAGAAGCCAGCGCTCGACAATACGAACCAGGGCTTCAACTTTAGCCTTATCACGCGGACGGCGAGGCCGTGCGGGCAAGAGCGACGTGCCGTAGTGGGCCGCCAGCTCCGCATAGGTCTTGTTGATATCGGGATCGTAAAAGCAGGCCCGAATTACCGCGACCTTTGGGTTGTCCGGCACTATCAGGGCCGGCGCGCCGCCAAAGTAAGCCAGGGCCTGAACATGTCCCTCAATCCAGTCCGGAAGCGTCTCCGTCCAGGTGGCAAGCGCGAAGCTCAGGCTTGAGCCTCCAAGGACGGCAACGAAGAGATGAGCCTCCTGAACCTTTCCGGCGCGGCGGTCAACGATCACCGGCACCGTGTCTCCAGCATAGTCGACGAACATCTTATCGCCGCCCAGATGCGTCTGACGCATCGTCACCGGAACACGACTTTCCCAGTCGCGGTAAAGCTCGCAGAAGCGGCTGTAGCGATAACCGTCGGGATCGCCCGCTATGTATTCATCCCACACGATTTGCAGCGT
>NZ_JBKFEE010000059.1:0-901 GCF_046503825.1 Asticcacaulis sp. W401b
GTAAGCGCGAATTTCCCTGCACCTTTTGGTGAGGTGGGGGATGTTGGAAGATGTGTCCACCAAGAAGGAAGGTGGACACCAATTGGATTCGTTGAATTTTGGACGTGGCGTTGTTCGTGTTGGGAGTGACGGGCGTCGCTGGTATGACCCAGTGTGGAAAGCGCGGCTGGTGGCGTCATGCCTTAGACCTGGAGTGTCTGTTTCGCGTCAGGCACTTGAACATGGGGTAAACGCGAACCTGTTGAGGAAGTGGATCAAGGCCTTCGAAGAGAGCCGCACAATGGGTGGCGCTTCATCGACAGCCTTCATCCCGGTGCAGATTTGCGACCGTGATGAGAGTGCGCAAGAGGCGGAGGTCGGGCGGATGGTATCTGGCCGGCAGGAGCGTTTAGGATCTACGGGGAGTGACGGTTTTGGAGCGCCGTTGAAGATGAGCGCGTCATTACCCAACGGGGTGAGGCTGACGCTGGAAGCCGGAGACAGGTATGGATTGGCAGCGATCATTGGGGCTTTGAGCGATGTTCAGACTGGGCGCTGACCTTCCTGTCTACCTTCATCGTGAGCCGATCGACTTCCGTGCGGGGATTAATAGTCTTGCGGTCCTGGTGCAGGAGACGATGGCACTGGACCCGTTCAAGCCGGCGGTTTTTGCGTTTTGTAATCGGCGCCGCGACCGGATGAAATTGCTGTTTTTTGACCGTTCGGGCTTTGTCCTTGTCCTGAAGCGGCTGACGGAAGACCGGTTTCGCTGGCCTCGGCGCGAGGCCCTGGTCGTTACGCTGACGACTGAGCAATTGCATTGGTTGCTGGACGGGATCGATGTCGATGCCATGGTCCGCCATCCTGTCCGGCAATACGAGATCGCAGGCTGACAAGGTCAATTGTATAGTTGACGCGGGCA